>JAXDLE010000092.1:0-6173 GCA_034666725.1 Chloroflexota bacterium
TCAAGAACTGACAGCTTCCACTCCCGGTAGGCATGCGAGCCCATGGCCCGCTCCACTATGGACCCGCTCGAACATGAAGATAAGCGCGTATCATCAAGGATATCGAGGGATCCGTGCGGCCCTGCTCCGCCAACCGCGGGGCGTTTGCTAGCGGCTGACCCGATGAGCTAATGTTTTCGACAGCGGGATCGTCAGACGCTGGAGAGCCGCGTTTAGGGAGGACGGCATGAGTGATTTGCTCGGAGCACAGCCGAAGAATTCCGCTCAGCGACTAACGCGCAGGACTTTGCTGAAAAACGGGGCGGCGGTTGCCGGGGTCATGGCGCTCGGCTCGCTGGAGGAACAGCTCGCGCTGGCGCAGGAGCCCGTCCAGGGGGGCGTGTTGAAGCTCGCGTTTTCCGCCGATCCGGCTGGCTTTGACCCAGCCCGCGGCCCGAGCGGCATGTCGCACGTGGTTATCGAGCAGGTCTACTCGACCTTGATGTCTCTCGATCCGGACGCCAAGCCCTATCCGGATCTGGCGGAGCGTTTCGAGGTTTCTGAGGACGGCCTGGAATACACGTTCTTCCTTCGCCAGGGCGTCAAGTTTCATAGTGGCGACGAGCTTACCGCCGAGGACGTGAAATTCAGCTTCGATCGGATCCGTGCGCCCGACAGCGGCTATTCATACGGGTCACAGGTTGAGACGATCGCCGACGTAGAAGTCCTCGATCCGCATACGGTGAAGTTCAAGCTGAGCAAGACCACCGGGCCGTTCCTCATCTACATGGCGTTCCCGGGCTCCTCGATCGTACCCAAGAAGCTGCTGGACTCCGGTCACGACCTGAATGCTCAGCCGATCGGTAGCGGCCCGTTCAAGTTCGTCTCGTACCAGCCCCGCTCGATGATCAAGTTCGAGCGCAACCCCGACTTCTACGAAGCGGGCAAGCCATATTTCGACGCGATGGAATTCCACCTGATCCCCGATGCTACGGCGCTGACCAACGCCCTGATCTCCGGCACGGTCAATTTTTCGAACGAGATCCCGCCGAAGGATTGGGCGATGGTCCAATCCACCCCGGGCCTCGTCGGGCAGACGCTGGAGGGCTCGCGCTATTACTGGCTGCTGCCCAACAACACGAAGACGCCGATGGACAATGCGAAGGTGCGCCAGGCCATCGCTCACGCGATTGACCGTCAGGCGATCGTCGCCGGGACGTTCTTCGGCCAGGCGACGCCCATCCTCGGCGGGGTTATTCCGGAATGGAACTGGGGCTACGCCGACCTCAAGCATTTCGCCCCGACCGGCGATGTCGAAAAGGTAAAGGCGCTGCTCGCAGAGGCCGGCCTGCCCGACGGGTTTGAGACCTCGCTGACCGTCGCCTCGTCATTCCCGGCAATGGTCGCCATGGCCCCGATCATCCAGGCGAACCTCGCCGCTGTTGGCATCAGGGCGACGATCTCCACGATGGAGATCCCGCGCTATTGGGACGAAATCTGGGGGCCGAGCAACTTTGACATCACGACGATGTACTGGGTCAGCCCGCTCGCCGACCCCGACGATTTTGTCAGCAGCAATTACCAGTGCGAGACGGCGATCAACGTCCAGAAAAGCTGCTCAAAGGCGATGGACGCCGTGCTCGACGAAGCCAAGTCCGGCACCACGCAGGAAGCGCGCAAGGCTGCCTACCTCAAGCAGCAGCAGCTGTCCCTCGAAGAGATGCCGATCGTCCCCCTCGTCAATGCGTGGATCCTGACGGCTCATACCGACAAGCTGAAGAACTACAAGCCGATGCGCACCGGCTTCCTGAAGACGCTGAAGGACGCTTGGCTCGAACCCTGACGGTAGCTCCGCCCCGCTGGGCGGTTCGCCCGGCCGGCTCGAAAGCCGGCGCCCTATAATGATGCGCGCCTGTTGATGATCAAGCTTGTCTTCACCCGCCTCATCGCCTTTGTTCTGACCCTGCTTGCCGCGTCAGTGGTTCTTTTTCTTACGATCAATGTCCTGCCCGGCTCCGCCGCGAAGGCGGCGCTCGGCATGGACGCGACGCCCCAGGCGATCGCCCGCTTCGAGGCTCAGCACGGCCTCGACCGGCCGCTGCTGGTCCAATACCTGGAATGGCTGGGCCGCATCCTGCAGGGCGACTTCGGCGTCAGTTTTCAAAACAGCGTCGCGGTTGGGCCGGAGCTCCTCAACCGGCTGCCGGTAACGCTGGAGCTCGCCATCCTGGCGTTCGTCATCGCGAACGCGATCGCGATTCCGCTCGGCGCCCTCTCCGCACTGCGCCACCAGCGCTGCCCGGACAGCCTGGTCACCTTTCTTGCCACCGTGTTCGGCGCGATCCCGAATTTTTGGCTGGCGACGCTGCTCATCCTGTTGTTCACGCTGACCCTGCGGTGGCTGCCCCCCGGCGGCTACACGCCACCCGCCACCGACCTCATGCTGAATTTCAAGCAGATGCTGATGCCGGCGCTGTCGCTCGGGCTGGTCTCCTCGGCGTTGCTGATCCGCATTATGCGCGCCTCAATGCTCGAAGTGCTGTCGACCGACTACATCCGCACCGCGCACGCAAAGGGCGCCGGCGAGCGCGTGATCCTGATGCGGCACGCGATCCGCAACGCGCTTATTCCCTATCTGAATGTGGCGGCGGTGGAGTTCGGCTTCCTGTTCGGCAGCGTCGTAATCATCGAGGAGATATTCCTGCTGCCGGGAATCGGCTCACTGGTGCTCGTCGGTATTATCAACCGCGACTATCCCGTGCTTCTGGCCGGGGCGCTGGCGATCACGGTGTTCGTGCTGACCGTCAACCTGATCGTCGACATCGTCTCCGTGCTGCTCGATCCGCGACAGATCAAGGGGAGGCAGGTCTGACCGGGGCTTCCTTTGACTGGCGGCGGTGGCGTCTTGTTTTCGTCGGTAGCATCCTTCTCGGGCTTATCGTGCTGGCGGCGCTTTTCGCGCCATGGATCGCGCCCTATTCGCCGATCGAGCTTGACGTCGTTCAGATGCTGCAGGGACCGAGCGCAATGCATTGGCTTGGGACTGACGAGGTCGGCCGCGACGTCTTCTCCCGCACGATCTACGCCGCGCGGATCTCGATGCAGGTGGCGCTCATCGCCGTCAGCGTCGGGCTGATCGGCGGAACGCTGATCGGCGTCGTGGCCGGCTATTTCGGCGGCGTCGTCGACCTTGCGCTCATGCGGGTGATGGAGCTGTTGTTCTCCTTCCCCGCCATCCTGCTCGCCGTCGTGCTCATGGCGAGCCTCGGCACGAGCGTGCTGAACGCGATGGTCGCGATCGGCATCGTGTTCATTCCCGGTTTCTCGCGGCTGGCGCGCGCCTCCGCCCAAGCGGTGCTGAGGGAGCAATATGTCGAAGCCGCCCGAACTGTGGGCATGAGCGACATGCGCATCATCTTGCGCGAAATCCTGCCCAACATCGTCGCGCCGCTGCTCGTCGAAGCGGCGGTGGCGTTCGCCTACGCCGTGCTACTGGAATCGGCGCTTTCCTTTCTCGGCCTTGGGGCGCAGCCACCGGATCCGTCATGGGGCAACATGCTGAATACCGGACGCGGCTTCATGGCCCAGGCGCCGTGGCTCGGCATTGTGCCAGGGATGGCGATGTTCATCTCCGTGCTGGGTTTCAACCTGCTCGGGGACGGGCTTCGCGACGTCTTCGACCCGCATATGAGGTAATAGGGTGAGCGACGTCCGCAAGCACCGGCAGCCAGGCGCGTCACCGATCCTGTCGGTCAGCGACCTCGTTGTCGAGTTCCCCAAGCGTGACGAGACGGTGCGCGTCGTCGATCACGTCGGCCTAGAGGTCTGGCCCGGGGAGATCGTCGGCGTCATCGGCGAGTCGGGAAGCGGCAAGACGCTGACGGCGCTCTCCGTGCTGCGGCTGCTCCCCAAACGCGCCAGGGTCGCCGGCGAAATCCAGCTCGGCGGCCGGAGGATTTTGGAGCTCTCGAGGAGGCAGATGCGGCAGTTGCGAGGCGATCGCCTTGCCTTCATCCCGCAAGACGCCATGCGGGCGCTCAATCCGACGATGCAGGTCGGCTACCAGGTCGGCGAGCCGCTGATCCTGCACAGACGCGAGCCCTTACGCGCCGCTCTGGCCAAAGCGATCACGCTGCTGGGGTCCGTGCATTTGCGCAACCCCGAAACGGTTATCGCCCAGTTTCCGCATCAGCACTCCGGCGGCATGCAACAGCGGATTATGATCGCGATGGGACTGGCGCTCGAGCCGGAGCTCCTGATCGCCGATGAGCCGACGACGGCCCTCGATGTCACGGTCCAGGCGCAGGTGGTAAACCTCCTGAAGGAGATCCGCGACAACAAGGGAACGTCGATCCTGTTCATCAGCCATGACCTCGGCGTCATCGCGGAGGTCTGCGACTGGGTCTATGTCATGCATCGGGGCAAGGTTGCCGAAGAGGGGTCGATCGAACGGATCTTCAACGACCCCGTCGACCCCTATACGCGCATGCTGCTCGCCGCGACGCCGACGATCAGCCATCCCGGCGGCGTCCTCGGTCGGGCTGCGTCCGCGGCCCGCCGATGAGCGAGCCGGCGATCGTCATCGCCGACGTGGTCAAGTCTTTCGACCAAATCGGGCTGTTCGGACGCAAGATTGGTCCGCGCGCCATCGATGGGGTGTCGCTTACCGTCCAGCGTGGCGAGACGCTTGGCATCGTCGGCGAGTCCGGCTCGGGAAAGTCGACGCTGCTGCGCCTCGTCCTGCGATTGATCCGGCCAACTTCGGGCTCTGTGCGGGTGGAGGGGCGCGACGTTTGGGCGGCGCGCGGCAGCGACCTCAGGGCGATCCGCCGCGAGATGCAGGCCGTCTTCCAGGATCCGGCGTCGTCCTTCAACCCGCGCCAGACGATAGGCGCGATCCTAGCCGCGCCGCTCGAAGTGCACGGTTTCGGCAGCCGGCAGTCGCGTCGGGCGCTCGTCGGCGAGATGCTGGAGCGCGTCGGTCTGCCAGCCGCAATGGCAACCCGCTATCCGCACCAGCTCTCCGGCGGCCAAAAGCAACGCGTCGCGATCGCGCGCGCCATCATCCTGAAACCGGCCATCGTGCTCGCCGACGAGCCGACATCGGCGCTCGACGTCTCGGTCCAGGCGCAAATCCTCGACCTCTTCGAGGAAATCAAGCGGGGTCTCGCACTCACCTCGATTTTCGTGAGCCACAATCTCGCGGTCATCCGCCATGTGAGCGACCATGTGGCCGTGATGCGCCGTGGCCGGATCGTCGAGGTAGGCCCTGCAGCGCAGATCTTCGCCAACCCCCAAAACGACTACACCCGCGCGCTAATCGCCGCCGTGCCCGATCCGTACGCCAAGTTCGGCAACCCGCGCAACCTGGGAGTTCCTCTATGATCGAACTCAACACCTTCTCCATTGTGGCGCGCTGCCAGCGGACAGGCATGCTCGGTGTCGGCGTCTCCACAGCCGTCCCTGCCGTCGGGGCGATCTGCCCCTTCGTCCAGCCGGGGGTCGGCGCCATCGCGACGCAGTCCTGGGTCAACCCGTATCTTGGCATCGACGGGCTGAAGCTGCTCGCCGGCGGCCTCTCGGCGCATGAGGCGCTCGGCGAACTGATCGCGGCGGATCCGGGCCGCGATGTCCGCCAGGTTGGCATTGTCGACGCCCAGGGCAACCCTGCCGCCTATACCGGATCGGCGTGCGTGGATTGGGCGGGTCATCGCACCGGAAAAGGCTTCGCCGTGCAGGGCAACATGCTGGTCGGCGCGGCGACGATCGAGGCGATGGGCACAGCGGCGGAGCGAAGCGAAGCCTTTCCGCTCCATGAGCGGCTCATGTCGGCTCTGGAGGCTGGTCAGGCGGCGGGCGGCGACAAGCGCGGCAAGCAGTCCGCCGCGATGAAGATCTTCGCGAAGGAGGAGTTCGCCTATCTGGACCTGCGGGTGGATGAGCATCGCCACCCGGTCGCCGAGCTTCGCCGGGTCCTAGAGATAGCCAAGCAGCAGTTGCTGCCGTTCATCGAGGGCATGCCCTCGCGGGAGGATCCGATCGGGGTCATTCCGGAGCCGGTGACCGTCATGATCATGACTCCGCCGCCGTATCGGCCCGGCGGCAGCGGGGGCGCCTAAATTGATGGGCTCGGGCGATCTTGGCGCCGGCGTTCCGCGTGAGTAATCCCCCGAGACGGACGGATTGAAGCGCTT
>JAXDLE010000093.1:0-2966 GCA_034666725.1 Chloroflexota bacterium
ATGGTGTTGGTCGACACGGACCTGGGGATGACGACGCGGGGCGGATGGTCCGGCAACGCCATCGAAAACGTCCACAACCTTCCGGACTTGAGCAATCGTCCGTTGCGGCTTTCCAGTCTCGGCACAAATGCCGAGCTTCTTGCGGCACTGTGTCGTCGGGGAAGGATTACTTTGATCACTCGCCAAGACCAAATCCGCGTCGGGTTCCCTTTGGTCACTGCGCCGGACAGCCCTCTCTTCGCGGAGCAGATCGAATCGGTTCGCCAGGAAGTGCCTGACTGTTTTGTGTCCGCCTCCGGTGTGCCCGCCCATGACTGACCTGCAGTCGCCCGCTTCGGATCAACCTTGGCTGTCGGTCGTCCTGCCGGTCCACGAAGGTGAGGCATGGATCGAGGCGACCCTGCGCTCGCTCGCCGGCGAACCGATGGACGGCGTCGAGATCGTCGTAATCGACAGCAGCCCGAACGATGCCACGGCGGAAATCATTCGGCGTTATTCGGGTCGGCTGCCCATCCGCATCATCGACCGGCGTGACCTCGACCGGTGGCAGACCAAGACCAATTTCGGGGTCGAAGAGGCCAGGGCCGATCATGTCTGCATGCTGCATCAGGATGACGTCTGGCTCCCGGGTCGCATTTCCGCCGTCCGGCGCTGGCTCGCCAATTCGCCCGAGACCTCGCTTCACCTCGCGCCGACGCTGATTATCGATCGCGATGGAAGCGGGCTGGGCCGCTGGACCTGTCCGCTTCCGGCCGAAAGGCCCCTCGACCGGACGTTCGTGCTCGAACGACTGCTCGTCCAGAACTTTATCTCGGTGCTCGCTCCCGTGTTCCGGCGGAGCGCCTGGCTCGACGCAGGGGGCGTCGACCCGAGCTTATGGTACACTGCGGATTGGGATGTGTGGCTGAAACTCGTGGAGGCTGGACCGGTGATGTATCATGCCGATGTCACGACGGGCTTCAGGATTCACGGCAACTCGTTGACCGTGACGGGATCGCGCAATCCGGAGGATTTCCGCTCGCAGATGCAGACGGTGCTCGACCGTCATCTGGGCAAGGTGCCGCGAGCCGCCCGCCGCGGCGTCGAAAGCCGCGCCCGCGCGGCGATCGCCGTCAACGTGTCGCTGGCGACGGCGGCCGCCGGCAGCTGGAAGAATCTCGTCGGCGCGGCCTGGCAGATCCTCTCGCTCGGGCCAGTCGGAACGATGCAGTTTCTCCGCGACACCCGCCTCAAGGACCGCTTGCTCCCGCGCCTTCGGGCGAAAATGTCGGGAGCGCTTTGAGATGGCGATCGGTCCGGCAGTGCGGCGGGCATTCGGCCCATTCGAACATCAGATCACCGGGGCCTACCGGTCTATTTACATCGATCTGGACGACTATGTCGCCGCGGTGCGGGACTGGGTCCCACAAGCAGGTGCGATCCTTGAGGTGGGATGCGGCGAAGGGGCCGTGACCGAGCGGCTCGCGATTGCCTACCCCGATGCGCGGATAACGGCGATCGACATCACGCCGCGCGTGGGGCGGCTCTATCGAGGTCCAACCGAGCATGTCACGTTCGAGCAGCGCACCGTGCAGGACATCGCCGCTGAATCGCCCGCTTCATTCGACATGGTCATGATCGCCGACGTTATCCATCACGTTCCGGCTTCGCTGCGCACCGACATCATCGGTGCGGCAAGAGCGGCGCTCGCGCCCGGCGGCGCCTTCATCTTCAAGGAGTGGGAGCGCACGCGAACGCCGATCCACTGGATGTGCGTCGCGTCCGACCGGTGGCTGACCGGCGATGAAGTCAGCTTTCTCAACCGCGAGGAAGCGCGCGCGCTGCTGGCGGAGAGTTTCGGTCCGGCGGCGGTGACGGCAGAGCGTCGCGTTCGTCCGTGGCGCAACAATTTGATGATGCTGGTCAGTCCGTGACTGGGAGATCGCTATTCGCCCGCCTCCGGCGCTATGTGACGGTCGGCGCAATATGCGCGCTGACCCACAACATCATCATGATCGGCGGCGACTTCATCGGCATCAACTATCTGCCGGCCACGCTCATCTCCGCGACCGTAGTGACGCCGCTCGGCTATTTCCTGCACTGTTGCTTCACGTTCGGAACGGAGCGCTCGGTCGAGGGCTTCATGCGGTTCGCCGGGGGAATCGCCCTGGGCTATCCAATTTCGTTGGCGTTGATGGTGCTGTTCTGTTCGGGCCTTGGATGGCCGGTCGCGGTTGCCGCACCTCTTGCAACCGTCATTCTGTTCTTCTTCAACTATGTCTGGGCGCACTGGGCGATCCTGCGCCAATTCCGCCTCAGCTGACGATCAGTCGCGGGCAAGCGCCGAATCGAGTTTCCGGGTCGAGCCCCAGAAGGCGAAGGGTTCATGCTCGGCGTAGGGCAAGGCGCCATATTCCAGATCGATCTTCCAGCCGAACTCGCGAAGCCAACCCTCGACCAGTGACCGAACCGAAGTCGGCCGTCCCGAGCAGAGATTGACGAGGCCGATGTCCTCCTGGAGCATCGCCAGCGCGGCGAGCTTTGAAGCGGCCTCCTCGATCGGAAGGTAGTCGCGCAGCTGCTCGCCCTTCGACATTGGAAAGCGTTCGTCGCCGCGTTCCGCCGCCGCCTTCAACTGGCTGAAAAGCGAGCCGGCGGCCTGACCCGGACCCCACAAATAGAACAGCCGGGCCCAGATCAGTGCGAACGGATGAGCTTCCTTCATCCTGCAAAGCTTTTCGTAGAGCGCGACCTTGGCTCGGGCATAGACATTGGTCAGCGATCCCGCGGCGCCCTCGACCAACTCGCCCTCGAGCAGGCCGTATTCGTAACAGGTGCCCGTGACCAAGAGGGACGGCAGACCGGCCTCGATGAGCCCGTCGAGAAAGGCGACCTGGATCGGAAGCTCGGTCTCGAGATGTCGCGAAGACTGGTAGTTGGGCAGCCCGTCCCAAGCGAGATGCAGCAGGATGTCCGGGCGCCCGATC
>JAXDLE010000094.1:0-14178 GCA_034666725.1 Chloroflexota bacterium
CCGCGGCCATGCGCGCGAAGTCGTAGGCGCGCGTCAGGAACGCGGCAAAAGTCGCCGCGAACGGCTTCCAGCCGCGCACGTGCATGCCGACCGCCGCGCTCAGCATCTGCTGCTCGGCGATGTACATCTGGAAGAAGCGCTCTGGGAAATCCTTGCCGAACGTTTCTGTATAAGTTGAGTTGCCGACCTCGCCATCGAGCACCACGATGCGCGGATCTGCCTTGCCCAGCGCGAGGAGCGCATCGCCGTACGCCTTGCGCGTCGCGACCTGCGTGCCCTTCTCGTAGCGTGGCAGGCTGAGCGGCCCGGCGCCGCGGAACGCGTGGGCGGTTGACTTGCCTTCCGGCAGATTGGGCTTGAGCCGGATATTGCGCCGCCCACCGAGCTCTTCGATCGCGGCCGCCTCGTCGGGCACGGGCTTGCCGTGCGCGCCGTTCTTGTTCTCGACCGCGCTGACGCCCTTGCCCTTGACGGTCTTGGCGATGATCGCCGTCGGCTTGCCTTCTGTTGCCGCGGCCTTCGTGTACGCGGCGTCGACCTCGGCGACATCGTGGCCGTCGATCTCGATGGTGTGCCAGCCGAACGCTTTGAAACGCTGTGCGTAGATGTCGAGATCCCATTCGTAACGCGTCGGCCCGGTTTGGCCCAGGCGGTTGACGTCGAGGATCGCCACGAGGTTGTCGAGCTTGTCGTACGAAGCCTGGGCGGCGGCTTCCCAGATCGAACCTTCGGCGAGCTCACCGTCGCCGCACAGGACCCACACCCGATAGGGCAGGCGGTCGAGCGACTTGCCGGCCATGGCCACACCAACGCCAATGGGCAGACCCTGGCCCAGCGACCCCGTGGCAACGTCGACCCACGGCAGGATCGGCGTCGGATGACCCTCCAGGCGGCTGCCGAGCCGGCGGTACGTCGCGAACTCTTCCTCGCCGATCGCGCCGATGGCCAGCAGGATCGCGTAGTACAACGGCGATGCGTGGCCCTTGGAGAAGATCAGGTGGTCGTTGTTGGCCGCGCGTGGCGATGACACGTCGTAGCGCAGGTGCTTGGCGATGAGGACCGCCATGAGCTCGGCCGCGGATAGCGATGATGTCGGGTGGCCCGATCCGGCGAGGCTCGACGAACGCACCGAATCTACCCGCAGCTGCTGGGCAAGCTCCTGCCACGCGTTGAGATCGTGGGTCGAGTCAGTCATGGGCTGCTGCCTAGCCTAGCGCGTAGTCCTTCGTGGGACGTCAAGCCTTCATATCATGGCTGGCGTGCCTCAAAGAAGACCGCGGCTGCTCACGATCGGCGATCTCACCCTCGACATCGTGGTACGCCAGTCGGCCCGGATCGAAAGCGGGACGGACGTGCCCGCTCAGATCTCATTTCGCGCCGGTGGGTCGGCGGCCAATACGGCGCGGGCATTCGCTCGTCTGGGTGGTGCGGCGACCTTCGTTGGCGCGGTAGGAAATGATCGCCTCGGAAACCTGGTCGGCGAGGCGCTCAAGAGCGACGGTGTCAGTCTGAAGTTGACGCACAACAAGGGCCACACCGCGCGGCTCGTGGTGTCGCTTGCGGCAAGCGGGGAACGTTCCTTCCTGACCGACCGCGGTACGGCCGATTCGTTGCGCTGGCAACCGGCTTTCTCGACATTGCTGAAGGCGACGGACGCGTTGCACCTGCCGGCCTACTCGTTGCTGAATGCGCCACTGTCCGATACGGCGCTGCGCGCCGCTCGTGTCGCGCGTGCGGCCGGCGCCCTCGTATCGGTCGACCTCGCATCCCGTCGGCCATTGCTGGCGGGCGGCTCCGTGGCGGCAAGGGCGACAATCGCGGCCGTGAAGTGCGACGTGCTATTTGCGAATCGCGACGAGGCGGCCGCGCTTGTCGGGCCGCGCAACCTGCGCCAATTGCTCGAGCTCGCGCCGATCGTTGTCGTCAAGGCCGGAGCCGCTGGCTGCACGGTGCTATGGAGCGACGTCGAGATGGATATCGCGGCCCGCCCACTTAAGGCGACCGACTCCACAGGCGCCGGTGACGCGTTCGATGCGGGCTTCCTCTTTTCGCTGATCTCGACGGGCCGCGCGCCCGGCCCCCTGCGGCGCCTGGACCTGCGCCACGCGGCGTACGACGGACAGAAAGCCGCCGCCACGTTCATTCGCGGACCACGCAAGGAGCTCGAGCTGTGACTGACGCCCCATCGCCACCGCTCGAAATCGCGCCGCGCGTCGCCGAGGCACTGCGCGCCGGGCGGCCCGTCGTGGCGCTCGAATCGACGCTGATCACGCACGGCTTTGCGCCGCCGCTCAACCTGGAGGCGGCGCGGCGCATGGAGGTCGCGGTGCGCGCGGGTGGCGCCGAGCCGGCCACGATCGCGGTGCGCGACGGCCTGCTTGTCGTCGGGCTGTCAGATGACGAGCTGACGGCGCTGGCCGCCGCGCCCGCGCCCCGCAAGGCCTCGCGCTCGACGCTCGCTCTGGCGCTTGCCGAGGGCGGCTGGGCGGGGACCACCGTCGCGGCAACGATGATCGCCGCGCACCTGGCCGGCATTCGGGTCTTCGCCACCGGCGGGATCGGCGGAGTTCATCGCGGTGGCGCGCTCACAATGGACGTCTCGGCTGACCTCGACGAGCTCGCCCAAACGCCGGTGCTGGTCGTGTGCGCGGGACCCAAATCGATGCTCGACATCGACCTGACGCTCGAGTACCTAGAAACGAGCGGCGTGCCGGTGCTCGGCTGGGGCACGACCGACCTCGCCGGTTTCTACGCCCGATCGAGCGGTCGCACCCTGGGCGGCTCGGTCGCGGATGCCACGGCCGCCGCCCATCTTGCGACCGCCCACTGGGCGCTGGGTCTCGGGAGCGGCCTGATCATCTGTGCGCCGTTGCCGGAGAGCGCCGCGCTGCCTGCCGACGAAGCGGAGGCGGCCGTGGCTCAGGCCACCGCAGACGCCGTGGCGGCGGGCGTGCACGGCCCTGCTGCCACGCCTTACACGCTCGCCCGCGTCGCCGAGATTACGCAGGGCCGCTCGGTCACGGCAAACCTGGCACTCATCGAGAACAACGCGTCAATCGCCGCCCAGATCGCCGGGGCCCTGGCGAGCGGTCGCTAGCCGCTCGTCAGCGACGAGGTGTCGACCACCTCGAAGTCGGAGCCGTGGAGCGTCTGCAGCTCGTGCATGTCGTCATCGTCCCAGCCCGCATTCGGTGCGCCGGTGACGTACCAAGGGGAGCCGTTGTCGGCGAGGATCATGCCGTAGTCCTTGAGCGCCTGGAGCAGCACGCGCGCCTGCGGGCCGAAGTGTGCAATGTCCACGCTGGCCTTCAGTCGCACGCGTAGCCCCATCGGCGGCAGCGCCGCGTCATTCGAGTCCGCGGCGAAATGGCGCGCCGGGAAGATGTACTGGCGGCGCGTGACCGGCGCCGTGAAGCGCAGCGCGTGGCGAATGACGCCGGCGGCAACCTCGTCGTAGCGCACGAGACCGGGGAGGATGGGCAGCCCGGCGGCATCGGCAGATGTCCAGCCTGCCGGACGCAGGGCATTCGAGTTGAGATTCCAGATCGCGCCTGAGCCGGCCTTCCATCCGGTCGACGTCTTGCGCGCGGCATACAACTCATAAAGGACGCAGTTGTCGCGATCGACGATCAGCATGTGGCGGTCGCTGCCGCCCTCGATCTTGGGCCGGCGCGGGATGGGGTATGGACCCCTGTCCGATTCGGAGGCATAGCCGAACTTGACGAACACCTTCTTCCGGCCCCCTGCGACGACGTTGTAGGGAATGCCATAGCCCCCAGCGTCGTATGACGAGAAGTCGGGATGGAGGTACTCACCCAAGCCAATGCTGCGGATGAGCGTGGCCGAGTCGGACCGCACCGCCAGTGTCGCTACTGGCTTGTTCCAGACGTTGTCTGTCGGGAACACTGGGCAGCTTGGCGCTTCCGGCAGGAACGGCGCGCCGGCGGCGCCAACGGGCGCGGCGAGGCCCAGGGTGAGCGATAAGGCCAGGCCGAGCGCGAGCGTGGCTCGGCGTCGGCTGGACGAACACACGGCGTTCATCGCGCCCATGATCGCTCGGATCGGCCGTTCGGCTCAACCGCCCGGCGCAACCATGGCCGCCCGTACCATCGGCCGTTGCCAGTGGGGAACGCGTGAGCGCCGTCACACGGGAACGTAGGCCGCGCGTCACGCGTCAAGCCACTGACGAATAGAGTTACGCCTGACAGCAGGAGGCACGCCCTCAGCTTGAATCGCAATTTGTCGCCATCGCCGCGGCTCAGCCTGTCCGAGACACGGAAGCGCTCGGGGGTCGTGGCGGCGGCACTGAGCTTCGTCTTCCCTGGCCTGGGCCAGGCATATCTGCGCCATCGCCGGGCCGCGATCGCTTTCGCGGCGCCGATCGTGGCGCTTGTCGTCGTCCTGCTCCTGTTCGTGGCGATCGACGGCGTGAATCGCACCGGCGCGAAGCTGCTCAACCCGACGATCGCCCTGGGCGCAGCACTGCTGGTGCTGCTCGTGGGCGCGTGGTGGATCCTGAACGTCATCAACGCGTGGCGCGACGGGCGGCACTTAGGCACCAACGCCGTGATCGCGCCGGCGGTCCTCGTGCTGGCCCTCGCCGCGGCCACGCTGTACGGCGCCGATTGGATGTACCGACTGTCCGTTGCGGACCGCAGCTTCGGCCAGGGCTGCGACCCCACGCTCGAGTGCCCTCAACCAACTCCCAGTGGCATCGCCGTCGTCCCCAGCACGACTCCCTCACCAGGCGGGCCCACCATCCCGCCCGAGGACACGCCCGAGCCGACCGAGCCGCCGGCGACGATCCAACCCGGTCCGTCGCCGTCGTTCGACATCACCCAGCTCGATGCAGAGGCTGACGGCTGGCTGAATGTCTTGCTGCTCGGCCTGGACACGCGCTGCGCCGGTGGCATGGTGACCGGCGCCAACACCGACACGATGATGGTTGTCAGCGCGAATGCCGATACAGGCGACGTATTCATGTTCAGCTTCCCGCGCGACCTCGCGGGCTTCCCGCTTTATCTCGGCGGGACAATGCCCGGCTACTGGAAGCTCAACACGTTCGCTGGCTACACCAAGCAGCACCCCGAGACCTTTCCCGAACCGGGCCAACCGGCACTGGCATACGAGATCGGCTACCTGCTCGGTATCCCTATCGACTACTACGCGTCGATCAACGTGTGCGGCTTCCCGCAGCTGATCGACGAGGTCGGCGGCGTCGACGTGTGCAACACCAAGCTGATCGAGGATTCGAGCTACCACTGGATGGACGGCCGCGACCTGGGCTTCACCCTCCAGCCCGGCCGTTACCACATGAATGGCGACACGGCGCTCGCGTACGCTCGCTCGCGCCACGGCAGCAGCGACTTCGCCCGGGCCAAGCGTCAGCAGCAGCTCCTGAGCGCGCTACGGACTGCAATACTCCAGCCGGGGAACCTGGCCCGGCTGCCCGAGATCGTCACCACTGTGGGCGGCCTGGTGCACACCAACTTCCCCTCCGATCGCATCGACCAGCTGCTGGCCCTGGCCAACCAGGTGCAGGACGAACCGACCGGACAGTTCGTGTTCCAGCCGCCGGTGTGGGCCGGGCATCCGCCGGTCAGCGAAACCAACGGCAGGTCGGTGCAGTTCCTGAAGATCGACGCGGTCGCGGCCCTGTCGATGGCGATATTCGGCGACGCGAGTCTCTACACGAGCGGTGGCGAGGTGCCGTCGGTGAGCCCCGTGGATCTGCCGTCACCCACGCCGGAGCCGTCGCCGACCGCGAACCCCTGCTAGATGCGCATCTACGAGGGGGCGCCGCGCCAGAACTACGAGGAAGTGCTGCGCTCCATCGGCGCCCTGCTCGACCAGCGCGGCATGCGCGAGATCACGCTCAATGAGACCGAAGACGGCTTCATCATCCAGGGCCTGGCACTTGTCGCCGATGAGGAGCGGCCGTTCAACGACCCAGCCGCGCGGCTCCACAAGGAGACGGTCGTGCTGCGCGAGGACGACATCGCGCGCTTCATGGAGGAAGCAGTTGCTCGGCGCCGACCGCGCGGCGCGCCAGCCACGCCGAACAACAACCAGGCGTTCTACGAGCCTGCGCTGCGCGCCCTTGGGGTTTACCTCGATCAGCAGCAGCCACGCGACGTCTTCTTTTTCGAGCAGGAACAGCAATTCGTGGTGCGCCTGCTGATGCAGACGCGCGCCGGGCTGCGCCACATGATCGTCGAGTTCACGCGCGACGAGATGGGTGCGATGATCGCTGCCGGGATGAGCGCGCGCGGCCGCTGAACGAGCCGTCGCGCCACATTTGCTACGCTGGCCGCCGGGTAAGCGACAGGAGGATCCTGTGAAGCGTTTGATCAAGCTGTTCGTGCTGCTGTTCGTGCTGCTGCTGGCGGCGGTCATCGTCGTGCCTCTGGTGGCGCTGGCCGGCCTATTCATCTGGCTGAAGCTGACCGAGGAAGCGGATGACGAGGCCATGGATCTCGTGTTGGATTCGGCCGACGAGGTCAGCGAGGCATAAGCCAGCAAGCCGGAAATAGAAAAGATCGGGCCGGCATTCCCGCGCCGGCCGACGCGACCGGGGCGCCGGTCAGCTTCCTGGTCGACTACGACGGCACCATCTCGCGCGTTGACATAGGTGACGAGCTGCTCGCGCGGCACTACCCGGACAAGGTCGAGATCGCGCGCAAGGACGCCCAGTACGACGCAGGCGAGGTCGGCTCGCGCGAGCTGATGCGCTGGGACATGGACGTCCTGCCGCACGACGCTGAGCTGTTACGCACCGAAGCAGCGGCGATGCCCCACGACCAGAGCTTCGTTTCGTTTGTACGCGCCGTCCGGGAACGCGGCGCCCTCGTCGAGGTCGTCAGCGACGGGCTCGGGTTCTACGTCCGCCCAAACCTTGCTGCGCTCGGCCTTGGCGACGTGCCCGTCGCGACCAACGAGAACACCCTGGCCGGCGGCGGCGCGGGCATGTCCTTCCCGTACGGCCACCCGGCATGCTTTGTGTGCGGCACGTGCAAGCGCGAGCGTGTGCGGCTTCATCAGGCAGTGGGCCGCGTCGTCGTCTTCATCGGTGATGGCATGAGCGATCGCTATGCGGCCGCGCACGCCGACGTGACCTTCGCAATTGGCGCGCTGACGCGCATCTGCGTGGCGGAGGGCTGGCCCTTCCACGAGTGGCGCGACTTCACCGACGTGCGCGCGCAAGTGGACGCGATGTTCGACGACGGCCGTCTGCCACGTTCCCAATCCGAGATCGCTCAGTGGCGCGCGACGCACGCTCAGCCGCCGCGGCCCTTCATCTGCGGGCCCGAAGTCTGGGGCGAGGGGCGGACCACGCCTCCAAACGGGCTCCCGGACTAGAATCGCGGCCCATGCGCCTTTCCCTGATCGTCAACCTGCTGCTTGTCGTCGCCGTGGCCACCACCGTCATCGGTGTCGGGCTGTTCACCAACCTGCTCGCGGTTCCGGGCGGCGCCAGCGCGACCGCGACACCGCCGCCCAACACTGGGCCGCTGCCGACCTTTACCGCGACGCCCACGGCTCTGCTGACAGCGTCACCTTCACCCGAGCCGACCGTTCAGCCCAGCCTGGGCGGGACCTACATCGTCGAGCCCGGCGACAACCTGACGCTGATCGCCAACAAATACGGGATCGGCGTCGATGCGCTCATTGCCGCCAACCCCCAGCTCCTGCCGCCCAACTACGTCATCCACGCGGGTGATGTGCTGCAGATCCCTAACCCGGCATCAAGGTGCGACGGCTACGAGGCCTACACCGTTCAATCGGGCGACTTCCTGGTCAGCATCGGCGAGCAGTACGGGGTGAGCCCGACGGATATCGCCGACTTCAACGGCCTGCCCTTCGAAGGCCGCAACGATTACAGCGACATCCGCCCAGGTGATGTCCTGTGCATCCCGGCGCCTGGCTGGACGCCTTTGGTGACGCCCGTCCCGACCGCATAGCGGAGCGGTCTACTCCCGCGAATGAGAAGGGCGGCCCGGGATTTCCGGAGCCGCCCTCTTTTGTGCCAACCGCCTCAGGATCTAGGGACTGGCCTCGGACGAAGCGGCACCCTCCTGGACCTTCACCGTGGGCCGCGCCACGAGCAGCCACACGAGGCCGATCAAAGCCACGATGGCAGCGCTGACCGGCACGAGCCACTTGTCGAAGAAGTCATCGGTCGCGGCCGGCGTCTTCAATGACAGGATGATGATGGCCGAGACGCCATAAACCAACGCGAGGACGTTCACCGTCATGCCCCAGCGGCCAAGGGTGAACTTGCCGCTCGGCACCCAGCCGCGCCGCCGGGCGATGATCGCCGCGAGAACAACGGCCTGGAAGCCGAGGTAAATGCCGACAGTCGCAAAGGTGATGATCTTCGCCACCGTCGCCGACGGCAGCAGGGTGATGATCACCGGGATGACCACGGCCACCACGACCGCGCCGGGCGGCATGTGGAAGCGCGGATTGACACGTGACAGGGTTGCCGCGCCCGGGATCATCCCGTCGCGAGCGAAGGAGTAGACCAGTCGCACTGCTGCGCCTTGAATCGCGATCGTGCACGACACGAAGGCGAACAGGATCAGCGCGAGCGCGATCTTCGAGCCGGTATCGCCGAATTGCGACGCCAGGATCGAGTCGATAGGCGTCGCGTCAGCGCCGCTGATGACCGCGCCGATGTCGGGCACCGCAAGAATGAGCGCGAAGACGAGGAAGATGGTCGTCAGACCGCCGACGAGGAGCGTCCACATCATCGCCCGCGGCACCTTGGTCCCCGGGTCATGTACTTCCTCGGCGATATCGCCGCACGCTTCGAAGCCGTAGAACACCCAGACGGCTGCGAGCCCCGCTGCCAGGAACGCCCCGAAGAAGTCACCTGCACCGGCGCCATTGCTCTGGAAGATCACTCCGACATCCTGGTGCCGGTCGGTCAGCAACAGCCACGCGGCGAGCCCGACGGTTCCGGCAACCTCGACAGCGACGCCCAGCCGAGCCAGGAATGCCAGTCGCCGGATGCCGAGCATGTTCAGGATGCCGCCCGCGACGATGACCACGACGGCCACGGCGATCGTCGTGAGCGAGGTGTTCTCCCAGCCGAACAACGGTGCTGCATAGGCGTTCGCCGAAAAGGCTACCGCGGCGACCGTGATCAGCAGCGCCATCGTGTAGATCCAGCCCGCCATGAACCCGTAGCGCGGCCCAACGAGGCGTTTCGCCCATTGGAAGATGCCACCGGCGATGGGGTATTGCGAGGCGATCTCGGCGAAGGTGAAGACCACCAGGAACTGACCGATCAGAACGATCGGGTAGGTCCAGATAAACGCCGGTCCGGCCGCCGCAAGGCCGAAGGCGAAGAGCGTGTAGACGCCGACGATCGGTGAGAGGTACGTGAAACCCACCGAGAAATTCGAGAGCAGACCGAGCGAGCGGCTCAGCTGCTGGCGGTAGCCGAGAGCGGCCAGCTGCCGTTCATCGGCGCCGGCGGTCGTTTCCATATCGGAAGCGAAGCCCATGGGGTTGACCTCCTCTGTCCCTCTTCCCGCGCCAGGTCGGACGACCCCCCACGCAGTCGTTGACCGGCCCGCGGGCCCTGCGTGCAGTGTTGGGCCGCGCGCACCGATGTCAAGTGCGGATTTGACCTACCTGCTGGTTTGATCGGGTTCGCCCCTGATCAACCCGAGATTCCTGGGCTGGAGTGGGACACCTTGGCGTAGCCTCGCATCTACCTCATGTGACTGATCTCGCCGCCGCGCCGCATACCGCTCGGGATGGACTCGTTGAGCGCGCGGTCGCCGGCGACGAGACGGCGTTTGCGCGACTCATTGCCGAACACACTGGGGCGATGTCGCGCGTGGCGTACGTCATCGTGGGCGACCGCGACCTGACGCTCGACGCCGTCCAGTCGGCGTGGACGATCGCCTGGCAGCGTTTGCGGTCACTGCGTGATCACGCTCAAGTCGGCCCGTGGCTGATTGCCATCGCGGCCAATGAGGCGCGTCAGCAACGTCGCCGTGCCCGCCGGGGAAACGTGGTCGACATCTCAGAACGGCTGGACCGCCCCGGTTCCGTCGACCCTGCGGCAAGTGCGGAGACAGTCGACTTGGAACGCGCACTGCGCAAGTTCAGTGGTGACGACCGGCGGCTCCTGGCGTTGCGCTTTGTCGCTGGCTTTGATTCGACAGAGATTGCAGGCGCACTGGGAATATCAGCGTCCGGCGTGCGAAGCCGCTTATCGCGCTTGATTGAGCGTCTCCGGGCCGAGCTGACAGAGGGGGAATCAGCATGACCTTCAGCAACGAGACGGCCTTCGAAGCGTCGCTCGCTCGCGCATTCAGCGACTACGCAGATCGGGCGCCGATCCATATCGACACCGCTGCGCTGGCGCGCGCAGTAGCAGCGCACGACCGCAGAACCTTCAGCGTGGTCGGCCGATCGTTCACGCGGCCGCGCTGGCTCACGCCCGTCGCGATCGCACTGCTCCTGCTGGCCACGCTTGCCGCTGCGGCCTATGTGGGATCGCTGGTTCTCGAGCGCATATTGCGCGCGGACGATATCGATCAGGCACCGGTCACGATCCTGCCGACCGGGCGCCTCGCGTATGAATCTCTCGAGCCTAAAGCCATCGCCGTCGCCGGCGGCCGAGTGATGGTGGTCGGCTTGGAACCTGTGTCAGGACGGAGGTCCGGCCAGGTCGTCGACGTTGCCTCGGGCACGGTCGAGTCTCGCGTCCTGCTCCCCGACAGCTTCACTGACGCCGTCATCGCCAGCTTGACTGTGCTGGCAGATGAGCGCGTGCTCATCGTGGGCTATCGCCATGCGCTTGATCCCGGTACCGGCGAGTCGGTCGCTGGCGTCATCGATCCCGTCAAGGGGACGTTCACGCAGCTGGGCCCGATGATCTATCAGCGGCTGGAACCCACTGCCGTCCGACTCGCTGATGGGCACGTGCTGATTGCTGGTGGCATCACTGACGGACCGGAGAGCGAGGTTCTGCCGGATGCGGAGCTCTTTGATCCGTCGACGATGACGTTCAGTCCCACCGAGCCAATGGTTACCGCCCGTGACTGGCAAGCGATGTTGCTACTCGACGACGGTCGCGTTCTTGTTATTGGCGGATTTTGCGGCGACCCAGCACAGCCTAAGTGGTGCGATTCGGTGGAACTGTTCGACCCGACCGCAGGGACTTTCACCAAGACGGACGGAAACCTGTCCCACGTGCGCGGAATTCCTGCCCTGTTCACCAGATCGGACGGTCAGGTCTTGATCCTGCGGCTCGGACGCTACTCGCAGGAGCGCCAGCTCTTTGGGCGGCACGGCGTGGACCCGGTAACGACCGAGATCTTCGACCCATCAACCGGCGAGTTCACGCCCGGCCCGCTCGTGCCGCACACCGTCATGACCGCAACCAGGCTCACCGACGGCCGTCTTCTGCTCAGCGGTGCTTGGGACATAAGCCCGGACGTTGACTCGCCCGATGCCGGGACGTCCGACAGCTGGGTGGCCGTGTTCGATCCCATGAGCGGGACCGTCACCGAGCTGCCCGGTGTGGATCGTCTGTATGCGGCGGCGGCGCTACTGGATGATGGCAGTGTCGCGCTGATCGAAGCGGCGGAGTTCGACGACCTACCACCGAACGCGATCGATGTGTTCGTCGGGGACTGACCCCGAGCGCGCCTTTGAGGTACACTTTCTCCCCGAGTGTGGCGTTGGCGTCCGTGCTCGCGCGTTTCTTCGAAAAGGCGCGCTGTGGCCACGACACGAGGGTCTGGATCGATGGCGAAGTATGTCTTTGTGACTGGAGGCGTGACCTCCTCGCTCGGCAAAGGCATCACTGCCGCCAGCATCGGCCGGCTGCTCAAGAGCCGCGGTCTCTCTGTCTCGATCATCAAGCTCGATCCGTACATCAACGTGGATCCGGGCACGATGAGCCCGTACCAGCACGGCGAGGTGTTCGTCACCGACGACGGCGCGGAGACGGACCTCGACCTGGGCCATTACGAGCGTTTCATCGACGAGAACCTGACCCAGCTCTCGAACGTCACGACCGGCCGCATCTACCAGGCCGTCATCGCCAAGGAGCGCCGCGGCGACTACCTCGGTGGCACGGTCCAGGTCATCCCGCACATCACCAACGAGATCAAAGAACGCGTCGTGCGCGTCGCGCGTGATGGCAAGGCCGACGTGGTCATCGTGGAAGTCGGCGGCACCGTGGGCGACATTGAGTCGCTGCCCTTCCTCGAGGCGATCCGTCAGCTGCGCAAGGACGTCGGCCGCACGAACGTGATGTACGTCCACGTGACGCTCCTGCCGGCGCTGAGCGCTACGGGCGAGCTCAAGACCAAGCCGACCCAGCACTCTGTCAAGGAGCTGCGCGGCATCGGCATCCAGCCCGACGTGATCATCGCCCGCGCCGATCAGGACGTGCCCGACGACCTGCGCGAGAAGATCGCGCTGTTCTGCGACGTGGCCGTCGAGGCGGTCATCCCGGCGCCCACCGCCGAGACGATCTACGAGGTACCGCTGCAATTCCATGAGCGCGGTCTCGACGATCTGATCGTGCGCGAGCTCGGCCTGGAGGAGAAGGCCAAGCCGGCCGATCTGACCGCCTGGCGCGATCTCGTCGAGCTGATCAAGAAGCCCAAGCCACAGCTCGAGATTGCCCTCGTCGGCAAGTACATCGAGCTGCCCGATGCCTATCTCTCGGTCAGCGAGGCGATGCGCCACGCCGGCTGGGCGCACGGCCGCTCGATCGTCATCCGTTGGGTCGACTCCGAGTCGCTCAGTGCGGACACGTACGAAGACGTTCTCGCGGGCGCGGCCGGGGTATTGGTGCCGGGTGGCTTCGGCCATCGTGGCATCGAGGGCAAGGTCCTCGCCGCGCGTTATGCACGCGAGCACAAGGTGCCCTACCTGGGTCTGTGCCTGGGGCTGCAGTGCGGCGTCATCGAGTTCGCGCGCGACGTCGTCGGCGCCAAGGACGCCAACTCAACCGAGTTCGATCTCTTCACGAATGCGCCGGTCATCGACTTCATGCCCGACCAGCGCGACATGGAAGAGAAGGGCGGCACCATGCGCCTGGGCCTGTACCCGGCGAAGCTCACGCCCGGGTCCAAGGCCGCAGCCGCTTACGGCGAAGAGGTGATCTACGAGCGCCACCGCCATCGCTTCGAGGTCTCCAACCAGTACCGCGAGGCGCTCGAGAAGGGCGGCATGATCCTGTCCGGTCAGTCGCCCGATGGGCGGCTCGTCGAGATCGTCGAGCTCAAGGACCACCCGTGGTTCGTGGCCTCGCAGTTCCACCCCGAGTTCCGCTCGCGCCCTGATCGGCCGCATCCGCTTTTCAACGGCTTCGTGGAGGCCGCGATCGAGCAGGCCGCCAAGACTGGCGCTCCGACCACCATCGAACCTGTCCCCGCAAGCGAAGTTCTGACGGCCTGATACAGGCCGTGACTGCAGTTCTCGATCCATTCGTACTCGAGCGCGCGCCCGGCCCATTGGTCGACCCGCATCCGGCGCTAGTGCGTCTGCGAGAGGCTTTCAACGGCACGTTTGATGTACTCGGCACGATCCCCGACGAGCGACTCACTTCGCTGTGGGTATGGGACGGCAACGACATCAACGTCCGCTACGCGTTCTATCGGACGCTGGAGATCCTTGAATCGGGAGCTGCTGAGGTCACGCGTGCAATCGGTGGCAAAGAGTCGAGCGAGGCGCGCGAGGCCGTCGGAACGACGTCCGCGGCGCGCTGGGACCTGCAAGGAGTGTTGGCCGGGTTGTCCGACTCCGACCTGGACGCGCATCCCGGCGGCAGCGAGTGGACGGTGCGCCAGACGATGGGCCACATCATTGGCGGTCAGCGTGGCTATGCGTGGGGTAGCGCCTATTGGATCTCGGTGCGCGCCCAGCCAAAGCCACCTGGACCGCGACGCGCGCCCGACGAGCTGTTCGTCGCCATGCCTGAGGACGCCGCGGAGGCGACCGGCACTCTCGCGGACGTGCGCCAGAAGTTGGATGACATCGTCGATGCGGCGTCGTCGCGCTTCGCCACCCTCACCAGCGAAGAGATGGATTCGGCCGCCGGCTGGTACGGCTTTCCGGTCACCGTCGGTTTCAGGATGTGGCGCTGGCCGTCGCATATCGAAGAGCACACGGTTCAGGTCGAAAAGACGCTCGACATGA
>JAXDLE010000095.1:0-5537 GCA_034666725.1 Chloroflexota bacterium
CGGCGCCTTTCGTGACTTCACCGAGCGCGACGTGCGGGACGACCGGATGCTCGCCCTTGAGCACGGCAAGCCGATGATCTTCGGCAAGGAGCACGACAAGGGCATCCGACTGACCGGACTCCACCCCGAGGTCGTCGAGCTGGGCAAGAACGGCGTCACTGAGGCAGACCTACTTGTCCACGACGAAGAGGCCAAGGATCCCTACCTCGCCTACATGCTGTCCCGCATGTGGTATCCCGAGTACCCCGTTCCGGTGGGCATCCTGCGCAAGGTCAGCCGGCCGACACATGACCAGCTCATCGTGGGCCAGATCGAGGACGCCACGACCCGCCAGGGGGCGGGCGATCTCGACAACCTGATCCTCGCCGGCGAAACCTGGAAGGTCGAATAGCGGCGGTGCCCCGCTTGAATGACCTCCCAACGCAGTCGGCCTTCGGCAGGTGCTGCGCGCGACCAGGCTTGCGATGATCTGTCCGGTCTGCGGCTCCGAGAACCTCCAAGGCCTGGACGCGTGTGAGAACTGCGGTGCCGACCTGCGCACCGCCGACATCCCCGAGCCGGGTAGCGCCTTCGAGGCGAGCCTCGTCGACGTACCGCTGGCTGCGGTCAAACATCACACGCCGCTGACGATCGCGCCGACCGCCGGCGCCGCGGATGCAGTGGCCCAGATGCAGGCCGCGAATGTGGGCTGTCTGCTGGTCGAGGATGCATCTGGCGCGCTCACCGGGGTGCTGTCGGAGCGCGACCTGCTGATGCGTCTCACCGGGACGACGCTCGAGGGCGTCTCGGTGGCCGATCTGATGACGCGCGACCCGGTCGTGTTGCGCGAAACGGACTCAGTCGCAGTGGCGATCCACAAGATGGCGCTCGGTGGCTTTCGCCATATACCCCTTGTCGCGGACGGTCGCGCAACGGGCATAGTCAGCGCACGCGACATCTTCGCCCACATCCTGGCCGCCCTCAGATAGGGCCGGCCGCGCCCACGGCGGCCAGCAGTCGCAGGCGCGCGGCTGCACAGGTGGAAGAGCTGTGGGGTGTGCGCCTTGCGGCGGGCAAGGAAAGACCCGAAGTGACCATCGTTGCCAGGTAGTCCGCCGTCCGTGGGGACGAGCCCCTCGGCTGTTCGACGGCAGGTCTCTTGCGAGCCTGCTTCGCTGGTCCCTGGAGCAAGCTCCCGGGTCCGCGTCTCCTGGGTCGGGGTCCTCACCTCTTGGGCTTGCGCCCCGATCTGTGTGGTCCGATTTCCGTCTGGCCCCTTCGGGCTGAGATGACATTACGGGCGCATGTCAGGCGGTACAAGAGAAACCATCCACGAACTGGTCGATTCGTCCGGATGTTTTCCACCAACCGCGCGCGACTGGGGAAAACCCTGTGGACGACCGCCGCAAGCGCAGGTTATGCCGGCCGCTCGCGGCAGGCTTGACCGGAGCGCGCAGCAGCAGCCGTGAGGCGTCGCTGCGGAGATAAGAGCTTTTCAAGGATGCGAGGATTGCGGGCCATGGGAGAAGAGCTGCTGATCAGCGTGGACATCGAGGCGTCGGGCGACAGCCCCAGCAATGGCAGCCTGCTGTCAATCGGTGCCTGTCTGGTTGATGACCCGGCCGCGGGTATCTACCTCGAGCTGAAGCCGGTACCTGATATGCCCTGGTCGGCCGAAGCAGAGGGGGTCCACAAGCTCACGCGTGAACACCTCGAGCGCGACGGCCTCGACCCCGCCGACGCGATGCGCCGGCTGGAAGGGTGGGTGCGCGACACGGCCGCCGGCCGCAGGCCGGTGTTCGTTGGTTTCAACGCACCGTTCGACTGGATGTTTGTCGCCGACGCGTTCTGGCGCTACCTGGGTCACAACCCATTTGGGATCTCCGCGCTGGACCTCAAGAGCCTGTATATGGGCAGCCAGGGCGTGACCCGCTGGGAAGAGACGCGCAAGGTGCACATCGAACGCGAGCTGGGGGTGCGCTTCGAGCAGACGCATAACGCCCTGGAAGACGCGCGCGATCAGGCGCGCCTCGCGCAGGTACTTCTGTTGCAGCGACGTCGCAAACCGGAGTAGTAACATTGCAGCGACATTTCGGGGGGAACAGTTGCGCAACTTCTGGCAGACGCTTCGACGCATCGCTGAACGGCATCCACGAGCCTCGCTCGCCGCAGGCCTGATCGCGGTCGCGTTCGTCGCCGCCGGGGCCACCTGGATCGTCTCGAACCCACCCCGCCCGGCACCCCTCGACATTCCGACAGCAACCGCGGCTGAGCGCTGGACGCTCCTGGAGCTAGCGACCCGCATCGACTCTGGCGATGTCCAGACGGTGACCGTCGGCGCCGGCGGGTCCGGCGGTCGCCTCCTACTTGCACAGCGCGCCGATGGCTCCTATGTCGCGATCACCTTCAACGGCTCGGTCGGCGATGCGGCGGCTGCACTGCAGACGCTCGGCTACGACGACCTGCTGACGCCCAGCGCCCACTCGGCCATCGACACCCGCACCACAGTTGCGACAGCTGGCGACCCGTTGAAGAGCGCGATCAGCGTCGGCCTCCTGGTTCTGCTCGCCGGATTGGGCCTGACATTCCTCTACAGCGCACGCGATCGGCTGCCCGTCCTCGGGCGGCGCGGGAGCAAGTTCTCCGCAATCATGCCTGCCCCTCTGCGCTCGGCCGCGAGTGGTTTACCCGTCCCGGGCATGGTCGCCGCGGCACCGAGCGGGTCGAGCGGCCCGGTGCACCTGTCCGATGTCGCGGGCTGCGACGAGGCCAAGCTCGAGCTGGCCGAGCCGATCGAGTTCCTGCGGCACCCCGAGCGTTTTCGGTCGCTCGGCGCGAAAGTGCCGCGCGGCATCCTGCTGTACGGGCCGCCCGGCACCGGCAAGACCATGCTGGCGCGCGCGGTCGCGACCGAGGCCGGCGTGCCCTTCCTCCACGCTTCGGGCTCGGACTTCGTCGAGAAGTACGTCGGCGTTGGCGCGCGCCGCGTGCGCGACCTGTTCGGCCAGGCCAAGCGGCACGGCAAAGCAGTCATCTTCATCGACGAGTTCGACGCGCTCGGCAAGTCACGCGGCGGCGCCAACTCGCACGAGGAGCGCGAGCAGACGCTCAACGCGCTGCTCGTCGAGCTCGATGGCTTCGGCACGTCCGGCGAGATCGTCGTCCTGGCCGCGACCAACCGGCTCGACATCCTCGACGAGGCGTTGCTCCGGCCGGGCCGCTTCTCGCGCAAGGTTCACGTGGGCCTGCCGGACGTGGTCGGCCGCGAGGCGATCCTCGCCGTTCACGCGCGGGGCAAGCCTTTGGGACCCGAGGTCGACCTCGAGGGGCTGGCGCGCAAAACGTACGGCTTCAGTGGCGCGCAGCTGGCCGACCTGCTGAACGAGGCGGCGATCATGGCCGCGCGGCGCGGTACTGACACGATTGGCCATGAGGACATGCATGCCGGCTGGCTGAAGGTCGCCGTGGGCACGGGCCGGCGACGCTCGATGAACGAGCGCGACCGGGCAATCATCGCTGCCCACGAGGTCGGTCATGCAATCTGCGGCAAGGTCCACGGCGACTCGCGCCGCGTGGAGGAAATCTCGCTCTTCGCCCATGGGGACGCGCTCGGCGTGACCGTCTCGTCCCAGGAGGACAACGATCTCCCGGCCGAGTCCGACCTGCGCGCCCGGCTGGTGGCGCTGATGGGTGGCCGCGCGGCAGAGGAGCTGCTCTTCCAGGAAGTGACGCCCGGCGCAGCCAACGACTTCGAGAAGGCGACCCAGATCGCGACATCGATGGTCCAGCGCTGGGGCATGGGTCGCGATCCCAAGCCCGATGAGGCGGACGCCGCCGGCGCGGCCGGGCGCGGCACGCTGTCCTTCTTCGCGGCCAAGCGCGACGGATCACTGCCGAGCGAGCTACAGGGGGCCGCGACTCGCGCGACTGCAGCCATCCTCGACGAGGCGTACGCGGCCGCGCGCCAGACGCTGCTCGACCATCTCGATCAGCTGCGCCGCATAAGCGTCTACCTCGTCCAGCAGGAGCGCATCGACGGCGACACGTTCGATGCCCTGTACGACGGCAAGATCGAAGTGCCCGACGCTGAGATGGAGTGGCGCCCCGCCGCGGCGCGACCGCGCGAGTGGTCGTCGATCGGCGCCATGGCCATCAAGAGCGAGGCCGGGCCCGACTGAGCGCGGCTCCGTTTAACCGCGAAAGCATCGACCCGCTGGTTGCGAGTCAGCTCCTTGAATGAGTCACAGGCTGTACATCGGGGCCCGTCAGATTGATCAGTACTGAGTCACAACTTGCGACTCAGTCACAGAGCCGACTCCAGGAAGTAGGGGCTTAGTAGATGCCGGGAAGGAACTTCTTGGTTCGCGCGGCGTAAGCCCCATAACCGGGAAAGCGCTCGCGCAGGAAAGCCTCCTCGCGGCGTGACTTCAGGTCCAGGACCAGCACCAGCGCTCCAGTCAGGACGAGCGCCAGCCAGGACGCTGAGCCGAGGCTCGCGCCGACCATCGCCGCGATCAGACCTGCGTATATCGGATTGCGGACATATCGGTAGAGGCCTGTCGTCACCAAACCGCCATCGTCCCTGGGGCACGGCATCACCGTGAACGAGCTCGAAAGACCCAGCGCACCGATTACAACGATGAACAGGCCACCGATCAGCAGGATGTTGCCAATAGGGCCGACCACCGACTGCAACGGCAGGGCCCACCTGCCGCCGCTCCACCAGCACGCAGCGACGATCGCGCCGATGAGCGCCAGCTGGAGCGCAACCCAGCCCTCGCCGCGGGCCCCCAGGCTGGGTAAGCGGCTCATTCCTCGGGCGTCGGCACCCCAAGGACGTTGAAACCGCCGTCGACGTAAACGGTCTCGCCGGTCACGTTGCGCGACAGGTCGCTCGCGAGGTAGACGGCGGTGCCGCCGACGTCGTCGATGGAGATGTTCTGGCGCATCGGGGCGATGTCCTTGAACCTGCCGTACATCTGCTTGAAGCCGGCGATGCCGCTCGCCGCGAGCGTCCGAATGGGACCGGCGCTGATCGCGTTGACGCGGATGTTCTGCGGCCCCAGGTCGGCCGCGAGGTAGCGCACCGAGGCTTCCAGAGCGGCCTTGGCCACGCCCATCACGTTGTAGTTCGCGACGACCTTCTCCGCGCCGTAGTAGCTGAGGGTCATCATCGAGCCGCCGTTCGGCATCAGCGGCGCGGCCCCGCGAGCCAGTGCGACCATCGAATAGGCACTGACGTCGAGGGCGAGCGTGAAGCCGTCGCGCGAGGTGTCGACGAAGCGGCCGTCGAGATCCTCACGCCGCGCGAATGCGAGGGCGTGGACCAGGATGTCGAGCGACGCCTGCTCTTTCTGCCAGCGCGCGAAGACGCGCTCGATGTCGGCGTCATTCTGGACATCGCACGGCTCGACGAAGGTTGAACCGATGGAGTCCGCGAGCGGCCGAACGCGCTTCTCGACGAGCATCTCGATGGACGAAAACCCGACCCACGCTCCCTGCTCGTGCAACGCCTTGGCGATGCCCCAGGCGATCGAGTGGTCGTTGGCGACGCCGAA
>JAXDLE010000096.1:0-20800 GCA_034666725.1 Chloroflexota bacterium
AACAAATCCTCGAGGAGCTACGGCGACGAGCCTTCGCAATCGTGAGCGCGACGCCGAACGGCAACGCGGTCCGTGCGTCCGTCGCCTGGTTCAACACGGAGGAAGAAATCGACCGTTTCGCATCGGCCGTATCCGAGATCGCCCAGTTCACGCCGGAGACCTTGCCGCGCAAGAAGATGTTGGACATCCTGTGACCGAAGAGCCGCGCGACCGATCGTGGCTCGAGGTGCGCTGGCGCCAGGCGCGCAATCCGCCGCCGCCCGTGCTGCGTGCCGTCCTCGCCAACCTCGCTGTGGCGATCGTCCTTGGGATCGCGCTGCTGATCTACGACCTGCTCGTGGCCGACGCGCAGATGGCACCGCTCATCGCGCTCTATGTCGTGGTGGTGATCTGCGTCGGCAGCGCGCTGACCTACCTCTGGGTCGAGCTGCCGACCGGCTCATCGGGCGAGAAGCGACGATCGGCCTGGGCCGGCGTCCTTGGCCTGTTCGCCGCGATCCCTATCGTCTATCTCGTCCTGGTGCTGCTGTTCCAGGTCGTGGCTCCGCTCCTGGGGCGCGCGTAGGGGTACGATTCAGCGCGGGGGAGTAGCTCAGTGGTTAGAGCAGGCGGCTTATATCCGCCCGGTCCCTGGTTCGAATCCAGGCTCCCCTACCAAATCGGGCCTCAGCCCTCGGCGGCGGGCTCTTCCGTGGCTGCCTCTTCGGGCGGCGCTGCCGGCTTATCGACGACGTGACTCGCCTCAACGAGCGTTGGCGTGCCGTCGCGGTCTTTCCAGCGGGTCAGCACCTTGACGGTTCCGCTCTCGCCGACGAGCACCAGATTCGCGATGTAGCCCTTGCCGCCCACCTCGACCGATTCGACGGTCGCCTCAGTTAATGGCAACGGAATCTGCGAAATCAGCTCGCCGACGTGCTGATGCAGCTCCGGGCTGAGCTCCTCGATCGCTCGATCGACATTGCCCTCGAGCAGCGCGTCGCAGTACGCCTGGGCGTGTGATCGGACTTCTTCAGCATCCATGGGGCGAGGCTACCCATACCATCACGGCGTGAACGTGACAGACATGAAGCAGGCTGCTCGCGAAAAGATTGCAGCCGCGCTGCCTGAGCTCATCGATTTGAGCCACCGACTCCACGCAAACCCCGAGCTCAACTACGCGGAGGTCAAGGCTGCGGGTTGGCTGACCGACTGGCTGGAATCGGCCGGCTTTGCGGTCGAGCGCGGTATCGCCGATCTCCCGACGGCGTTCCGGGCGACTTACGGCAACGGGCCGCTCAAGGTCGCATTCCTCGCGGAGTACGACGCGCTGCCCGACGTTGGCCACGCGTGCGGCCACAACATCATCTCTGCTAGCTCCTTGGGCGCGGCGGTTGGATTGGCCACGGTCGCCGATGCGGCGGGCGTCACGGTCAGCGTCATCGGCACGCCGGCGGAGGAGGGCGGCGGCGGCAAGATCGTCATGGTCGAGAAGGGCGTTTTCGATGGCGTGGACTGCGCGCTCATGATCCACCCCGGTCCGGCCGATGTGCTTGAGCCCGAAGTGCTTGCCGCGCAGTCGCTCGACATCATCTACACCGGCGTCCCGTCGCACGCGGGCGCGGCGCCGGAGAAGGGCGTCAACGCGGCCGATGCGCTCGTAATCGCCCAGACCGCGCTGGGTCTCCTGCGCCAGTCACTGCTGGCGACCGATCGGGTGCATGGCATCGTCACTTCCGGCGGCGAGGCGGTGAACATAATTCCGGCACGCACGACGGCGCACTGGATGGTCCGCGCCTCAACGGCCGCGCGTCTCGACGAGCTGCGCGCCAAGGTCCTGCGCTGCTTCGAGGCGGGGGCGCTCGCCACTGGCGCGAAGCTCGAGGTCAAGGAGTACCCGGTCTACGCCGACATGCGCTACGACGTGGACCTGAACGCCCTCTATCGCTCAAACGCCGAGGCGCTGGGTCGCTCGTTCGGCGGCACGACAACTTTCACGCGGTTCTCGACCGACCAGGGCAACGTCTCGTACGTCACGCCGTCGATCCACCCGATCCTCGACATCGGCTGCTCGCCCGCGGTGAATCACCAACCAGAGTTCGCGGCCGCGACCGTCGCGCCGGCCGGCGACAAGGCGATCCTCGATGGCGCGCTTGCCCTCGCCTGGACCGCAATCGACGCCGCCTCCGATACTGATCTTCGTAACCGACTCACGCGCCGCGATCGCTAGCGATGGATGGCCAATAAGGAGGCGAATGTGCGCTCAATCTTGGCCCTTGCGGCGGCGTTGTGGTTTGGCTATAACGCGATGACATTCTTGCCCCAAGGCGTTTACCTCAATTCGGGAAGTCCGACTGGGATTGACGGCGATCCGGGCGCCCTGGCGATTACCTGGGCTGCGCGTGTTCTATGCGTCGGCCTGGCTCTTCTCGCCCTCTCCTTGGTCGAGTGGGGCAAGATCGTCGCGTACCTGAGATCGCCGGGCAACAGTAGGTAGGAGCCAGGCCTCAACCCGCGCGGAGCACCAGGATGTGCTGGTGGACGATGTTCGGGACGAACGAGCGCGGGTAGCCGTACGGCCGCAGGCGCGTGCCGGCCTGGTACCAGATGAGGTCACCCTTGGTCACGAACCCAACCTTCTCGGCTCGCAGAGCGAGGTCCGAGCCGGTGAAGCGGTAGCGCCCGTCCTGGTAGGCGTCGCGCACGATGACGGCCATGTACCGACCGTCGCGCAGGACTCGACGCAGACTAAGAAACACCGCTTCCATGCGATCCAGGTACTCGGCGTACGTCGCGCTATTCGCCAGGTCGCCCTCGTGTGAGGTGACCATCGCGTAATCGGTGCGCCGGTTGGCGAACTTCTCGGCCAGCGCGCCGCCGGCCATGGTCAGCTTGAGCTGGGGGTTGTAGGGCGGGTCGGTGGCGACGAAGTCGACCGATCCATCGGCCAGGTCGGCCAGCAAGGCGACAGCATCACCGACCGCCAGCTGGCAGCCAGACGCATCGAAGGTGCGCTCACCCGCTGGGTCAGAGGTTCCGATGTCTGCCAGCGGCGTGGGATTGGCCGCCTGATCGGCCAAAACGGACGAGTAGACATCGGCCCACCGCTGGTCGATCTCGAAGCCGAGCGCGCTGCGCGGCGAACGACAGATGGCCGCTCCCAGCAGAGTCCCACCAACGCCAGCGAACGGATCCAGGACGAGCTCGCCGGGCTTGGTGAAGAACTCGATCAGCTTGGCCATCAGCCGCGGCGGCTTGTTGGCGCCGTGCGCCTTGCGCAACGCGTGGCCGAGCTCTGAGGGATACGCCGTCGTCCAGAGCGACTTGGTGAAGTACAGCCACTCGTCGCCGCCCAGCTCGTTGAGGGTGTTGTCTGGGTGCACCGTACTGCTCACAACCTCCCAAGTATCCACAAGACCACCGCTATCCTTCGGCCCATGGCGTTCATCGGGCGTGAACGCGAACTGGCCGCAGTGGGGGCGGCGCTGCAGCGTAGTTCGCATCGTGAGCTGACCCGAGTCGCGATCAGCGGTCCACTCGGGATCGGCATTACCCGCATGCTCGACGAGCTCGAGACGCGCATCGCCAAAGCCTCCGACCTGGCCAAGGTAACGATCATTCGCGCGCGCTGCCTGGAGCCGGAGGCGGGCATTGCCTACGTCGGCCTGCGCACCGCGCTGGGCAGAGAGTTCGATCGCGCGTTGGCCGCGAAACCCCCACTCGACGCGCCCGAGCAGCGCGGGGCCCGCGTTCGCGAGAGCCTCCTGCGACTGCTCGAACACAAGGCTGGGAGCGGCCAGGTCTGCCTGATCGTCGAGGACCTCGAGTACTCCGATCCGGGCACGCGCGCGCTGATCTCCATGCTGCTGCGGCTGCGGCGGCGCATCGCGCTGACGCTCGTCGTCACCTATCACGGCGACGAGATCGGTCGCGGCCATGGTGCCGCGCCGTTGCGCGGGCAGATTGAGGCTGCCGAAGACTTGGAGCAGATCGCCCTCGAGCCGCTCTCGTCTGATGAATTGCTGGCGCTCGTGGAGGCGCTCGACGGGGAGCGGCCGACGCTGAGCTTTATGGCTGCCGTGCGCGTCGGCTCGCGCGGCAACCCCCTGGTCGCGACGCAGCTCGTTGAGGCAAACCAGCGCCAGGCAGGCATCCGACTTTCCGATCCGCTCGAAGAGATCATCCACGCTCGGTTGGCCCAGCTCGAGCGTCCAACGCTGCGTGCGTTGCGTCTACTGGCGGCCGCGCGCAAGCCCATGACGACCGATGAGCTGGCACGGGTCCGCCTTACCGATGGGCACCTTTCGCGCACTGCCATCGCTGGGCTGAGGGACAGCGGATTGGCATTTGGCGGCGACGACTCGCCCCTTGCGCTCCACCAGCTTGTTGCCGAGGCGATCGACCACTCGACGTTGCCGGGCGAGCTGCACTCGCTGCACGGCGGCCTCGCCGAGGCGGCTTCAGCTATGCCGGCGGTTGCCGCGTGGCACTGGTCGCGCGCCCTGGCGCCGGCGCAGGCACGCGACGCCTATCTGGCGGCAGCTCGATTGGCGGAAGCGATCGACCCGGGCCCGACTGCAGCTGGTAACTACAACGCGGCGTTGGAGCTGGACATCGAGGGTGATGCGGATGCGGACACGATCGCGGCCGCGGCCGCGGCGGCCTACGCAGCCGGTGGGTTTCGTCACGCGGCGACCCTCGCCGAACAGGCGATCGAGCGGCTCGCCGGCGGTCGTGCCGAGCGGCTGCTGACGTCGCGCGCGTCGCCGGAGTCACGCGATCGCGGCGCCGTGTTGAGCGAGCAGCTCGGCCGCTATCGCCGATCATCGGGCGACACGGTCGGCGGCCGTGCGGCGATTGAGCAGGCGCTCGAATTGGCCGGCACGGCGGAGGGCGCCACGCGGGCGCACGTCCTGGCGTCGCTGGCGCAGGACCTGATGCTCGCCGACTACGAGGGTCACTACGAGGACAGCGCGAGGCGCGCCGAGGAAGCCCGCCGCGCGGCGAAGGCTGCCGGCGAGGCTGGCCTGGCCGATCTGGCCCATGCCACCGACACGCTCGCCGTCGACCTGGGCTTTGGCCGCGGCGAGATCGACAAGGCGCTGGCTCTGCTCGACGAGGCGATCGACGCCGCGCGCAAGGCCGAGCGGCTCGATGAACTGATGCGCTGCTACGCCAACAAGACGACGCTGCTCGACCTCGACTCGCGCCGCGAGGAGGCGCTCGCGGTGGTCAAGGAGGGCATCGCCGAGGCCGAGCGCGGCGGCCTTGCGCTGACGTACGGCTCGTTCCTGCGCGGCAACGCGGCGGACATCCTGTTCGAGATGGGCCGCTGGGCGGAGTCGGAGGCGGAGTGCCGCGCGGCGCTCGAGTTCCCGCCGGCCGGCGTCGCCTGGTTCAGCCCGATCCTCTATTTGGGCCTCGTCCTGGTCGAGTCACGCGCCGATGAAGAGGCGGCGCGGCTCGTTGGTCAGACGCTGCTCGAGCTCGAGGCCGTGCCCGCCGGACAGTGGTCCGCGCTGGTGCTGCGCAGCGCGGTCAGCCTGGCCTTGTGGCGCGGCGATGCAAGCGATGCGGTCACTGCCGCCGAGACGGGTTGGGCGGCTGTGGCAGAAACCGACGATCCCCTCCAGATGGCATTCGCAGCCGCGACGGTGCTCGAGGCATGCGCGGTTGCTGCCGAGCGCGGCAGGCTCAAGCGCGACTACTCGGCGGTCGCCGACTCGGGCAGTCTCGCCACGCGCGTCCTGAACGCGGCAACCGAAGCCATGGCCAAGCCCGGGCTGCCCGCGACCGTGGGTGCGCGCAAGGAGGCCGAGCTGTATCTCGCGACCGCGCGCGCCCATGACGAGCGCGTGCGCGGCAAGGCCCGTCCGGAACCGTGGGCCGAGCTCGCTGAAGCGTGGGCCGCGCTGTCGGTGCCCTACAACGTCGCTCGCGCGCGCTGGTGGCAGACCGCCGCGCTGCTGACTGACCGGTCGCGCCGCGACGAAGCGCGCAAGGCAATCACGGAAGCCTGGAAGATCGCAGGCAGGCTCCCGGCCCTGCCCTTACGGAAAGCGCTCTTCGAGCTTGGCGTGCGCGGCAACATCCGGCTGCCCGAGGACGGCGTGATAGCCATCCCGATCCAACCACAGGTCGGCACCAGGGAGATGGTCGCCGTGGGCCCGGGTCCGAGCACCGCCCCGGGAGGCAGCCTTGAACATCGAATCGGCTCCGGCCAGAGGTCGCCCGCCTCCGGTCGTTTCGGCCTGAGCCCGCGCGAGTCGTCGGTGCTCGTCATCCTCACGGAAGGTCGGACTAATCGTGAGATCGCCGAGCGACTTTTCATCAGTGAGCGCACGGTCGCCGTTCACGTGCGGCGCATCCTCCAGAAGATGGGCGTGAAGGGCCGCGTCGAGGCGGCCGGCGTCGCCATTCGCAGCGGTCTCGTGCCGGAAGCAAAGATTCGGCGCTGACCGCGCGCTGCTGCGGCGCCATTCGCCGCGATCGGCCAGAATGACGGGGATGCACCCCCAGCCAAGACTGATCCGCTTCGCGCTGCCGCTCGGCGTGGCACTAATCCTGTCCGCATGCGGTGGTGCCGGTCCTGGCTGGACCTACGCGCCACTCGGTCCATCCGCGCCACCGACGGCTGCGGTATCGCCGACCCCGGCCGCGACACCATCAGTGACGCTCGCCGTCACGACGACCGGCGCGAGCCCGCTGACTTTCGATCCGGCGTCGCTCGAGGCGCCGGCAGGCACCGTCGTCCAGGTCGATTACCTCAACGATTCACCTGTGCCGCACAACATCAATTTCTTCGCCGGTCCCGACTCGACGGCCGAGTCGCTGGGAAAGACCGACGTCGCGACCGGGCCTGCGGCTACCAAGTCGGTCATCTTCACGACTCCGACCGCGCCGGGCGACTACTACTTCTGGTGCGATGTCCACACGGCCGCGATGTCGGGGACGCTGCACGTTCAGTAATCCGCGTCCGCACAAACGGAACACGACCCTGCTCACAATCGTCAGGACGAACGAATGTCACTGAATCCATCACCGGCAATCGCCGCGTTGCTCTCGTTCCTGTTCCCCGGCGTGGGCCAGATCTACGCGGGCGACCTGCGCAAGGGCGTGCTCTGGGCGATGCCGATGATCCTTTTCGTCCTAAGCATCATCTGGCTGCTGATCGGGCCCAAGATTGCCATCATCAGCCTGATCACCAACCCGCAAGCGCGCGTCGCGATCCTCGTGTTGAACGTGGCCTTTTTTCTCTACCACGTGGCGGCGATGGTCGACGCGTATTCGACAGCCAAGGCCGAGCGCCATCGCGGCTTCAGCCGGACGTCATCTTCCGCGCCGCTCATCCTGGCGGCACTCGTTGCGGTGACGATGCTCATGCACGGCCTGCCGGAGGTGATCGGCCTCGACGTCGGCAGGGCACTGGACATGTTCGGGGGCATCGCCATCCCGAGCTTTACGCCGCGGCCGATCCAGTCACCGTCGATAACGCCTGTTGCGGCCACGCCGACGCCTGACGTGAGCGCGACCCCCGGCACCAGCGGCGAACCGGTTGTGACGCCCACACCGGGCGGGAGCATTGGTCCCTCACCCACCCCGCGCGCATGTCCGCAGACTGATTTCACAGGCTGGGCACCGGCCGCCGACGGCCGGCTGAACATCCTCCTGGTGGGTTCCGATTCACGCTCCGACGACGGCGCCAGTACCAACAGCATCCGGACCGACTCGATGATGTTGCTGTCGATCGACATCGCATCCTGTAAGGCGGCGCTGTTCAGTTTCCCGCGCAACATGAACTGCGATGTCCGGTATCCCGAGTGGTTCCACATCGCGCTCGAGAACGGCCAGGACTATCCGGACTGCCTCAACTACCTGTGGCGTTCGGCCGCGGCCAGCCCCAACAACTACCCCGGCTCAGAGGGCATCGGCCCCGAGTGCCAGGCCCAGTTCAATTGTGAACGTGGCTGGCAGGCGCTGACCGGCGCCATCCAGAACTTTGCCAACCAGCAGATCGATGGCAGGATCGCGGTGAACCTCAAGGGCTTCGTGGCCATCGTCAGCGCGTTGCCCGGCAACGGTGTGTGGATCGATGTCCCCTACAAGCTTCAAGACCTGCCGGAACCATGCCCGACGCAGGCGGACCCGAATCACAAGTGCGGGTACTACAACTCGCAGGAACAGCTGATGCCAGTCGACTTCGATCCTGGCTGCCAATTCCTCAACCCGGAAGAAGCACTCGCATTCGCCCGGTCACGCCACCAGGACGATGACTACCAGCGCGGCCGCCGCCAGCAGATCTTCCTGCAGCAGGTCCGCAAGCAGCTCGATCCGCTGGGGATGCTCGGCAGCCTCGACAGCCTGATTGCCGCCGCTCAGCAGAACCTGTACATGACTTTCTCGTCCGCGGATGACTTCCCATACCTGGCCCAGATCGCGTCGCACGTCGACGCGGATCGCCTGTACCGGGTTGATTTCGCGCCGGCCCGACTCACTGAGTTCGGCAGCATGGACGGGATGGCACTGAAGATCACCAACATCTTTGACGAGCCCGAGCCCGAGCCGCCGAGCAAGAACGAGGATCCCTGCCCGGCGCCGGGCCAGACCCACTAGGGAATAAGGCGCCGTCGCTCCAGGTCGCGCTTCAGCTCAGACAGAGTCGTGACGACGTTCGCGCCGGCGCGCGTCAGAGTCTCGCCGCTCACCGCTCCGTAAGCCACCGCGACCGCGAACATGCGCGCGGCCGTCGCTGCCAGCACGTCCCAGGTTGAATCGCCCACATACCAGCACGCGCTGGCCGGCAGGTCGAGTTGCTCGGCCGCGAGCAACAGAAGGTCCGGTGCCGGCTTGGCGTGCTCCACGTGGCTGCCATCGATGATGCGCGGCTTCGTGTCGAGTCGCAGCGCGTCGATCGAAGTGCCGACCTGTTCGGCGCGACTGGACGTCGCGATGGCCCATGGAAGGTTGCTCGCTGTCAGCGCGGTCAGTAGGTCGCGTGCGCCGTCTGTTGGCTGCGGATCCGTATTGAGGCCGTCATAGATCTGGCCGCAGCGCTTGTCGATCGCCTCGGCCTTGTCGTCGTTGATGGGGTGTCCAGCGACATCCGCGACCTCGTGCGCCAAGCGCTTGCCGTCACACCCGATCAGGCGCGCGACGTGGTCGCGCTCGGCCTTGATACGCACCTCGGCGAAGACCTGCATCCAGGCCTCGATGCGCGTCTCGACGGTGTCGACCAGCGTCCCGTCGAGGTCGAACACGATCCCACGGGGATCGTCGAGCTCCTCGAGAGCGCTCAGCGCCGACTCCGCACTGTCCGGATGGTGGCGAATGCGACGATCACGAGAAGGACCGCGGCCAAGCCGATGGCAATCAGCGTATCTGGCGACTCGGTGGCTGGGCCCGGAACGATCGGCGTTGGCTCGGGCGTAGCGCTGCCCGCACCCACGTTGAACGTATACGTCCCGCGCTCGACCGCACCGTCGTCTGCGGTCGTGGCTGTCCAGCGCACCGTGAAGGTGCCGGGTGGTTCTAGCCCCGCGAACGCCGGCAACTCCGCCGTCATCATGTGCGCGTCATCCGGGCTAACCGTGCCCGATGCGATTGCCGTCCCGATCGAGTTCTCAACCACGATCGAGCTGCCGTCGGGCGTGAGCTCCTCGTCAAACGTCGCCGTGAGCGTGTAGGGCGTGGTCGTAAGCGTCCCGCCCGCAGGCGGATCCGAGCTCACCAGCTCAGCGTGCCCCAGAGCGATTACGGGCAGGGCTGCAAACGCCAGCGCGGCTGCAATTGCCGCAGCAACTCTCATACGGCCGATGTTAGTTGAGCGGCCAGATGAACCGGTTCGGCGACAGGGGCGCGGCACGCGAAGTTGCGACAGACGTAGGCCGTAGCGCGTCCGTCGCGCTGCGGCCGGTCGTCCAGAAGAGGCACCGCGCCGGCGTTGCCTGACGCAAGCACCGACAAGGGCCGATAGCCCGCGCGAACCACCGACAGCAGGCTCTGCACGTCGGGCGAATCCGGCTCGCCGGCGATGGCAATCTCGACCACGTCGCCGACGGCGAAGGTCAGGGCGTTGAGCCACTGAGCGAAGGCCGTCGGGTGGCGGCAGGCAACAGCCACAACCCCACTGAGCGCGGCTTCGGCGGCGTCGCGGTACTTCGCGTCGCCAGTGAAAGCGGCCAGACGAAGCAGCACCTCCGCGGCCATCGCGCCGCCGGACGGAATTGCGTTGTCCTGAAGCCCCTTCGGTCGGGTGATGAGTGCTTCGTGGTCATCGGCCGTGTCGAAGAAACCTCCATAGGGATCCGCGAAGTGGGCCAGGACCTGGTCGGCCAAATCGCGCGCGGCCACGAACCAGCGCTCCACGAACGTCGCCTGGTAGAGCGCCAACAGCCCGTCGGCGAGGTGCGTGTAGTCCTCGAGTGTGCCCGCATGAAGCGCCCGGCCGTCCTTCCACGAACGGTTCAGGCGGCCTTCGGTGCTGCGGACTCGCGTCAGCAGGAGGTCGGCTGCGCGCGCGGCCACGTCGGCCAGGCGCGGCTCGTCGAAGGCAGCGGCCGCGTCGGCGAACGCGGCAATGGCCAAGCCGTTCCACGCCGTCAGCACCTTGTCGTCGCGCGCCGGCTGCGGGCGCTTCTGACGCGCGGCGAACAGCTTGTCGCGCGCTGCCCGCAGCCGCTCCTCGTCGCCATCACTGACACGCGACAGGATCGTATGGCCCTCCCAGTTGCCGTTCGACGTGACGCCGTACACGCGGCAGAACTCCGCCGCCAGCGCGCCGTCGGCCAGGAGCGCCTCGATCTCCTGAAGCGTCCAGACGTAGGTCGCGCCCTCGACCCCAGCCGTATCGGCATCGAGGCTGGCGGCGAACCCGCCGTCCGCGGTCAGGAGGTCGCGCTCCATGAAGGTCAGCGTGTCCAGCGCCACCTCGCGGTAGCGCGCATCGCCTGTCAGCTGCCAGGCGTGGACATAGACGCGCGCGAGCTGCGCGTTGTCGTAGAGCATCTTCTCGAAATGGGGCACGAGCCAGATCGAGTCGGTCGCGTAGCGCGCGAAGCCGCCGCCGAGGTGATCGTTGATGCCGCCCGCGGCCATGGCGTCGAGGGATCGCCGCGCGATCGCCAGCGCGCGATCATCGCCACCGGCGGCGGCGCCGGCCGCCCGGCGGAGCAGGAATTCGATCGTCATGGGCTGGGGGAACTTGGGCGAGCCGCCCCAGCCGCCGGTGCGCGTGTCGAAGCCGCGCTCGACCTCTGTCAGCGCTGCGTCCAGCACCGCGGGTTCGAGCGCGCCAGCGGCCGCCGGAGCCGCGTGCTCCGTGATCGAGTGGGCGAGCTGCCTGCCTGAGGCTTCGAGCTCGTCACGGCGTTCGCGCCACGCCTCGCTGATCCCGGCAAGCACCTGGCGAAACGACGGCAGTCCGTGGCGTGGCTTGTCGGGGAAGTACGTGCCGCCGTAGAAGGGCCGTCCATCGGGCGTCAGGAAGACGCTCATGGGCCAGCCGCCAGTACCCGTCAACTGCTGAACGGCGTCCATGTAGATCGCGTCAAGGTCGGGTCGCTCCTCGCGGTCGACCTTGATCGCGACGAAGCCCTCGTTGAGCTGCCGCGCGGTTTCAGCGTCCTCGAACGACTCGCGCTCCATGACGTGGCACCAGTGGCACGCGGCGTAGCCGATCGACAGGAAAATCGGCTTGTCCTCGGCCTTCGCACGGGCCAGCGCCTCTTCACCCCAGGCATACCAATCGACCGGGTTATGGGCATGCTGGAGCAGGTACGGGCTGGTTTCGCGTGCGAGTCGGTTGGTGTGCGGCGCCTCCATGCAGCCGATCGTACAGGTCGCGCCGTGTCACAACGGCCAGTGACACCACCGCCTGTGGCGGTATGATCTGAGCGTGGACCAGAACGGCGACTTCGTTGGCCAGCTAACCCGTCTTGGCCTGACGAGCTACGAGGCCAAGGCCTACCTGACGCTCATCCGACGCGACTCCTTCACGGCCGCGCAGGTCGCGCGTCAGTCAGGACTGCCGCGCCAGCGCATCTACGACGTCCTCGGCAGCATGGTCCAGAAGGGCCTCGCCGTGGCGCGGCCCGGCAACGTCGTCAAGTACGCCGCGACCCCGCCCGATGTGGCGATCAACCAACTGCTGGCCGTGCAGCGCGAGGATCTGTCGAGCACCGAGAAGGCGGCACGAACGATGGTCGCCGACCTCGAACCCGCCTTCAAGGCAGGTCAGCGCGAGACCGATCCGCTTGAGTACATCGAGGTCCTGCGCGACAAGCGCGCCATCAACGAGCGCTTCGCCGAGCTCCAGAACGCGGTCAAGAAAGAGATCCTCGTATTCACCAAGCCGCCCTATGCAACACCGCCCCAGGAGAATGTCGAGGGACTCGAGGTCATCCTGACCCACGAGGCGCGCTCGCTGTACGAGTTCTCGATCTTTGATGACCCGGCCGTGGCGCGCGGGGTCGAGCGCTTCGTTGAGGCGGGCGAGCAGGCCCGCTTCGTGCCTAGCCTCCCGCTGAAGCTGGTGATCATCGACGAGACGATCGTCATGTTCGGCATGGAAGACCCCGTGGCGGGCAGCTCGGACCTGACCATCGTCACGGTCGAGCACCAGTCGCTCGCCAAGGTCCTCAAGACCGCGTTCAACGCGATCTGGGAGACCGGCCTGACCTTCGAAGAGGCGCGCAAGGCAGTCGGCGTCAAGGAGCTCGAAAAGAGCGCATAAGGCGCCACCACGCTTGCGGCAGGGACGTTGTTACGCGATTGCAACCTGACACTCCCACCAGTGGTGCTTGCATCGCCGCGATCCGGGAACCACTATGCGTGGTGTCGTGCTCCTTCAGTGAGAGGTCCCCGTTCGCATGACAGTTGAAAACCCGTTCACTCTTCGCCGCCGCGTCGCCCTGGCGTTCGTTGCTGGGCTGGCGCTGCTCGCGACCCTCATGCCATCTGTCGCGCAGGGCTACGCCCTCGACGGTCAGCGGTACATAGTCGTCTTCAAGGGCGGCTATGCGCTCAACGGTGACTACGCGCTCGGCCAGGGCTATGCCCTCGTCCACCAGGACCAGACCTATGCGTTGGAAAGCACCTACGCCCTCGAGCGGAACTACGCGCTTTACGCGCTCAAGAAGACCTATGCGTTGCTCGATCAGTACGCCCTCACCGATGAGTACGCCCTTGCTGACGACTACGCGCTCTTCGGCCAGTACGCCCTCGAGTCGGGCTACGCGCTCGCAGAGGACTACGCGCTCGGTCAGGGCTACGCGCTCGCCGACGCGACCGCCGGCTACGCGCTGGACGGCTCATACGCGCTGCTCGACTCGACCGCCGGGAATTACCTGGGCGACAACTACGCCCTGCTCGACGCCTACGCCCTCGGCGAGAACTACGCCCTGGCGCGCGATTACGCGCTATATGCCCTGAGCGTCGCCGGTGGAACGATCACGACTGACCTCAGCCGCCAGATCGGCGTGTTCATCGTCGACTCCAAGAACACGCACTTCGCCCAGATCATGAAGTCATACGCTCTGGTCCAGTACGTCGGCAAGGACTTTGGTGTCGACATGTGGCCGAACGAGCAGATCACCGTTTGGAACAGCGCCGACGATCCCGCCGAAGTGCCGGCGGGCGAAGACCCGCTTGAGCCCGCTCAGTGGGACATGCAGCTCATCCGAACTCAGGCCGCTCATGCTCGGGCAACTGGTGACCACGTCGACGTAGGCGTCCTCGACAGTGGCATCGACGGAAACCACAACGATTTTCGCGATAACGGCCTTCCCAGCGGCAATTCCAACGTCGACTGTGTCCGCGGTGCGGACTTCACATTCGAAGGTCCGGGCGTCGGCAACCCGCTTGCCTGCGTAGACAACAACTTCCATGGCACGCACGTGGCCGGCACCATCGGCGCTCAGCGCAACGGCATCGGCGTGGTTGGTGTCGCACCCGACGCGACCCTTGTCCCGATCAAGGTGTGCGACGGCGACGGTCATTGCTACGTGAGCGACGCCGTTGAGGGCATCACGTACGCGGGCGACATACACGTCGACGTCGTCAACATGAGCTTCTTCGTAGACGACGACGCCTTCCAGGAATCGACCGAGTTCAAGTGCCAGAGCAACGACACCCAACGCGCCTATCGCACTGCGGTCGAGCGCGCGCTGGCCTACGCCCGCGGTGAAGGTGTCAGCCTCGTCGCCGCACTCGGCAATGACGACATCAACCTCGCCAGCGACGCTGCGCGCGGCGGCAAGAAGTGCAAGTCCGTGCCGACCATGTCGCCGGGCGTCATCGGCACGGTCGCCCTGGGTCCGCAGAGCGAGAAGGCGTGGTACTCGACCTGGGGCTCTGGCTGGGCGGATGTCTCAGCGCCGGGCGGCAACGAAGAGGCTGTCGACGGCAACTGTTTGACAGAGATCCTCTCGACGCTTCCGGGCAACTCCTACGGATGCATCCAGGGCACATCGATGGCGTCGCCTCACGCGACCGGAATGGCGGCATTGATCATCAGTCGCTTCGGCAAGAACGACGGCAGCGGCGGCCTTAAGTGGGCGCCGGACAAGGTCTGGTCCAAGATGCGCGCCACCGTCGTTGACATCGGCACCAAGGGCTATGACAAGTGCTACGGCTACGGTCGGATCGACGCGCTGCGCGTCGTGAACAACGACACGAGCTACAAACGCGACCTTTCGCAGGTCGGTTGCACGGAGTACTGATCGAATAACCAAGCACGCTGACCGCGCCGACGCCCGTCAGCCCTCGATGTAAATGGGGGGAGCGGTCAGCGACTCACATACGCGACCGGTAAGGACGGGTTCTGGTCGCGGAGCAAGCGGCCCCCGGGTTTAACGACCCGGGGGTCGTTTCATATCTGCCGATTACGATCAGGCATGTGTCAATAGCAGCGGCGTTGGTCTTGGCCGCGGGTGCGGGCAAGCGTTTCGGGGGCCAGAAGCTCCTGGCCGACCTTAACGGCGCACCGATCCTCCAGTACGTCCTCAACGTTGCCGCCGCTGCCGAGCTCGACCCGGTCGTCGTGGTCCTGGGTTCTGACGCGGAGTCGGTGGTTACGCGGCTCTGGTGGCGCGACGAGGTCCGGCTGGTGAATCCCGCTCCCGAAGAAGGACTTTCGTCGTCGGTTCGGATGGGTCTGGCGTCGCTCGCCCTGTCAGACGCGCGCCGTGCGGTTGTGCTGCTGGGTGATCAGCCGCGGCTGTCTGTGGCACAGCTCCAAGTGATCCTGGCCGCGCCCACCAATGAGTCACGACCCATCGTCGTGCCGCGCTACGCCGACAGGCCGGGCAACCCGGTGCTGCTCGAACGTAGCGCGTGGCCGCTCGCCGCCGAGCTTGAGGGTGACAGCGGCATGGCCCAGCTCTTCGCGGCGAACCCGGACCTGTTGCGCTACGTGGACGTCGCCGGCGTTAACCCAGACATTGACACTGCGGCCGATCTGGCCGCACTGGAGTCAGCGACGCAGGACTAGGCCCAATTGGCCGTACGGCGGCCGCGGGTCGGTGTAGACCTTGACCCGCTCGTCGGTAGTCGAGGTCTCCGACAGGTCCCACAGCCGGTTCTGGCCGTCGAACGAGATCTCAGATAGCTGCGGCCAGCGATCGAGCATGGCCTGGCCGATCTCGTGGATCAGGTGCTGGATCGAGAGGCTGACGAAGCGGTGGAAAACCGCACCGACCATGTCGGCCACTTGCTCGCCAGCGACGTACTTGCTGTGGTCGGTCGCAAGCGCGCTCGCGGGTGAGTCGTACTTCCAACCCAGGTCGAGGTGGATGTACAGCGGCCGGTCCTTGCGCTCGGGCAGAGTCGTGTAGGCATCACGCGCGAAGTCGGCGAAGGCGGACCCGGTGACCTTCATCATCTGCAGGCCGATGCGTCCGGCAGAAAGATCGGTCACCTCGACGCCCGCGTCGGTGCGATCGAGGTCCAGCGAGGCAGTCGAGCGATCGCCGTGCTGGCGCTCGAACAGGACCTCGCTCTCAACGAAGCCACCGTCAGTGCCCGGGACGAGCGCCGGCTCAAACGGGATCTCCGTGCCGCTGATGCGCAGCCGCTCCATGAGCGGGTACGTCTCGAGAAACCGTCGGCCGATGAACTCGAGCCACTCCTCGAGCGTCGCGCCGGTGAACACGAGCGATTCGCGATGGATGAAGTTCTTCATCGTGTCCGTCGCGACGACGAGGCGGTTGTCGCCCTCGGTGTAGGCGCTCGCGAACGCGGTGCCGAGGACGCGCACGCTGATGCTCGCGGAGAGGAGCGTGTTCGATCGGCCGCTGAAGCTCGACTCGGGAATCTGTGTGAGGCCGGTCAGCGGGGTGGCGTAGGTCCGGTAGGTGGAGACGTCAGACTTGCCGTAATAGATGTCCATGTCTGTCATGACGCTCCCTCAGCGGTGGTGACGCTCAATTTGCTCAGGCGGCTGCGGGCGATCGCAAAGACGTCGGTCAGGGCACGATCCAGCTCAGCGTCTCTGTCGGCCGTGAGGTGGCTTTCAAGGACGTCGGCGATCTCGGCGCGTGAGCGGCCGTTGACGAAGACGCAGAACCGGAATCCGTGGCGCGCTTCGTACTGCGCGTTGAGCCGGTCTAGGCGCTCCTGGAGTGCCGCAGTGTCCAGGTCGCGGTCGTAGCCCTGTTCGTGGTACGAGGTGGCGGAGACCGACGATGGCAACGCGCCTATCCGCGGATGGCCGTCGATCAGCTCGAGCTGTTCATCTTCAGGCAACGTTCGCGCGAGCTCCTCGCCCCGCTTCAGGACCTCGTCCCACGACGCGTAGTCGCGTCCGGCCAGGCGATCGACGAAGCGCGGCGCGTTCTCGAAGAGCATCTCGAGCGTCGCCTGCTCCGGCCGCATTACAAGCGTCCGGTCGGACCCCGGCGCAGGCCGGGTGCCGACAGGTAAGCGCGTAGCAGCGGCCAGCAGGCCAGCTGCGAAGTCAAACTCATTTACGAGCCGCGGTAGGTCGTCAGCGAGTAGGGCGCCAGTAACAACGGCACGTGCCACGAGCGCGAAGCGTCATCGACGACGAAAGTGATCGCGACTTCCTCGAAGAACGCCCCATTGAGGCTGACAGTCAGCCGGTAACGGCCGACCGTGAGTGGCCCCTCGAGAAGGCGGCGGATCCTACCGTCGCCGTCGGTAATGGCCTGCCCAACCTGCTCGTCGGCGTCGAGGTTCGTCAGGCGCACGGGGATGCCCGCAGCCGGTTGGCCGGACTGGGCATCCAAGAGGTGAGTTGAGATCGTGGGCTGTTCGGCCATAGGGGGTGCTTCCCTCGAGCGATGTGTCGGCTACCCTGCCGCACATGGGCGAGCTATCGATCCGCGTGGGCGATCAGAACTTTAGCGCCCGCTGGGAGGCCGCCGCTCCCAAAACAAGGGACGCGCTTCGGCCGCTGCTGCCACTGCGCAGCAAGCTCATCCATTGCAAATGGAGCGGGGAGGGCTGCTGGATTCCGTTCGGAGACGACAAGCTGCCGGTCGGCTACGAGAACCACACTTCGCATCCGGCGCCGACAGAGATCATCGTCTACACCGGCGACCTGTCCGAAGGCGAGATCCTGATCGCGTACGGTGGCGTCACGTTCTCGTCGTTGCTCGGCCAGCTCAGCGGCAACCACTTCGCGACGATCACAGGTCCCGGCAGCCCCGAGGATGTCCGTCAGCGCCTGCGCGACATGGGCCGGCGCGTCCTGTGGGAGGGCGCACAGGACATCGTGATCGAGGAGCTGCCGTAAACCTCATCATCCGCGGCGGGACGGTCGTGAGCGCGACCGGCCGGCGCCAAGCGGACGTTGCCGTCGAAGGCGGCCGCATCGTGTCTGTAGGCGCGGAGCTGGCCGCCCCGGCGGACGCGCGCGAGGTCGACGCGAGCGGCCTCCTCGTGCTGCCAGGCGTGGTCGACGTTCACACCCATACCCGCGTCGCAAGCGACGAGTCGCCCGACCGTTTCTTCCAGGATTCCGTCGCAGCCGCGTTCGGCGGCACGACAACTTTCCTGGCGTTCAACAATCCGGGCACAGGATCCGAGCAGACGGGATCGCTGCCGACCGACGCGAACGCCTGGCGCAGGCAGACCGACTCCGATTCGGCCGTCGACTACGGGCTCAACCTGGTGCTGCAGCCCGCCCACGCTGACAACCTCGCCGACGAGATTCCGGCCGTCGTCGAGATGGGCGTCCCGACCTTCAAAGCGTTCATGGTCTACGACTTCGGCCTATCGCCGGCATCGATCGCGGTCGCTCTGCGGGCGGCGGCGCGGTCGCACGGCATGCTCATGGTTCACGGCGAGGATCGCGCCGCCCTCGAGGCCAACATCGCGCGCCTCAAGGCAGAGGGCAAGACCCAGCCGCGCTTCCACGCCGAGTCGCGGCCGCCCTACGTCGAGGCCGCGGGCACCAGGATGGCCGTGGAGATGGCGCGTGCGCAGGATGCGCCGGTCTACCTCGTGCACCTATCGTCGCAGGAGGCCCTGGCGGAGGTGGCGGCAGGGCGGGCAGTCGGTAGCAGGGTGTTCGTCGAAACGTGCCCCCACTTCCTGGTGCTCGATCAGACGCGCTATGAGCTGCCCGACGCGGAGTGTGCGCGATACATCATCTCGCCGCCACTGCGCTCACCGGCCGACCGCGATGCGCTGTGGGCCGCTCTTGCCGATGGGACGCTCAATGTCGTGTCCACCGATCACGTGCCCGACACGGTCGCGGACAAGCGTGGCTGGGACGTGTGCTTCGACCAGGTTAGCAACGGCGCGCCGGGCATCGAGACGCTCCTCACCCTCGTCTATGGCGACGGCGTGCAGCGCGGCCGGATCACCGTCGAGCGCATGGTCGACGTGCTGTCGACGACTCCGGCCCGCCTCTTCGGCATGCCCAACAAGGGCGCGATCGAACCGGGTCGCGATGCGGACCTGGTGCTGTTCGACCCGCAGGAGCGGCGCACCGTCACACAGTCAGAGCTGCATCACACGAGCGACTACACGCCGTACGAGGGCCTCGCCACGAGCGGGATCGTCCGCTCGACCATCGTCCGCGGCGAGTTCGTCATCCGCGACGGGCACTTCGTCGGCCGCCGCGGCCACGGCCAATTCCAGGAGCGCCAGCTGACCTGGAGTTGACCTCAGCGTTGGCGACGACCCGAGAGTACGAACAACAAGACGATGATCACGATCGCGAGCATGAGGTAAAACGGCCACACGGAGAGGACGCTCGCGAGCAACCAATCCAGACCCAACGTCGCCTAGCCGAGCAACTCGTAGGCAGGGATCGTCAGGAAATCAACGAAGTCGTCTGACAGGGCGACCTGTTCGAAGAGCGCGGCCGCGCGGGGGTGCTCAGCGCGCCATGGCTCGAGTTCGGACAGAACCTGTTCGCGGCTGAACCGTCCGGTGCGCACCCACTGCCAGACCTGCGAGCGCGAGATCTCCGCGGTCGCAGCGTCCTCCATGAGGTTGTCCAGCGCCGCGGCTCCGGTGCCGGCGAGCCATGCATCGATGTAGCGGACACCGACCGACACGTTGGTTGCCAGCCCAGCATCGGTGACCTGCCCGCCGGGGATGGCGAAGTCGAGCAGTTGGTCGGCCAGCGTGTGAACGTCCTCGCGTTGGCGGTATTTCTGGTTGGGTCGGTCGGCCAATGCGCGGTCGAAGACCTCCATGGCTACCGGCACGAGATCGGGGTGCGCCACCCACGTGCCGTCGAAACCGTCGCCCGCCTCGCGCTCCTTGTCCTCGGTCACCTTCGCGAGAGCGTTGGCCGTCACATCGGGCTCGCGCCGATTGGGGATGAACGCGCTCATGCCGCCCATCGCGTGGGCTCCTCTGGCGTGGCACGTCTTGACCAGTAGCTGCGTGTAGGCGCGCATGAAGGGCACGGCCATGGTGACCTGCGCCCGGTCGGGCAGCAGCGCCTCCTCTGGTCGCGCGGCGAAGCACTTGATGATGCTGAAGATGTAGTCCCAGCGCCCGGCGTTGAGCCCTGCGGCGTGGTCGCGCAGCTCGTACAGGATCTCGTCCATCTCGAACGCCGCCCAGATCGTCTCGATGAGCACCGTGGCGCGGATCGAGCCGTGGGCGACACCGAGCTGCGCCTGCGCCCAGGTGAAGACGTCGTTCCAGAGCCGCGCCTCGCGGTGGCCCTGCATCTTGGGCAGGTAGAAGTAAGGGCCCGACCCTCGGCTCAGGGCTTCCGCTGCGTTGTGGAAGAAGTACAGGCCGAAGTCGAACAGGCTTCCTGACATGGGCGCGCCGTCGACCTCGACGTGACGCTCGACCAGGTGCCAGCCACGCGGCCGGACGACGAGCGTCGCCAGGTTCGGGCCAAGCTCGTAGTGCTTGCCCTCTGGCGAGTCGAAGCTCAGTGTCTTTCGGACCGCGTCCTGGAGCGCCGCTTGGCCGCCGATGACGTTCGCCCAGGTCGGCGAGAGCGAATCCTCGAAGTCGGCCATGAACACCTTCGCGCCGGAGTTGAGCGCGTTGATCGTCATCTTCGCGTCGGCGGGGCCGGTGATCTCGACGCGCCGATCGTTGAGGTCGTCCGGCGCTTGCGCGACCGACCAGTCGCTGTCCCGGATTTCAGCCGTCTCGGGCAGGAAGTCGAGCCGCTCCCCATCGGCAAGACGCGCGGCTCGATCTTTTCGTGCGGCAAGGATCTCCTGGCGGCGCGGCTCGAACTCCGTTGCGAGGCGAGCCAGGAAATCGAGAGCGTCGGGCGTGAGGACGCGCTCGATCCCGGGAACTGGAGCCCCGACTACCCGCATCGATGTTGCCTCAGCCATTGGGCTTGAGCTTGGGCAGATCGGTGTCGCTGATCTTG
>JAXDLE010000097.1:0-4925 GCA_034666725.1 Chloroflexota bacterium
TGGCGTCGGCGGCGCGGCCATCGGCGCGCCGGGCGAGTTCGCGGTCGAAGAGGGCTAGCGTCCGGCGATCGCTGGCTAGCTTGCCGGCGATTCGCTGGCTAGCCTTCCGGCGTTCGCGGATTCGTCAGGTCCAGGATCTGGACCGTGCCATCGCCCGTGTTTGTCACCCAGAGCTCATCGCCGCGAATGATCATTCGCCGCGGCTCATCACCCGCTGCGAACGCTGCGACAACCTCATTCGTCGCCGGATCAATGCCGGCGATCCCCAGGGCGCCGCTCACCGCGGCATAAACGAGCCCATCGGGATCGACCACGATGCCCTCGGTCGCGAAGCCCGTAGGGATCGTCGCAACGATGGTGTTGGTTGCGGGATCGATGCGCGACACGGTTCCGTCACGGACATTGGCGACCCATACCGCGTCACTGGTGAAGCCGATGCCTTCCGGCCCGAATCCGGCCTCCAGCGTGGCGATCACCTCGTTGGTCGCCGGGTCGATGCGCGTGATCGTCGCCGAGCCGAAGTTGGTCACCCAGACCGAGCCGAAGCCGAGCCCCACATGGCGCGGCTCGCGCCCCGTCGCGATCGTCGCGACAACCTCGTTGGTGGCCGGGTCAACGCGCACAACCTCGCCATCTTCCTCGATCGTGATCCAGACCTGGTCGACTGCGGCGGCTACTCCTTCGGGCTGAGGCCCAACGGCGATGCGCGTCAGCGATTCGTCGGCATAGGCGATCCGCACCAACTCGCCGCTCTCGTGGACTGTGACCCACAGCGCGTCGGGACCGGCGGCGAGGCCGATGGCGCCCAGGCCAACGTCGACGGCGCCGGTCACCGATCGTGTAATTGGGTCGATCTTGATGACCTGGCCCGCGAAATAGACGGCTACCCAGACGGTGTCCTCGGTAGAGGCGAGGCCTATGGGCGACGTGTCGACCTCGATCAGCACGGGCGCGGCGGTCGCGCCCGGCGTGACCGGGGGCGTCGGGGCCGCAGTTGCACCAGGAGTTGGCGCGAGCGTGGGCGTGGCCGTCGGCTGGCTCGCCGCGCCGCACGCGGCGACCAACAGGGCAGCGCCCAAGAGCGCAGCCGCGGCTACAGGTTGGCGAGCAGCCATGAGTCTCGATCGGAAAGGGCGGCAGCATCGTGTAGCTCGTGGCCGGTCTCGTAGTCGTGCCGCTCGGCACCGGGGCCGGCCGCGGCGCTGATCTCGTCGGCGACATCGGCCGGCACGAACTGGTCGAGCGACGCGAACTGGAGCAGCACCGGCCGGCCGCCACGGACGGCCAGCGTCGACACCGGGTCGAGCGGCCCCATCGTCGCGCGGTATGAGTCGGCATCGTCGGTGATGCGCCAGTAGCGCAGGTACCAGTCGGCCCAGCGCGCCGTCGGGGCCATCATCACCAGCGTGTGCGGCTTGGGATCGCGGCTGAACAAGATGCTGCTGTACATCGCGCCGAAGTCGTGTCCGACCAGCGCGGTCCGCGTGGGGTCCACGCCCGGTTGCGCGAGAAGAAGGTTGTAGGCCGCCGCAAGCATCGCCACCTCCGCCTCGATGGCGATCCGGTCGTGCTCGATGCCTTCGGGATCCTCGTGCCACGGGAACGTGCCGTCGACGAGGAGCGACACCACGGCGTCGCTCGCCGCGAGGACCTTCGCCTCCTCGAGGAACTCTGTCCTGTTGCTGTTCGGCGCGCCGGTCTCGAGCCAGTGGAACCAGAGAATGCCGCGTGCCGAGTGTGCTGGCGCGTTTGCCGGCGCGACAAGGTACGCATCAGTTGGGCGGCCACCATCGAAGGAGAGGTCGCTCACCGACACGCCGCCTGCAGTCTCGGTCGACCGCATGATTGACATCAGGATCACCCTCACTGCTCCACCCCGGCGCATAATGCGGTGGACTCTAGCCAAACGATGGGGAATTGTCCATCACTCCAACCGATAAGCAGCCCAGCAGCCAGAAAGGTCGCTCTGACCCGCCCGAGCGTGACGCCACGCCCGCCGAGATGCGCGCGCTCGCGCATCCACTGCGGCTGCGCATCCTGCGCGTCACGCTCCACCGGCCGCTGACCAACAAGCAGATCGCTCAGCGCCTGGATCGCGACCCCGGCACTGTGCTGCACCACGTCCGCGCTCTCGTGGCAGCCGGGTTCCTGGCGGCGCAGGACGTGCGCTCAGGCAAGCGCGGCGCGCTCGAGCGTCCCTACCGCGCGACCGGCAAGTCGTGGCGCGTTCGCATGCTGCCCAACCGCGGCTACGCCGTATCGGTCTTGGATGCAGTGCGCGACGAGGTAATCGAATCGGGCGAGCAGTCAGCTCTTGCGGTGGTGCGTCTTGGCGTCCGTCTCAGCGCCAAGGACCTGGCCGAGCTGCGCAAGCGCATCACCGAGATCGGGGACGTGTTCGCTATCCGCGATGATCCCGACGGCGAGCCCGTGGGCATCCTGGGGATGATCTATCGGCGCGAGCCCTGAGCCTTGGTGGTCGCCGGCGGGCGGAAGTCGGCCAGCGCGGCCACGTCGTTGGCTGACACAAAGCCTGCTTTCGCCAGGTAGTCCGCGACCTCTTCGCGGTGAGCGTGGCACATCAGGATCACAACGCGCGGCGCCCCAGTGTCGTCCGCGGCCATGCGACCGGGGGTCTCGAGCTCGCCGCGCAATGCGGTTGCCTCGTCGATGTAGACCGGCACAGACGCCGGTTTCACTCCGCCCAATCGGAAGCCCTCGCGCAGTTCACCCAGGGTGCTCTCGCGGGAGCGGCCGCGCAGGAACGGCAGGTCCTCCTTGAGCGCGAGCTCGTCGGCGTGCTCAGCGGCCGTCTTGGCCAGGTCGCGCAGCTGGTCGTCGGGCCGGTCTCCGGCGCTGCCAACGATCAGAGATAGCGTCGCGCGCCGCTCGCCGCGCACACCGATCAGCGCCTCGACCGTGTCGAGCAGCACGGTCAGGCCGGCGACGTTATGGGCGTAGTCGATGACCGCGAGCCGATTGCCGCGGCGATAGAAGTTGAGACGCCCTGGCATGAGCTCGGGTGAGATGCGAAAGTCGCGCAGCCCGGCCGCCACCTGATCCGCGGTGAAACCGAGTGCGCGCGCGCCGGCGGCAGCGGCGAGGGCGTTGGCGATGTTGTGTCGCGCAAGGCCGCCCAGCGTCGCCGGGACATCAGCCGCCGCGACGATCCTGCGCGACCGCTGACCGGCAACTTCCATCAGCCACCCGTCCGCGTGAATGAAGGCCCGGCCGCCGCGCCGCAAATGACGCCGCAGCCGATCGCCCTTGCCGCTCTCGCTGAACAGCACGACCTTCGCCTTGACCCGGACGGCGACGCTGGCAACCAGCCAATCGTCGGCATTGAGCACAACCGTCCCGTTCGGCCTGGTCACGCGGCAGACGACCGACTTGACCTCGGCCAGCTCGGGCAGCGTGTGCAGCCCCTGCAGGTCGAGGTGGTCGGCGCTGATGTTGGTCAGCACGCTCACGTCATTGGACTCGTAACCCAGGCCGCGCAACAAGATGCCGCCGCGCGCCGTTTCGAGCACAGCCAGATCGACATTGGGCTGGTTCAGCACGGCCCTGGCGCCCTGCGGCCCGGTGTAGTCGCCTTCCTCGGTGAGCGTCTCGTTGACGTAAACGCCGTCGGTCGTGGTCGTGCCGACGCGCTTCCCGGCCAGCCGCGCGATGTGCGTGATCATGCGCGTCGTCGTGCTCTTGCCGTTGGTGCCGCTGATGCTGATCATCGGCACGCGCTTACCGTCGCGGTTGCGCATCTTCGTGAGAACGGCGTCGGTCAGCCATTCCGGCGGCGGCCCATCGGCGTTGCGAATCTGGTTAACGGCGCGCGCGAACAGCCGCTCGGTTGAACCGTTTGCGTCGGCCAGTCGCAGCGCCGCGCGAGCAATCGTCTCTGCCTGATCGCGTTCCTGCCACGGGTATGCGACGACCCAGTGCCCGGGCTCGCTCGTGCGGTGAATGGTTACCGGCACGCGCCGATCAAGCGCCGCGCGGTGAAGCCGCCGCACCGCGTCTGCCATCGCGACGACCGATGATGGCGCGTCGCTGGGACGCACGACGGCCCCCAACCTGACCAGGGCATACGGCTCGGGCATGCGCGACCCGTACCACGACCGCCGCCGACCCACGACGACTTCGATGCGGATGGCAGGCTCGAGCAGATAGATGTTGGGGCCGTCCAGGACACGGACTTCGACCAGGCGCACGGTCGCCGGAGTATAGGAACCTCCGATACCCTGCCGCCATGGTCACCGACTCACAGCTCACCGGGCTTCAAACCGCACTGGATTCCATGCGGGCCGACTACATGGCCGACCTCGAAGGCCTGGTCAACATCGACTGCGGCACGTACACCAAGTCGGGCGTCGACGAGGTGGGTCGGTGGCTGACCGAGCAGCTACGGGAACTCGGCGCCCAAGTGACGGTCCATCCCCACGAGACACTGGGCGACACGGTCGTTGGCGTGCTGGAAGGGCAGGGCAGGGGTCGCGCCGTTCTTGTCGGCCACCTCGACACCGTCTTCGAGGCGGGCACGGTCGCCGAGCGGCCATTCGTCATCGACGAGGGCCGCGCGTACGGGCCGGGCGTCGACGACATGAAGGGCGGCCTGTTGACCGGCCTGTACGCAATTCGTTCGCTTCGCGCGACGCGTGGCGGCGGGCCGCCCGCGAGCTGGCTGCCATTCGAGCGGCTCACGTTCGTGGCCAATCCAGACGAGGAAATCGGCTCGCCCTCGAGCACGCCGCATATCGAGGCAGCGGCGCGCGACGCCACGGTCGCGTTCGTGCTCGAGTCGGCGCGCGAGAACGGCGACATCGTCAGCGCGCGCAAGGGCATCGCCGACTTCCGCCTGACCGTCGTGGGCCGCGCCGCGCACGCCGGCGTCGAGCCTGAAAAGGGCCGCAGCGCAACGCTTGAAGCGG
>JAXDLE010000098.1:0-20694 GCA_034666725.1 Chloroflexota bacterium
GAGAAGTCGGGCGTGCCCACGCGCGTCATGAGCGCTATTGCCATGAACGAGGTGTGCGAGCCGTACATCCGCCGACGTGCCGTGCATCACCTCGAGAAGGGTCTCGTGGTCATCCTCGTGGCAGGGACGGGCAACCCGTACTTCACGACCGACACGGCGGCGGCATTGCGTGCGGTCGAGGTAGGTGCCGAGGTGCTGCTCAAGGCGACCAAGGTCGACGGTGTGTACGACAGCGACCCGGTGACCAATCCGGCTGCCGTGCGCCATGAGCGCCTCAGCTACGACCAGATGCTCAGCGACAAGCTGCAGGTCATCGATGCCACGGCCGTGACCCTGTGCATGGAAAACGACCTGCCGATCGTCGTGTTCGACATGAACAAGCCCGGCCACATCCGGATGGCGGCCGTCGGGGGACGCATTGGGACGGTGATCGACAATGGTGATCGCCATGACTGATGACATTCGCCGCGACGCTGACACGCGCATGGGCCGCGCCATCGAAGCGCTCGAGCGTGAGATGGCGGCCATCCGGACAGGCCGCGCGGCGACCGCGCTGGTAGAGCGCATCCAGGTCGAGTACTACGGCACCCAGACGCCGCTCAACCAGCTGGCCAGCATCAGCGTGCCCGAGGCGCATCTCATCGTCATCCAGCCGTGGGATCGCAGCGCCCTCGGCGCCATCGAAAAGGCCATCCTCAAGAGCGAGGTGGGCCTGATGCCCAACGTTGACGGAACGGTCGTGCGCCTCGCCATCCCGTCGCTCACAGAAGAGCGTCGCAAGGATCTCGTGAAGCTCGTCCACAAGCGCATGGAAGAGGCGAAGGTCGAGATCCGCAATCACCGCCGCGAGGTGGCCGACGAGATCAAGAAGGCCGTACGCGACGGCAACATCGGCACCGACGAAGAGCGGCGCGAGATGGAGCAGCTCCAGAAGGTGACCGACCGCTGGACCGGCGAGGTCGACCGCGTCGGCAAGCACAAGGAACAGGAGATCCTCGAGGTCGGATGACCTCCGTGACCGACACGGATCCGATTGCGGCCGACACCGCCGCCGGCCTACTGCCGCGCCACGTCGCCATCGTCATGGACGGCAACCGTCGCTGGGCGCGGCTGCACGGCCTGTCCGAGGGGGAGGGCCATTCAGCCGGCGTCGACGCAATCCGGCCCATCGTCGAGCACTGTGCCGACCTAGGGATCGAGGCGCTGTCCATCTACGCGTTCTCGCGTGAGAACTGGGCACGGAATGAGGACGAGGTACAGACGCTATTCGCCCTGCTTGAGGCGGCCATCCGGCGCGAGACGCCCGACCTCGTGAAGCAGGGCGTGCGCGTGCGCATTCTGGGCCGCCTCGAGGAGCTGCCCGATCAGACGCGGGCGTCGGTCGCGGACGCACTTTCCGAGACCTCGGCCGGCCACCGCATGACCTTGAACGTGGCCTTCAACTACTCCGGTCGGTCGGAAATCGTCGACGCCGTGCGCCGTGGCGTGGCTGATGGTCTGAGCCCGGAACAGGTGGACGAGGAGGCCATCCGGTCACGCCTCTACACCGCCGATGGACCGGATCTCGACCTGCTCATCCGAACTGGCGGCGAGCAGCGCATCAGCAACTTCCTGATCTGGCAGGCCGCGTACGCGGAGCTCTACTTCACAGATGTCCTGTGGCCCGACTTCGCGCCGGCAACACTCGACGCCGCACTGGCCGAGTTCGCGCGTCGCAGCCGCCGCTTCGGCCGCTAGATGCGCACCCGCCTCATCAGCGCGGCCGTGCTCGTGCCGGTCGTCGTCATCCTCTTCTGGCTCGGCCGACCCTGGATCTCATTGGCCGTAGCGCTGCTTGCCATCCTGGTCGCGTGGGAGACGACTCGACTGGTTCGAGCCGCCGGCTTGCCGGCGAACGGATGGCTCGTGGCGGTGCCAGTGCTGCTGCTCATTGCACGCTTCGAGCTCACGAACAGCAACGTGACTTTCTTCTATGGCGCGCCAGCGCAGGTGGTTCAGTTTGCCGTGGTCGCATGGGCCACGGTCGCTGCGCTCGACGGGCTGCGCCAAAAGGATCCGCGCCAAGGTTTCCTCGCATGGGCGGGGACATTGCTGGCTGGTGCGTACGTGTCGCTGCTGGCCTTCGTAGTGGGCGTGCTCACGTTCCACGTAGGCGACGAGTCCGGGCAGGGGGTCCGCTGGCTGCTTCTGCTCGTGCTGACTGTTTGGACGCTCGATTCGGCCGCGTACGTGGTTGGTCGCTACTTCCCGCGCGGCCATTTCATGAATCACATCTCGCCCAAAAAGACATGGAGCGGAGCAATCGGTGGCACCGCGGCCGCGATCGTTGTCTGCACCGCGCTCGTCGTCGCGTTTGGTCAGGCGGTGAATCCCGCGGTCGGGGTGTTGCTCGGTGTCGTGATCGCGGCGAGCGCCCAGGCCGGTGATCTTGCCGAATCGATGATCAAGCGGGCGGCAGGAGCGAAGGACTCCGGCACGCTGATCCCTGGCCACGGTGGGTTCCTCGATCGCGTGGACTCGTTCATGTTCGCCGCGCCGACGATGTATGTGACGCTGCTGTTGGTGTTCGCAAGCCTGGGCGTCGAGTGAGCGACAGGGTTCGCGTCGCGGTCCTCGGGAGCACCGGCTCGATCGGGCGCCAGGCGCTCGACGTCCTCGAGGCGCACAGCGATAAGTTCGAGGTGGTTGCCCTCGCCGCGGGACGCGATGAAGCCACGTTCAGCGAACAGGTCGCGCGCCACAAGCCGCGCCATACAGCGCTGGCCAAGGATGGCCCGGACGCGCTCGCCGATATCGCGGCCGCGCCGGGGATCGATCTCGTGATCGTGGGCACGCCGGGCATCGTGAGTCTCGTGCCCACGCTCGCTGCCCTCGAGCGCGGCAAGCTCGTCGCCACGGCCAACAAGGAGACGCTCGTCGCGGGCGGCCACCTGGTCATGCCGCTGGCGCGCGATCTGGCGGCCAAGCACGCCTTTCAGGATGCCGCCACGGGCGCGCTCAACTGGCTGCGCCCAATAGACAGCGAGCACTCGGCGATCTGGCAATGCCTCACCGGGGAGCGGCGCGAGGACGTCACGCGCCTGGTCCTGACCGCATCGGGCGGTCCGTTCCGCGGGTGGTCGGCCGATCGTCTCCAATCGGTGACTCCCGCGGATGCCCTTGCCCACCCAACCTGGAAGATGGGTGGCAAGGTCACGATCGACTCGGCGACACTGATGAACAAGGCACTCGAGGTGATCGAGGCGCGCTGGCTCTACGATTTCAGCGACGATCAGGTTGACGTGATCGTCCATCCACAGAGCATCGTCCACTCGATGGTCGAGTTCGTCGACGGCTCGCTCAAGGCTCAGCTGGGGTTACCCGACATGCGCATCCCGATCCAGTACGCAATCACCTTCCCCGAGCGCATGGCCTCGCCTGCTCCACGCCTTGCTGCGGCCGATCTCCCGTCACTGGCGTTCGAGCCGGTCGACACGGAGCGCTTCCCGGCGCTGGCGATTGGTCGCGCCGCGGGTAAGCAGGGACCACGTGCGTCCGCCGCGCTGATCGCGGCCGACGATATCGCCGTCGATCGCTTCCTGGCGGGCACGCTCTCGTTCACCGGGATCGCCGAGCTGTGCGCCGACGCCGTGGCGCGTTTCGGCAACGGCACTGCGCCAAACCTCCCCGAGCTGCTCGCCCTGGACACGGAAGTCCGCGCCTGGGCCGCAACTGCCACGCCCGCCGGAGCGTCTAGACACTGATGTTCGACTTCATTGGCCTGGGTAATGGCCTGATCAACGTCGTCCTTCTGCTCGCCTTCCTCGTGGTGCTCGTGGTCATCCACGAGCTCGGCCACTTCATCGTTGCGCGTCGCTCGGGAGTGCGCGTCCATGAGTTCGGCGTCGGCTTCCCGCCGCGCGCCAAGGTCCTCGGTAGGGACAAGCAAGGCACCGAATACACCCTCAATTGGCTGCCGATAGGTGGCTTCGTCCGACTCGAAGGCGAGGAGGGCGAGTCACTCGAGAAAGATGCCTTCGTCAACAAGCCGCTCAGGACGCGCCTGACGATCCTCCTGGCCGGCGTACTGATGAATCTGGTTCTCGCTGTCGTTGTTTTCTCGTTCATCGCCGCGTTCGCCGATCCTGTGGCCGACGTGCGCATCGGTGAAGTACAGCCAGGCACGCCGGCGGCCACGGCCGGTCTTGTCGGCAGCCGCATCATCGGCACCGATGCGGAGGGCAACAACCTCTACGACGACAGCGGCGACGTGATCATCGCTGTTGACGGCCAGCGCTTCGCGGTTTTCGATCGCATCGAGGACGTCACGCCGTCCATCTCGTACCTGCGCGCACACGCCGGCCAGCAGGTGATGCTGACCGTCCGCAACGCCGCGGGCGAGGTACGCGACGTGGCCGTGACATTGCGCGTCCCGGGACCCAACGAGGGACCGCTCGGTATCGTCCTCAACCCGCGGCTCGTCTCTGGCGAGATCACCCATGATCCCCTAGCCGCGGTCACGCTGGGCGTGCGGCGGACAGTGGACGCGGCCACCGTGGTGCTGCGCGGCCTCGGACAGCTCATCACCAATTTCACCAACCCACCGATTTCCGGCCCGGTCGGGATGGTCGACATCATTGGGCAGGTGCGCCAGATCGGGCAGCCCATCTATCTGCTGTGGCTCTTCGGTGTACTTTCCGCGAACCTGGCTGTGGTCAACGTGCTGCCATTCCCGCCGCTCGACGGCGGCCGGGCCGCGGTAGCGATCATCCAGCGCGCGACTGGCAACCGGATCAGCGTGGCGGCCGAACGCCTGGCCTATCTGACCGGGTTCCTGCTGCTGATGGCTCTGCTCGTATGGGTGACCTTCTTCGACATCCAGCGACTAGGCTGAGCAAGCGACGTACCGACGCCTGCCGTGGGCAGGCTGCCGGACGCTTCGGGCGCAGCAAGCCTGGCTTGCGGAGGAAAAAAGTGTGGCGACAACCAAGCTGCCCCTGATCGAGGGCGAGCCGCACCTCCCGGGCCGGCGCCAGACACCCACCGTCGAAGTCAGCGGCATCAAGATCGGGTCGCGCCACCCAGTGGTGGTCCAGTCCATGACCAACACCGACACTGCCGACGCTGATGCGACCGCGCTCCAGGTTGCGGCGCTTGCGCACGCGGGCAGCGAGCTGGTTCGTATCACGGTCAACAACGACGCGGCGGCGCAGCAGGTGCCGCTCATCCGGCGCAAGCTCGACGACCTGGGCGTCGGTGTGCCGCTGATCGGCGACTTCCACTACAACGGCCATCAGCTGCTGGTTGAGTACCCCGACATGGCGCGCGCCCTGGCGAAGTACCGCATCAACCCGGGCAACGTCGGTGGCAAGCGCCACGACGAGAATTTCGTGACGATCGTGCGCGTCGCCCTCGACAACGACAAGCCAGTCCGCATCGGCGTGAACTGGGGCTCTCTCGACCAGGCGCTGCTGACGACGCTTATGGACGAGAACGCGGCGAAGGCCGAGCCCGCCGACTCACGCGACGTGATGATCGAGGCCATGCTCCAGTCCGCCCTGCGCTCGGCGGAGCTCGCCGAGGAGACCGGCCTGGGCCACGACCGGATCATCATCAGCGCCAAGATCTCGCAGGTGCGCGACCTCGCCGATGTCTACCGCCTGCTGGCAAAGCGCTGCGATTACCCACTCCACCTGGGTCTGACCGAGGCCGGGCTCGGGATGAAGGGCATCGTCGCGTCCACCGCGGGTTTGGCGCTGCTGCTCGACGAGGGCATCGGCGACACGATCCGCGTCTCGCTCACGCCGGCGCCCGGTGGCGACCGCACCGAAGAGGTGCTGGTTGCACAACAGGTCCTGCAGTCGCTCGGCCTGCGCTCGTTCACGCCGCAGGTTTCCGCGTGCCCGGGCTGCGGCCGCACAACGTCAACTTTCTTCCAGCAGATGGCCGAGGAGATCCAGGGCTACTTGCGCGAGCAGATGCCCGTCTGGGCAGCCTCCTACCCTGGCGTCGAGGAGATGCGCGTCGCGGTCATGGGCTGTGTCGTCAATGGACCGGGCGAGTCGAAACATGCCGACATCGGCATCTCGCTGCCGGGCACATTCGAGGAGCCGATCGCGCCGGTGTTCGTCGATGGCGCGCTGCGCACCACCCTGCGTGGCGAGGGGCTGGTCAAGGAGTTCATCGGAATCCTCGACGCTTACGTCGCCAATCGCTACGGCGCGGGAGCCGGTGGCAGCGCAGCGCCGCGCGCTTCGTAAGCGCCTGCTCGACTACGCGCTCGGCCTGCCCGAGGCGCACCTCGACCACCCCTGGGGCGAGGACGTGGCCAAGGTCGGCAAGAAGGTCTTCGTCTTCTTCGGCACTGGCGATGGCGACTTTGGCATGGGCGTGAAGCTGCCCGAGTCGGCGCCCCTGGCGCTCGCCCAGGAAGGGGTCAGTCCCAGCGGCTATGGACTGGGCGACTCGGGCTGGGTCAACGTCCGGTTCGGCGAGACGACGCTCCCTTACGACATGCTGCGCGACTGGGTCACCGAGTCATACCGGGCGGTCGCGCCGAAACGGACCGCCCCCAAGCTCGGCTGAGCGGCACCAGCCGCGCACGTGTGCTGCGCTAGCATTCGCGCCCCGTGACCGAACAGAAGGCCCGCTTCGTCGCCGACATCACGCCCCAGTCAGACGACTTTCCGGGCTGGTACAACGACGTCGTCCTCAAGACCGAGATGGCCGACTACTCACCTGTGCGCGGGTGCATGGTCATCAGGCCGTACGGCTATGCGATGTGGGAGTCGCTGCGCGACCAGCTCGACCGCTACATCAAGCGCACAGGCCACGACAACGTCTACTTCCCGCTGTTCGTGCCGAAGAGCCTGCTCGAGAAGGAAGCTGCCCACGTCGAGGGCTTCAACCCGCAGGTCGCGTGGGTCACGCACGCCGGGGGCGAGGAGCTGACCGAGTGGTTGGCCATTCGCCCGACCAGCGAGGCAATCGTGGCCGAGAAAGTCAAGGAGTGGGTTCACTCGTACCGTGACCTGCCGCTGCTCTTCAACCTGTGGAACAACGTCGTGCGCTGGGAGTTGCGGACCCGACTCTTCCTCCGCACCGCCGAGTTCCTGTGGCAGGAAGCGCACACCTTCCACGCCACCGAGCAGGAGGCCGCGGACGAGGTCGCAACCGGCCTCGAGGGCTATCGCCAAGCCTGCGAGGACTGGCTTGCCATTCCGGTAATCCGCGGCCGCAAGACGGACAGTGAGAAGTTCGCCGGCGCCGATTACACGCACACCATCGAAGCGATGATGGGTGACAAGAAGGCCCTCCAGGGCGGCACGAGCCACATGCTCGGCCAGAACTTCGCCAAGGCCGCCGGGATCCAGTTCCTGGATCGCGACAACAAGCTGAAGCAGCCCTATGGCACGTCATGGGGTTTCACCACGCGCATGATCGGCGCGACGGTCATGGTCCACGGCGATGAGTCTGGCCTGGTGCTGCCGCCCAATCTCGCGCCCACGCAGCTGGTGATCGTACCTATCTTCAGGTCCGAGGACGACCGGCGCCTGGTGGCCGAGGCGATCGAATCGGTGCAGAAATCACTGTCGGAAGTGATGACCGCGTCGGGGCCCTTGCGCGTCAAGGTCGACTGGCGCGAGGAGTCGCCCGGCTTCAAGTTCAGCCACTGGGAATTGCGCGGCGTGCCCTACCGGCTTGAGATCGGGCCGCGCGATGTGGCTGCCGGCAATGGCGTGCTCGTCCGTCGTATTGATCGGGACAAGCAGGCCGTTGCGCTCAGCGCGCTCGCCGCAGAGATGCCAACGCGCATGGCCGACTACCAGGCAATGCTTTTCCAGCGCGCGCTCGACTTCCGCGCGGCGAACACCCACATGGCCGACACGTACGACGAGTTCAAGGCCATCCTCGACAAGGAAGGCGGCTTCCTCATGGCGCCATGGTGCGGCAGCGTCGAGTGCGAGAAGCAGATCAATGCCGATACCGGCGCGACCATCCGCTGTATCCCGTTCGACTCGCCCGACGAGCCGGGCAAGTGCATCGTCGACGGCAAGCCGTCCGAGCGTCGGGTACTGATGGCCCGCGCCTACTGAGCGTACCGGCTGCCGGCGGATGCCGGTGGCCAACTGCCGGGGCTCCGCTGCCGCGTTATTTGTCGTTACGGCAACGAAGCCCCTGTAACGAGGCGCACGACGCCTGTTCTTGTTAAGGCTGGGAATCCGCCGAAGCGTGCGCGATCTTGATCTCAGTGCCGGCCGGGATGCCCTGCGGCGTTAGCTGGGTCACATTGATCACGATCATGTCGATTTGGGCGTGTGCCTCGTTGGCGTCATGGCTCGAACTCGTCCGGAAGAGCGTCATCGTGCCTATGCCGGGCAACGCAACCTGGGTGTTGGGTGCGACGTTATCGCCGAACGCCTGGCCATTGACTTGCAAGTTGAGGAAGCGCGAGCCATCGAAGTTGACGTGGCCGCCCGAGCCATCCACGTAGGCCGTCGCGACACCCTTCACGACCTCAGCCGTGACCAGGCCATTGAACAGGTTGACGGTCTCGATGCGCGAGTTGGCGGACGCCAATGCCAGGCTCGAAGAGATCTCGCCGTGGACGCGATTCACGATCAGCCCGGTGTAGAGCGTTTGTGGATACGTCGCCTCGTGGACGCGATTCGACCCTGAGGCGGTGCCCCTGGCAAAACAGCCCAGGTACACCGGTGCACTGCGCCCAAATGCGTTGCGCACGTCGGCCGAACTCGAAGTTGCGGTGCTGCCCCAGGCTGCGGCGCCCAGCACACTGGCCGACTCATTGCGGCTATAGCCGGCTCGGGCATGGGTCGAAATGATCTCGCTGCCGACAGGGATGTCGAGCGAGTTGGCGCGGGTGATGACGATGCGCATCATGTCCACGCGGATGCCCCCGAACGAGGTGCCGTCGCCAAGGCGGCGCACGTCGTAGAAGACGACGTAGCCAAAGCCGGGCAGGTCGATGCGCTGGCCGGGGTTCACCGTGACCGAGTTGCCATTGATCTTCAGGCCGGTTATCGCCGAGCCGTCGTGGTTGGACGTGATGCTGCTCGTGCTGGCCTTGGTAGTCGCCACGGCGCGCATCGACTGGACGGTGATCAAGCCGTCGAGCGCGCGGATGTTGGTCACAGTCGACGTCGTCTGAACGAACGCCTTCATCCCCGTCTGCTTCATTGCCTGCGCGGTGTTCTCGATGTGGCCGGCCTTGTATGCCTTGCCACCGTCGACGTTGTCCACCGCGTTGGAGTGCACCGCGCCGCCCGTCCCGTGGCACGGACACGGCTGGTACGCGGCTCGCCCCAGCTTCGTACTCAATTCGCCCGCCTTGGCATTCGCTCTGTTGCCGTAGGCGTCGCCCATGAATGTGCCCGGCAGGTCGCCTGCAGCGGCGGCTGGAGCAATAGCAGTGGTCAGGAAGAGAGAAATCGCGCCAATGACGACCAGGAGTCGCAGCGCGCCGACGCGAGTGAACATTGGGGCACCCCCGTTGGTGCGCGAGCCCGGTTATACGACCGTCAGGCTCGCCTTACGGTTGGGCCGAATCGTTGTCCCGCGGCTGTGTCATTTGTTGTGGCGCTTCTAGGGCACTTGGATATCGACCTCGTTGCAATGTCCCTGAACGCCTCATAACCTGACTTACTGACCTCGAATCCCGAGCGGCTATACTTTGGGCGGTATCGTTTTTTGGCCGCCGCTGAACGTGGGGTGACCCCCACGTTTATTTATGCGGAGGGACACCTCGCAAACGGGGGAAGCCTAGGTCGACGGAAAGGAGGGCGCTCGATGAACCGTGAGGCTCTTGGCGCGCTCCTGCAGCTGAACGCGGAAAAGAACATCCCGCGCGAGCAGCTCGTCGCCAGCCTGGCCGAGGCCATCGAGTCCGCTTATCGGCGGGCCACCCCGGGCAACGAGAACGTCTACGTCGAGTTCGACGAGCCGACCGGCGGTTTCAAGGCCTACCGCGGCATGGTCGTGGTCGACGAGGTGCTCGACCCCCAGACCGAGTGGGCCGTCGACGAAGCCCAGAAGACCAAGCCCGACGCCAAGGTCGGTGAGCTGATCAAGCTGCAGGACATCGACACCAACCAGATGGGTCGGGTCCATGCACAGATCGCCCAGCAGCTTTTCCGCCAGCGCCTGCGCGAGGTCGAGCGTGAGCAGGTCTTCGGCCAGTACGCTCAGCGCGAGTCGGAGATCATCACCGGTACCGTGTCACGCGTCGAGCCGCGCGGCGTGATCCTCGACGTCGGCCGCGCCGAGGCTGTGCTGCCAGTCACCGACCAGAGCGCTTCGGAGCACTACCGCATCGGCCAGCACGTCAAGGCTTACGTGCTCGAGGTGCGCCGCACTACCAAGGGCCCGCTGATCTACGTCAGCCGCACCCACAAGAACTTCCTACGTCGCCTGTTCGAGCTCGAAGTACCCGAGATCCATGGCGGCACAGTCGAGGTCAAGGCCATCGCCCGCGAGGCCGGCTCGCGCTCCAAGGTGGCCGTATTCAGCCGCCAGGAAGGGCTCGATCCGGTCGGTGCGACGGTCGGCCAGCGCGGTGGCCGCGTTCAGGCGGTCGTCGCCGAACTCGGTGGAGAGAAGATCGACATCATCCCGTGGCACGAGGACCCGGCGGTCTTCGTGGCCAACGCCCTCAGCCCGGCCCAGGTGGTCCGCGTCGACATCGACGAGGAGAACCGCATCGCCAGCGTGACCGTGCCCGAGCGGATGCTCTCGCTGGCCATCGGCCGCGAGGGTCAGAATGCACGCCTCGCCGCCAAGCTGACCGGCTGGCGGATCGATATCCGCTCCGACCAGGCGCCGCCGCGCGTGGCGCCTGCCGCTGCCTCGACTGAGTCACCGGCAGAGGAGCTCCCGACTGTGGAAACCGCCGCAGTCGTCGACGACCCGGCGGCCGAAGCCGAGAAGCCAGCCAAGAAGAAAGCTCCGGCGAAGGCGAAGGCCGCCCCCAAGCCAAAGGCCGAACCGAAGACGAAGGCCGCCCCAAAGGCGAAGGCCGAACCGAAGACGAAGGCCGCCACCAAGCCCAAGGCAGAGACGACCAAGGCGGTAGCTGTCAAGAAGCCGCCAGCCAAGAAGGCTACGGCGGCCAAGAAGGCAGCTAAGTGATGACCAGCACGCAATCTCAGGCACTGCCCGCGCGACACTTCCCGACACGCACCTGCGTGTCGTGTCGTACCGAGCGCCAGAAGCGCGACCTCGTGCGTGTCGTGCGCGCCCCTGACGGCAGCGTCAGCTTGGACAACTCCGGCCGCGCCAACGGGCGCGGTGCCTACCTGTGCGCCGACCGCTCGTGCTGGCCGGACGCACTCAAGAAGAAGTCAATCGAGCGCGCCCTCGGCGTGAGCCTGCCGGCCGATGTGCGTGCGCTGCTTGAGGGGGGAGTCGAACATGGCTCGTAGTCGAAGTGGTACCCGCAACCAACGAGGGCCGCGCAAGCCTCAGCGCCGGTCTGGTGATGCATCCGGTACAACCGCTGTGCAGACCGCCGAGCCGGTCGCGCGCGGCGCGGTCGAGATCCCGAATTCGATCACGGTCAAGGATCTGGCCGAGCTCTTCGGTGTCAACGCGGCCGACATCATCCGCGAGCTGATCAAGAGCGGCATCTTTGCGACCATCAACCAGCTCATTGACCGCGACACCGCCAGCCTCGTCGCGGGCGAGCTCGGCTTCGAGGTCGCCGAGTCGGCTGCGCCAGAGCAGGCCGAGGCCAAGAACGGCAAGGAGCCGCCGACCCCGCAGGCGACCAAGGAGGTCCTCTATGAAGAGGACGACCCGAGCCTGCTCCAGCCGCGGGCGCCGATTGTGACCGTCATGGGCCACGTCGACCACGGCAAGACCAGCCTGCTCGATGCCATCCGTACGACTACGGTCGCGTCAGGCGAGCGCGGCGGTATCACCCAGCACATCGGCGCGAGCGAGATCGACAGAAACGGTCACAGGGTGGTCTTCCTCGACACGCCTGGTCACGAGGCGTTCACCGCGATGCGTGCGCGCGGCGCCAGGGTGACCGACATCGCGGTCATCGTGGTCGCCGCCGACGACGGTGTCATGCCCCAGACGATCGAGGCGATCGACCATGCCAGGGCGGCCAAGGTGCCGATCGTCGTCGCGGTCAACAAGATCGACAAGGCGGACGCGAATCCTGAGCGCGTCAAGACCGAGCTGTCCGAGCACGGCGTGGTCATCGAGGAATACGGCGGCGACACGCCGCTGGTGCCGGTCAGCGCCAAGGTCGGTACCGGCCTGCAGGACCTGCTCGACACGATCCTCATCGTCGCCGACGTCCAGGAGCTCAAGGCCAACCCCGAGCGGCCGGCCATCGGCACCGTCGTTGAGGCGGAGATGGACAAGAGTCGTGGACCTGTGGCGACCGTGCTCGTCCAGACGGGCACTCTCAAGGTTGGAGACATCGTGGTCGTGGGTGACACCTACGGTCGCGTTCGCGCCCTCCAGAGCAGCCGCGGCGAGCGCATGACCAAGGCCGGTCCTTCGACGCCGGCCGTGATCCTGGGCCTTGCCGACGTGGCCGCGGCGGGCGACATCATGCGTGTCGTCGCCGACGAGAAGATCGCGCGTCAGACGATCGAGCTTCGCCGCGCCGGGGCCGCGCCGGAGCAGACCGGCCGCGCCACCCTCGAAGACCTGTATCGCCAGATCCAGGCCGGCCAGACCAAGGAGCTGCGCGTCATCCTCAAGGCCGACGTGCAGGGCTCGCTCGGTGCCATTCGTCACTCCCTGGAGCAGGTCCAGAACGACGAGGTGCGGATCAACATCCTGCACGAGGGCACGGGCGACATCACCGACACCGACATCCTCCTTGGCTCCGCGTCGAACGCAATCGTGGTCGGCTTCAATACCAAGGTCGATCCCCAAGCCCGGCGCACTGCCGAAGCCGAGGGCGTGGACGTGCGCCTGTACGACATCATCTACCAGCTCACCGATGAGATGAGGGCCGCCCTGAGCGGTCTCCTTGAGCCGGTCGAGGTCGAGGTGGTTGAAGGCCGCGCTGAAGTCCGCCAGATCTTCAAGTCCGGCCGGACGGTAATTTGCGGCTCGTACGTGACCGAGGGTCGGATCATCAAGGGCGGCGCGCGCGTCTACCGCGGCGGCAAACTCATCGCCACGGACAAGATCGAGTCGCTCCGCCGCTTCCGCGATGACGTGCGCGAAGTCCAGACCGGCTACGAGTGCGGTATCGGGCTGACTGCCTTCAACGAGGCCGAAGAGGGCGATGTCATCGAGTGCTTCAGCCAGCAGATGGTCTCGCGCGTCGTCGAGAAGTAGTCGCAAGCGTAGGTGCGACACGCTGCGAAGCTGCGGGTCGGACCGTAGCGCGCAGCAGCGGCCAGCAGGCCGTCTGCGGAGAAAGAACTAGTCCTAGGAGCTATAGAGGGCGATGACCGATCGGACGCGCCGACTCGACGAGCTGCTGCGCGAGGAGATCAGCGAGGTCATCCGGCGTGAGGTCGATGATCCGCGCATCGGCTTCCTGACGATCACCAGCGTCGAGGTCGCGCCCGACCTGCGCCACGCCAACGTGTGGGTGTCGGTGATCGGAAGCGCCGACGAGAAGACACAGACGCTGCGCGCCCTGGCCCGCGCCATGCCCTTCGTGCGCGGACGCCTGGGACGGCTGCGGCTCAAGCGCATCCCCGATCTCCACGTCAGGGAGGACGAGACGGCAGTCCGCGGGACGCGTGTCATGAAGATCCTCGAAGAGCTGGAGCAGGGCGGCACGGGCGAGCTCGAGCCATCGACCGATACGCTCCCGTCGCCCCAGACCAAGAGCACTCAGGCGGAGGGCGACGAGTGACGCTCGGCTCGCTCACGCAAGCTGACGTCGCAGCCGTCCCCGCGGAGGTCGTCGAGCGACTCCACGGCGCGCGCGACGTGCTCACGGTCTGCCATGAGAACCCCGAGGCTGACGCACTCGGGTCGGCGCTGGGGCTTGCGCTCGCCCTGGAGACACTCGGCAAGCGGGCAACGCCGCTGTGCTCGGATGTCGTGCCGCCGATGTACGACTTTATGCCGCATATCGATCGCTTCCGGCGAGACCCTGAGACGGACCATGAGTACGACTTGATCGTGGTCGGCGACTGCGGCGACCTGGCGCGTGTCGGTTCGGTCCTGGGCCGCCACGCCGAGCTCTTCGGCCGCGTGCCGATCGTCAACATCGACCACCACATAAGCAATCCCGGCTTCGGGGCGGTCAACTGGGTGGACGCAACGGCCGCAGCCACGTGCGAGATGGACACGCTGCTCATGCCCGCGCTGGGTGTGCCCCTTGACGCCGCGGATGGGGCTATTGCCGCCAATTTGATGGCCGGCGTGGTCATCGACACCGCCAATTTCCAGCACCCCAACGTCACGCCGCGTACCTTGCGCGTCGCGGCCGAGCTGGTCGCCGCCGGCGCCCCGCTGTCCGACACGGCGCGACTGCTGTATCGCACCAAGCCCAACCGTCAGCTGAAGCTCTTCGGCCTGGTCCTGGGGCGGCTCGACTCGCAGCTCGACGGCCGTCTCGTCTGGTCGGCCCTGTACAGCTCCGACTATGAGGCGTCGGGCGCTTCCGTCGAGGACACCGAGGGCCTGTCCGACCTGCTCAGCCAATCGGCCAGCGCCGCCATCATGGTGCTGTTCCGCGACATGGGCGAGCGAACCAAGATCAGCGTACGCACCCGTGATGGCGGGCCGGACGCGACCGTACTGACAGGAATGTTCGGCGGTGGCGGTCACGCCCGCGCGTCGGGCGCCACGCTCCCCATGCCGATCGCTGCGGCGATCCCCGTCGTGCTCGAGGCGGCGCGCCAACAGCTAGCCGAGCGGCGTGGCTGACGCGAGCCCCTTCGACGGCATCGTTGTCGTCGCGAAGGAACCGGGCCCGACGTCGCACGACATTGTTGCCCTTGTGCGCCGCCTGTCGGGCGTGAAGCGCGTCGGCCACGGCGGCACTCTCGATCCCTTTGCCGCAGGCGTGCTGCCGGTATTCGTGGGCCAGGCAACCCGCCTCGTCGAGTACCACATGGCCGATGACAAGGCGTACCGCGCGCTCGTCGCTTTCGGCGCGCGATCGACGACCGATGACCTGGACGGTGAGCTGACGCCCAGCGCTCAGCCAGCCCCGACCCGGGCGCAGGTCGAGGAGGCATTGACCGGGTTCCGTGGCGCCATCGAGCAGGTGCCGCCCGATTATTCGGCGGTGCGCGTCGGTGGGCGCAAGGCGTACGAGCTCGCCCGGCACGGCGAGAAGCCTGAGCTGCGCGCCCGACGCGTGACCATTCAGCGCATCGATCTCGTCGCCTGGGATGACGCGGATCCGGCGCGACCCGTGGCGACCATCGAAGTCGGCTGCTCGGCGGGCACGTACATCCGCGCGATCGCGCGCGACCTGGGCGATCAACTGGGCGGCGGCGCTTACCTCGCGGCGCTGACGCGCACCGCGAGCGGCCCATTCAATCTCGACGCGGCGCACAAGCTCGACGAGGTACGCGCGGCACTCGGCATTGGCCGCGCGGCGGGCCTTCTGCTGCCCATGGATACCGGGCTCAACTTCCCCGAGGTGACACTCACGCCCGAGGAGCTCGTGCCGTTCGCGCGCGGCCAGCAATTACGTCGCGCGGGTGCGCTGCCGGGGGAGGGCCTGGTACGCGTACGCAACGGCAGCGGCCGGCTCGTGGCTATTGCCCGCGTCGCGGACGGGGTGCTCGCGCCGGAGAAAGTGTTTGCCGCGTGAGCGGGACGTTGCGCTCCATCGATGACCTTCCCTCGAAGATGCACTTCGCGCTCGCCATAGGTGTCTTTGACGGGGCTCATCGCGGACACGAACGTGTCATCAACGCGCTGCTCGTGACTGCCCGACGCCACCGGGCCGAACCCGTAGCGCTGACTTTCGATCCACATCCCTCGGAAGTGGTCCGCGGCGAAGCGCCACCACTGCTGTGCGACCCGGAGGAACGCATTGCCCTGCTGCACAGGCTCGGGGTGAAGACCGTCGTGATGCAGCACTTTGACCGCGCATTTGCGGACCAGTCCGCGGACGACTTCCTGAAGCGCATCCGCCGGGACCGCGACCTGGCTGCCGTGGTGATGACGCCCGAGTCGGCCTTCGGCCACGATCGCGCAGGGACGATAGCGAGCATTCGCCGCCTGGCGCCCGAGCTCGGCTTCGAGCTCGTGGAAGTCGGCCAGCTCGCCAGCCAGGGCAGGACGGTATCCAGCAGCCGGGTGCGTGCGGCCTTGGCCGCGGGCCGGTTGGCGGAGGTCAGACGCCTGCTTGGCCGGCCCTATGCGGTGACGGGCACGGTAGTCCGTGGCGACCGTCGCGGACGCACGCTCGGCTATCCCACGGCCAACCTGTCTTTTGGGGCGCCGGTTGCGCTGCCGCCTGACGGCATATACGCCGTGCGCGCGGCATGGGGCGGGCGCGGTCTGCTGGATCCAAAGCACCGTGCCGATGGCGTCGCGTCGCTCGGCGTGCGGCCGACGTTCGGCACCGGCGGTGCGCGCATCCTCGAGGTCCATCTCTTCGATGTTGCCGAGAACCTGTACGGCAAGAAACTGCGCGTCGAGCTGGTGCGCCGGCTGCGCGGCGAGAAGCGCTTCGCCTCAGTCACCGCCCTCGTGCGCCAAATGGACCGCGACTCCGCACGGGCGCGCGAAGTGTTGCGCGCCGCGCAGCGCGATCGCCGATGAGGAACTGGCTCGGCACGATCGATCAGTCGCGCTGGGCCGTTTTGGTGCCCATGGCCGTCGCCGCCGTCCTGGGCATCGCCACCATCGGCAGCAAGAGCATGTGGCTCGACGAAGCCTTCTCCGCAAACATCATCCAGCTGCCGACGCCGGACCTGGTCGGCTACCTGGCTCACCATGAGATGCAGGCCTCGCCGTACTACCTGGTCCTGCAGCCGTGGTCCGCGCTGGGCCACGGCGAGACCGCGCTGAGGCTGCTATCGGTGATCTTCGGTGTTGTCGGTGTGCTCGCCACCTACGCGCTTGGGCGCCGTTTCGGCGTTGGCTTGCCGGCAGCCCTGCTCCTGGCCGTCTCACCCTTCTTCATCCACTACGAGCAGGAAGTGCGCGTATACACGCTGCTCGTGGCGTGGAGCGCCATCACGACGCTCGCATACATCCGGTTGGTCGAGCAGCCGAATCGCTGGCGCGCTGCTGCATATGTGTTGGCAGCCGTCGGGCTGATCTATCTCCATCCGCTTAACGGCTGGATGCTGGTGGCGCACGCCCTGGTGACGCTCATGATGGTCGAGCCAAGGTGGCGCTGGCGGCTGCTGGCGCTCTACGTCCCGGTGCTCATCGCAGCCCTGCCAATCGCGCGCTACCTCATCCTGAATCGCAACCGGGCCGATTGGATACCGGCCGCGACGCCATATCTCGTCGCCCAGGAGATCTCGCAGCTGATGGGCGCCGCGGCGCTGGCCATCGCGCTGATGCTCGTGATTGCGCTTGGCCTGAGTCGAGGGTGGCGGCGCGATATGCCCGCTCTGCGGTTGCCGTTGCTGGTGGTCGTGGCGACCATCGGCGGCGTTCTGCTGATGTCGATCGTCATCCAGCCGCTGTTTGTCAGCCGGTACCTCATCGGAGTGCTGCCGATGCTGTTCATCGTCACCGCCCGCGCGGCCGCAGCATTGCCGTGGCCGCGAGCGATCATGGCCGGGTTGCTGGCGCTCTCGATGCTGGGCGTTGGCAGCTGGCTCATCGATGGCGTCAAGGACAACTGGCGCGCTGCCGCCGCCTATGTCGATGCCCGCCTGCAGCCCGGCGACGGCGTCATCATCTGGCCCAACTACTACCGCTTGCCATTCGTGTACTACGCGTCCCCGGGCGAGCCGCTTTATCCATCAACGCCCTGGTCGACGCTATACCTGCCGTCGTATGGGATGAGCATCGATCTTCCGCCGGATGTGGACAACGCCCGGATCTGGCTCGTTCGCACCGAACACTTTGTTCCGTCAGCGGACGTTGCCGCGCTGCTGCTCAATTACGAAGCGGTTGACACCCAGTCATTCGGCACCGAGAGACCCCTGATCGTGCTGCTCGTCCGCCGCTGAGCGCGACCACCATATTGCGGCCAGATCGCGGCCGAGCAGCTCGGACAGTCGCTCGACCTCGGGACGAAACTCGGCGCGCAGTCGATCGCGCACGGGGACCGGCATCGGTGGGCGCACGGCCCGGCGGCGATTCCTCTGGAACACGGTCGCGGCGACCCTCCGCGCGAGTGGCTGGAAGGCCGCGGGTGTGGCGCGCTTGGCGCGCTCAATCAGGCGCGGTGACGCCATCGTGCGGTTCAGCCGCCGCCAACGCGCCTCGCGATGCGCCACCGATACCTCCGGCTGGGGAACGTCTTCGGTCGCCACACCCAGGAAGCCCAGGATCGAGCGCACGACCGCCTGCGGGTCCGCGGCGTACTCGTCATAAAGCGACACGTGCAGTTGTTTACGCCCGAAATCGGCGATGAACCGGGCCAGTCCGGGACTGACCGTCGCCTTATCGCGCAGGTCGTAGTCGGCCATGCTCAGGGGCTGGCTTGTGCGGCCTCGACGAGCCGCGGCTTGTTCATCCACCACTCGCCCAAAGTCGGCACCCAGATCGCCCATCAGCACCTTGTGGCCATGGTTCGAATACATCTGCTCGACGGGATCGCGCAGCTGGACCAGCAGCCGAGCGTCAGCGTTGAGCCCCCGGATAAGTCCCGGCGCCGCCGGCGAGTAGATGTTGTAGGTGCAGCCCTCGCCGATGAGGTCATCATCGGCAGCCTTGCGGAACAAGGCGAGGTATTCGTCGCGATCGTTGAGAAAGCGGGTCGGGGTCCGATGGCGCGTGTGCGGATCGATGTCAGGACACGTGAAGCACGCTTCCTTGACCGACCCGACGTGGATCTGCTCATGCCGCCCGAGCGCGTCATAGAGCGATGAGGTGGCAGCGCGCGGGACGCCGATCAAGAAGAAATCCGGCGGGCGGGTGCGGCCCGGGGTGGCGCGCCCGGTAGTCTGCGTCGGTGCCCGCACTGCCATCGGCTGATGCTAACGCGCTGACACGGCCGGCCACGCGGCTGGCCCTGTGGTGTGCCCGCCAGACAGTCGCCTCCACGGGCGAACCTCCGCCGGTCGCGGACATGGCACGCGACGACTGGGCCGACTTCCTGCGCATCGCTCAGCCGCACGGCATCCTGCCCGTCGCGTGGACGGCCCTGCGTCCACATGCGGCGTCTTTGGACGTTGCTGTAGTCGCGGACCTGCGTCTTGCCTACGAGGCAAACGCGCGACACAACCTCGCGATGCTCGGCGAGCTGCATACGCTCACAGCCGCGCTCGCCGAGGACGGCATTCGCGCGGTGTCGTGGAAGGGCCCGGTCCTGGCGCAGCGCGCCTATGGCGACATCGCCGCGCGCCAGTTCTTCGACCTGGATCTGCTCGTGCCGCGCGACCAGATGGCGGCCGCGCAATCTGTGGCACACGGGCTGGGCTTCCGACCAGAGAAGAAGATGTCCGATCACGAGCAGGAGGCCTACGTTGACCACCAGGGCGAGATTGAGCTCGTCCGGCCGAGCGACGGACTATGGATCGAGCTGCATTCGGCGGTCGTGCCGACCTATTACGGTCGCGCGCTCATGAGTGACGCGTGGTGGCAACGCGCGGTGGAGGTCAGCTTCGGGCGGCTGCGCATCCCGGCGTTGGATCCCCTCGACGAGCTCCAGGCGCTGTGCATTCATGGCTCGAAGCATCGCTGGGACCGCCTCGCGTGGATCCTTGACGTGGCGCTGCTGGCGCGCGGCCTGGATGACGCTCAGTGGTCAGAGCTGACCGTTACGGCCGCCACTCAAGGGACGCTGCGCATGGTTCGCCTGGGCCTGCTCCTCGCGGCGGATCTGTGTGCCGCGCCGATAGCCGCAACCGTGCTGGTGGCTGCGCGGCGGGATCGCGCTTCAGTGAAGCTTGCGCGAAGTGTCGAGGCAGCGCTCTTCGATCCGCGCCCGAGCCGCTTCGACGGCCTGATCTTCCACGCGCGCATGCGCGAACGCGCTCGCGATCAGCTGGGCTACCTCGCCAACGTCGCGTTCACGCCTAGCGGCGCCGACTGGGAAGCGCTGCGTCTGCCGCGCGCGCTATTCCCGCTGTATGCCCTCACGCGGCCGATCCGCCTCGCCGCGAAATACGGCCGCAGGCTGGTGTCACCGCCGCGCAGCTAGCGGCGCGCAATCCGATGGGCGACGTCGAGCACGACGCCGATCGCCAGCGCAAACGGTGCCGCCAGCACGATCACCGCGACAGCCCACGGCCCGAGGTGCTTGGCGGCCAAGCGGCGCGACCCGAGGAAGCGCAGCCACTGGCGGCGCCGCCTGGTGAGGCGATTCCAGGTCGATGCCCCGATGTGCCGGATGCGCACGTCGCGACACATCGCAACCGTCCCGCCGGCTCGGCCCACGCGCACTCCGAGGTCGACGTCCTCGTACCACAGGAAGAACTTCTCATCCATGCCGCCCAGGCGCTCCCAGTCGGCGCGGCGCATCGCCAGTGCGGCGCCGACCACCCATTCCACTGTGGGTGATTTCGTGACGCCGATCGGTTCGGTCCTTCCCTCGATTCCGATGCGACGACCAAGCGACTTCAGGCGCAACAGATCTGCGGTGAGGCTGAGCGTCGTCGGCATCGGGTAGATGCTGGG
>JAXDLE010000099.1:0-7868 GCA_034666725.1 Chloroflexota bacterium
GCGGCTGGTGCCGGCCCGCGGCCGACCACGTGCCTGGCTCGCACTACCTGTACATGTTCTGCACCAACGACGCCGGCGCGGATGACGAGGTGAACGCCCCCGGCGATCCGGGCTTCACCGTTGGAACGCTGTACACCTACGTCTCGGCCGACGATGGCCACAGCTGGAAGAGATACAAGGTCGACAATTACAACAACAACCTGCCCTCGGGCTCGACCACAAATGGCGACATCACGTGGTCGCAGATCACCGTTGGCAAGGATGGGTCGATCTACGCGCTCTTCAACAATCCCATCTCCAACGCCAACCAGGTCAAGACGGGGTCACAGCTCTTCCTCTACCACTCGGTCGACCATGGCAAGACCTGGGCACGCCAGGATGTGACCCCGGCAAATGCCGGCTTGATCCGCTACACATGGGTGGCGGTCGACAAGAACGGCCGCGTCGGCGTGGGCTACGAGTCCCACGCCACGATAAATAGCCGCTGGTTCGTCTATGCGGGCGTCTCGGCCGGCTTCGGCCACCCTGTCAAGTACTCGAAGGCCGATCCGTGGGAGGTTGCTCCCAAGGGCGACTTCCTCTTCGGTGACTTCTTTGAGGTCGCGTTCGACAACCAAGGCCGACTGGACGTCGTGTACACGCGCTGCGTCAACCTTGTGGCCGGCGACGACACGACCGATTGCCTCAACTCGGACATCTATTTCGTGCGCACCACGTAACCCGCTCGGGCAACTCGCTCGCGCAACCTGGATTGGCGGCGGTCGAAAGGCCGCCGCTATCCTTTGCCCGCCACGTGCCTAGCGGGGGCGGTTAGCTCAGTTGGTCAGAGCACCTCGTTTACACCGAGGGAGTCGGGGGTTCGAGTCCCTCACCGCCCACCAACCTGAGCTGAAGATCGCTGCGCCAAGGCCCTGCAAGCACCATCGCGTAGACTTGTAGCAGCCGCTCGTCACGCGGCGAAGAGACGTGGGAGACCCAATGGACACTGTTCTGCTTATCGTCCTGATCCTGATCGTTGTCGTCATCGTCGGCGGCATCCTGATCTACAACGGCCTGGTTCAGCGCCGGCTGCGCATCGATGAGGCATTTGCCCAAATCGAAGTCCAGCTGAAGCGCCGCTGGGACCTCATTCCGAACCTGGTCAACGCAGTCAAGGGCTACATGGGCTTCGAGCAGTCGGTGCTCCAGAACGTGACCCAGGCGCGCGCCAACGCGGTTACCGCCGGCGCCCAGGGCCCGGCAGCACAGGCTGCGGCTGAGAACGCCCTCACTGGCACGCTGCGCTCGCTGTTCGCGGTCGTAGAGAACTATCCCGAGCTGAAGGCCAACCAGAACGTGCTCGAGCTGCAGGAGCAGCTGACCACGACTGAGAACCAGATCGGCTTCGCCCGCCAGCATTACAACGCGACCGTGCTCGACTACAACACCTCGATCGCGACGTTCCCGAACGTGCTCATCGCCGGGCCCTTCGGCTTCAGCAAGCGCGAGTTCTTCGATGCCGAGCCCGAGGCATCTCAGGTGCCCCAGGTCGACCTCACCAACCTTGCTCCGCCCGCGCCACCGGCCGCGCCACCGGCGGGCTGACCGGTCCAACCGGCCGATAGCGCCCGCCCGGCCTGACCGACGGGCACCAATGACATGACGGCTCCCGTTCAAAGCTTCTACTCGCAGATCTCCGCCAACCGGCGGCGGTCGCTTCTGCTCGTCCTGCTGCTGACGGCCTTCCTGGGTTTCTTCGGGTTCGTCATCGGCTTCGCCATGAGCGGCGGCTATTGGCAGGGCGGCCTCTTTGCAACGGGCATCGCAGTGGTCATCGCGCTGCTCATGACGAGCGTTTCCTATTTCGCCGGCGACGGCATCGTGCTGGCGGCGTCGGGCGCGCGCGAGCTCAACGACCAGGTCGCACCGCAGCTCATGAACGTCGTGCGCGAGATGTCGATCGCGGCCAACATTCCCGTGCCGAAGGTCTACTCCATCAACGACACGGCGCCGAACGCGTTCGCGACCGGGCGCGATCCGAAGCACGCCAGCCTGGCGGTGACGACAGGGCTGCTCGAGAAGCTCGATCGCGAAGAGCTGCAGGGCGTCATCGGCCACGAGCTTGCGCACGTGCGCAACCTCGACATCCGCTTCGCGCTACTGGTCGCCACGCTCGTCGGCTCGATCGCGCTGCTGGCTGACTTCTTCCTGCGTTTCACGATGTGGGGCGGCATGGGCGGCGGCCGCGGGGGGCGCGACCGGGGAGGCGGCGGGGGCGGCCTGGTGATCATCGCGATCGTCGTCGGACTGATCCTGTCGATCATCGCCCCGATCATCGCGCGGCTGGTCCAGCTGGCCGTCAGCCGGCAGCGCGAGTACCTCGCCGACTCGTCGAGCGTCGAGCTGACGCGCAACCCGTACGGCCTCGAGCGGGCGCTGGTCAAGATCAGCTCCGACCGCGAGGTCCTGGAAGTCGCGAACCGGGCAACGCAGCATCTCTATTTCGTCAACCCGATCAAGAAGTTCGAGGCGCGCGCGGCCGGCCTCACGGCCACCCACCCACCGATCGTCGACCGGGTCAATCGGCTGCGCTCGCTCACCGGGCAGGCGCCGGTCGACCAACAGGGGCTCTTGGCGCTCGCCGGTCTCGACTGATCTCGCGGACGCGGCTGGGCGAGTCGTTATGGTTCAATATGCGCGGTCGCTGATGCGGTCATGGATAGGTCTGGACGCGCCGAGATAGCTCAGTTGGTAGAGCACGCGACTGAAAATCGCGGTGTCGCCAGTTCGATCCTGGCTCTCGGCACCACCCATCCGGTCCATTAACCGGTGGTCATCGGGCGGAAGTGGCTCAGTTGGTAGAGCATCACCTTGCCAAGGTGAGGGTCGCGGGTTCGAGTCCCGTCTTCCGCTCCATTCCTTCCCTGTCACACTTCCGCGCATATCGCTGGCCCTTCGTCTAGCGGTAGGACAGCGGACTTTGGATCCGTTAACCCTGGTTCGAATCCAGGAGGGCCAGCCAACTCCGGGGCGACGTACCCAAGTGGTTAAGGGGGCGGTCTGCAAAACCGCTATGCACCAGTTCGAATCTGGTCGTCGCCTCCACACCCTTCAGAGCTGACGCGGGCCTAGACTCGGCGCGGGCCGAAGTGGTGGAACCGGGATACACGTCCGACTTAAAATCGGATGCCCGCAAGGGCATGTGAGTTCGAATCTCACCTTCGGCACCAACCGCTTTATGCCCGGCGGTCAGTTCGTCCCGTAGAGCTCTTCGAGCCCGAGGATGTCGCCCAGGCCGAGCGTCGCCTCCTCGTTGTGGCAGGACCCATTGCTGCGCGTGCTCATCGTGAGGTCGCCGTGGTTGCGTTCCCCGACGTGGCCGAGCCCGAACGCATGGCCCACCTCATGGGTCACGGTTGACTCCAGCACCTCTTCGCCGCCTTTGCAGGCCTCAAGAGAAAGTGCCCACGAGACGTCCGAGCTGATGATGATGTGGGCATAGCGAGTAGAGCCGTCCTCGGTGCTGTATGGACACATCTCGGCGAGGGTGTCCTGGGATCTCGGACCGGGGATTGCGCCGAAGCCAAGGACATTGCGATCCGTCGTTTCGCCGCACGGCTCCTCCTCGGTGAGCCCGAGGTAGGTCGAGTTCGCAATGACCTCGTCCGGTAAGCCGCAGTCATTCCTGGCGCCGGTGATATTGCCGAATGACTTCTTCAGCACCCCGAGGACCTCATCGGGGTCGTACTGAGCTGGCACCGAGCTCACGTTGAAGTACCACTCGAAGCTTCCCGACCAGCGCGGCTCGCCAAACGTGTACGCCGCGTCCGTGCAGGCGGCAGTCTGCACGCCCGGCGTTGGCGTCGGCCCAGGACCCAGCTCCTCGTCAACGCTCTCGAGCGCCGCGAGCAGCGCCCCGTCCTCGTCGCACACGCGTAGGAGCGGCAACATGTCCTCGTCGAAAATCAGCTGCCGGTCTGCGTCGGAGATCCGCGCGACGAAGGCCGGCGCGGCGAAGAGCTGGATCTGGCCGTTACCCGATTCGTCCGGGATGCATGGCGTGCGGTTCGTATTCCAGAGCACGGCCAGGGAGTCATCGCCTAGGCTCCATTGCTCGATCAACGCGATCGCATCCAGCCTGGTCGAGGCTTCGTCGGAGCCAGGCTTGTATTGCGTGTAGACGACGATCTCGGCCCCGATGTCGTCCTCGATTTCGCTGATCACGGCGGACGCCTCCCTCTCGGTCGCGGCCGACAAGATTCCGGCCATGTCGTAGATCGCGACGCCGGGCTCCGGTGAGTCGAAGGGCGGACCTGGCACGAAAACGACAGGCGAGTGCGTTGGAATCGTGGCGAGGGTTGGGAACGGCGTTGGAGTCGATGGGCCCGGCGTTGGCGAGGGGGTAGACGAGACGACCGCGCTGGGTTTCTGGGTCGTTGTAGGGGCGGGTGTGTCGGTGGCGGTCGGGGTAACGGTCACGCAGGCGCTGGCCATCGTGGATGCGACGACCATGAGCGCGCACGCGATGACGGCCGATGAACCCCTCAGCCGATCTTTCCCACGCACCTGTGCCCCTCTAATTGCGGCCGAACAGGCCTCCCAACCGGCCCTTCCTCTGCGGGCGCGGCGCACCATCCTCGACATCGTTGTCGGCCAGCATCTCAGCCAGCTTGCGCAGCGCCGCCGCGGCGGCGCTGCGGCGTGACAGCGCAACGATCGGATGGCCCTCGTTGATCCCGCGCAGGAAGTTCTCGCTGTCATACGGCACCGTCAGCCCGACGCGGATCGACAGGTGTTCCTCGATCTGGTCGGCCGAGATCGACGACTTGGGGTAGACGTCGTTGACGACGAAGGTCGTCCGATCGGCCGCGTTGCCCAGCTCCGAGAGCACCTCGAGCGCTGCGTGCAGCAGGCGCAGGGCGGGAATGTCGGGGGTGACGACGATTGCCAGCCGGTCGGCCGCATTCAGAACCGTCATTGCCCGGCCGTCGAGCGTCGAGCCACCGTCGACGACGACTGTGGCGTACATGCCACGCAGTGTGGCGAGCAGCGCCTTGAGGTGATCGCTCGTGACGCCCTGTGCGTCGTCTGGCCGGTACGGCCCGCCGTAGACCATGAGCCCGCTGGGGTGCAGCCTGCCTGAGTCGGCAATCATCTCGGGCGTCTGCGAGCGCAGATCTTCGCGTGCCAGGGTGGCCGTCGAGCCGCGGCCGTAGATGTCGAGATGCGTTGAGACCTGGCCGTGGAACATGTCCATGTCGGCGATGGCGACGTTACCCGGCGCCATTTCCGCGAGCAGCAACGCGGTATTGACGGCCAGCGTTGTGGTGCCCGAACCGCCCTTGGCCGAGGCGAAGACGATCACCCGGCCGGGCGCGGCCTGTGGTCGCGGGGCGGTCGGGGATGCGGCTGGGACCTGGCCGCGCGACGCTGGGTTCGAGCGCAGCAGTAGCGCGTCGACCATGGCCGCAAGCTCGCGCTCGTCGATCGGCTGGGCGAGAACGTCGTCGGCCCCTGCCTCCAGCACCTTGACGCGCGTCTCGACGTCCCGTGCGGCGACCACCGCCAGCATGGGCGGGTGCGACGAGCCGGCCTCGTCGTTGATGCGCCGGCAGAGCAGCGCCAGGGACGCGGTGTCGGACGCCTCGACGACGATCAGCTGCGAGTCCGCGAGCTCGAGCAATGCGGCATTCAGGTCGCGCGCCACCGAGACGCTCAGATCGAGCCTGGAAAGCGCGCTGGCCAGCCCCTGGGCGCTGCCGCCGAGAGAGACCAGAACGACGCGCGACGACAACGGCTACCTCCTGCGCGGGCGTGGCGAGGGCCGCGCGCCCCCAACAAGGACCTGGCACGAGCCGGCCCCAACCGAGTCTAGCAATCGGCTCGGCTATACTTCGGATCGACCTTTCAGCTCCGCCGTCGCTCAACGAGCCACCAAGCGGGGCACATCCCATGGGAAGGAGAAACTAATTTTGCGTCGTTATGAGCTGATGCTCGTCTTGCGCCCCGATGCGCCCGACGATCAAGTCCAGGCTGTGATTGATCGAGTCACGCGCTCGATTGCCACCGCTGAGGGCCAGATCGTCAAGGTCAGTCCGTGGGGCCGCCGCCGTCTCGCCTACGCCATCGGCCAGCAGCGCGAGGGCTCGTATTTCATCATCCAGTTCGACGCCCCGGCGCCTGCCGTGCTCGAGCTCGAGCGTTTCCTCAACATCACCGAGGAGGTGATGCGCCACATGGTCACTCGCGTCGAGAAGCCACTGTCGCGGCGCGCGTCAGCGGACGCGGAGGAGGGCATGGCCGACGAGGAGTTCGTCGTGCCGCCGGCTGACGACGATCTCGAGATTCCCGACACCGAGTTCATCGACGAGTCCGAGAGCGAAGCCGCTCCGGCCGCCACGGATCGCTAGGCGCAGGAGGAAGTCGCTGTGTCGCTCAACAAGTGCATGATCATCGGCAATCTGGGTAAGGACCCGGAGATGCGCTACACGCCGAGCGGGCAGGCGGTGACCCAGTTCACGGTCGCGTGCAACCGCAACTACAAGGACGCCCAGGGCGAGCGCCAGGAAGAAACCGAATGGTTCCGCGTCGTTGCCTGGGGCCAGCAGGCCGAGTTCTCGGCCGAGTACCTGCGCAAGGGCAACAAGGTCTTCGTGGAAGGCCGCATCCAGACGCGCCAGTGGGAAGGCCAGGATGGCCAGAAGCGCTACACCACTGAGCTCGTCGCCAACACGATCCAGACCCTCGAGCGTCGGCCGCGCGATGACGCCGGCGAGGGCGGCAGCCAGCTGCCCCCCGAGCCGCGCGCCCAGCGTGCGCCTGGCGGCAAGCCCGCCGCCGAGCAGCCCGAGCCCGAGTTCGACGACCTGCCCTTCTAAGGAGATTTTGTAATGCCCGCCCCCAGCCGAACCAGCAAGAAGCGCAGCGACGAATATCGCGACCGGCGCCGTCGCAAGGTCTGCGCCTTCTGCGCCGACAAGACGGTGATGATCGACTACAAGGAGATCAACCGTCTGCGGCGCTACCTGTCAGAGCGTGCCAAGATCGAGCCGCGCCGCAAGACCGGAACCTGTGCTGAGCACCAGCGCCAGCTCGCCGTCGCGCTCAAGCGCGCGCGCCACGTTGCGCTGCTGCCATACGCGCCAGAGCACCTGCGCACCTAGCCACTTCCTGACGGCCCCAAGCTAGAGGACCGCCACGTGAACATCATCGAGCTGCTCGTCGCGCTCGTCATCATCCTCATCGCGGCCGAACTCTTCACCAACGGCATCGAGTGGTTCGGCCACAAGCTGAACCTCGCGGAGGGCGCGGTCGGCAGTGTCCTGGCCGCGGTCGGGACCGCGCTGCCCGAGACGATGATTCCGCTCGTCGCGATCATCACCGCGACCGGGGCGAACGACGCCGCTCATGAGGTCGGCGTCGGCGCCATCCTGGGCGCGCCGTTCATGCTCGCCACCCTGGCCATGTTCGTGACCGGTCTCGGCGTCATCTTCTGGGCCAAGCGGCGCGCCAACGGCCGCCAGATGAAGGTCGACACGGGCGTCCTCGGCATGGACATCCGCTACTTCTTTGTGGCATACGCCATCGCCGTCGGCGCGGCGCTGATCCCTGCCGAGCTGTCGTACCTGCGCTACGGCGCCGTGATCGCGCTGCTCGCGGTGTACGCCTGGTACGTCAAGAGCCACTTCGAGGCTGATCCCAACGTTGATGCGGCCGATCTGACGCCGCTGCGCTTCCGGCGCGTTGACCTTCGCCACCACCGCAGTACGCCCGACGCGCCCCGGTTGCGCGTCGTCTCACTGCAGGTCCTCGTGGCGTTGGCCCTGATCATCGGCGGCGCGGTCGTGTTCGTCGACGCGGTCGAGCACATCGCCAGCGACCTGGGCCTG
>JAXDLE010000100.1:0-3502 GCA_034666725.1 Chloroflexota bacterium
TAGCGTGGCGAGTGCGACGGCATCGCCGTCGACCGCGAGCTGCAAGGAGATGGCGGTGATCGACGCGGCCGCGCGGTGCTCGACGGACAACATGAGCTGCTCATCGTGGCGGCGTAGGTAGAGGTTCGAGTCGCCCCATGCATGGAATTCGCTTGAGCCGCGCAGCGCCTGGCCGGCCCGCATCTTGGCGCCGCCCTTGCGCGCGTGGTGGACGAGCACGACGGCGAGGTGGTGACGGCGCTGTAGCTCGCGCAAGTATGCAAGCAGCGGCGCGACCTCGCCGGAGATGTTCTCGTCGATGCGGTGCAAACGTACAAAGGGATCCAGGACGAGGAGCTTGGGCTTGAGTGCGATGATGGTCTCGGCAAGCGCGTCGCGGTCGCGTTCGACATCGAGACGCACTGTCGGCGCGGTGATGACGTGAATGTCGAGGTCGGCGAGCGGGCGCGCGGAGGCGGCGGCGATGCCGGCGAGCCGTTGCCGGACGACGTGGAGCGCATCCTCGGCAGCAAACAGCAGGACGCGACCGGTCTGCGTCGGAGCAAACCGACGCAAGCACGGCACGCCACCGGCGACCGAGACAGCCATGTCGAGCGCGAGAAACGACTTGCAGCACTTCGGCTCGCCACCAACGATGCCGACCGCCTCGTCGCCCCACAGCTCGTGAATGAGCCACCGGCGTTCTTGTGGGCGCTCGGCAAGGCGATGCGCCGGCAGGGTCGGGAGGCTCATCGCCGCTTGCTCTGGCTCGCCGACACCGGTTTCGCCGCCGGCTCGGCCGTGGTCGGCGTGTACGTATCGAAGAAGAGCTTCTCGTCGAGCTGTTTGACCTCGCGCTGCGCGCCGGTGACGAGCAGGTCACTCGCCATCGTCATGAGCGTGCGGTAGTTACCGGCGGCGTGTTCGCACAAGGTCGTGACGAGTTCGGGCGTCATCAGCTTCGCTGCGCCCGCCTTGGTCATGCAGTGGCGCAGGCACTGCTCGAGCTCGTCGGGCGTCGCGCGGTCGAGGTTCAGCTTCACGCGCATCCGGCTCGACAGCGGTAGCAGGTCATCGGTCCGGAATTTCTCGACGAGGCGGGTGTCGCCGGCGAGGATCGTCGTGAGCAGCATGTGCGAGTCGAGCCGCGCGCTCGAGAGATGGCGCATCTCGTTGAGCACGACCGTCGACATGTCCTGGGCCTCGTCGGCCACGAGCACGGGGCGCACGAGCGCCGCGTCGATGTGCGCCTGCCAGCGCTCGCGCAGGATCTTCGCGCCCGCCCACCGGTTGTGTGGCGACAGCTGCACGCCGAAGAGGTCGCCGAGCTCGCGGTAGAAGTCGGCCACGCCCAGGTGCGGGCGCGCCATCACGCCGATCTTCACCTCGCGTAGCGCACCGAGCCGCTCGACGAGCAGACGCAGCGCCGACGACTTGCCGATGCCCGGCGCGCCGGTGACGAGTGCGAAGCCGCCCTCGCGCGCGAGGTTCTCGACGCGCCAGCAGAAGCTCTCGACGCGCGGCGCGATGAGCAGCGCGTCCGTCGGCACGTCGGGCGAAAACGGATTCCACTTGAGGCCAAACAGTGCGAGCAGCTTCTTGTTCACTGCGCACCTCCGTCGTCGGTGTTGTCGCGCGCGGGCTCGCGTTCGCGCTCGTCCTTGGGCAGGTATGCCGGTGGCAAGCCGGTGCGCTCCTGCTCGGCGAGCATCTTGGCGAGCAAGGGCGGAATCTCCGGCGAGGGCGCCGCGGTCGCAACAGGTGCAGCGAGTGGCTCGAGCGTCCGACGCAGCCCGTCGGCGTTGGCAGCCTTGTCGAGCGGGTACAGCCGGCACAGCACCGCGTCGGTTCGCTCGTCGACGAGGTGGACCCAGCTGAGGTCCCAGCTCGCGTAGCGAATCGTCACGTGGTCGAGGTGGCGGTAGCGCGACGGCAACTCGAAGCGCCGCGCCTCGAGGCTGATGGTCCCGTCGCTCTTGCGCTGCGTGCGCCGCTCCTGCGCGCAGAAGGCCTGGCGAAGCGTCTCGCTGGTCGGGCTCGGCAGACCGACGTCCTTGTCGTCGAGGAAGCGGCGCAGCGGCGTAGTTCCGATCTCGGAGTGGCGTTTGCGGTTGTACCCGCGCTCGACCCACGCCTGGGTAATCTCGTTGAGCCGCGCGAGCGAGAGGTCCGAGACGTTCTCGAGCATCGCGACCAGCCTCCCCTCGAGCTGGGCCCAGAAATTTTCCTGCTTCGCGTTTTGATATGGCGAGTGCGGCAGCGTCAGCTCGTGCAGGATGCCCAGTCGGGCCAGCCCCTGCTCCGTTTCGTCGGCGGTCATCGCCTTGCCGTTGTCGGTCATCAGCGAGCGCGGCCGGCCGCGCTTGTGGATCGCCTGCATCAGGCCATGCACCAGGTTCTCGGCGTTCTCCGCGAAGTACCACTGCAGGTGACACGCAAGCCGCGAGTGGTCGTCGAGGATCCCGAGCACGATTGGCGTCACGTACTCGCCGCGTGCGACCAGCACCTTCTTGCTGCCGAAATGGAAGTCCAGGTGCCAGAGCCCATTGACGTACTCGCTCTCGTAGCTGCGGACCTCGCGCTCGTCGAGCCGAAGCTCGGCACGGCGCGTCCCGTCGGTCGGTTCGCGCGCTAGCTTGCGCCGCTTCGTCAGCCCGACCGACTTCATGTAGCGCCGCACCGTCGCGTATGCCGGCAGCGGACCGAGCGCCGGCTCCTCCTCGACCCAGGCGGCCAGGTTGTCGTAGTGCAACTGGTACGTCCAGCTCCGGTGCGCCGCGTACAGCGTGTGGATCGCCTGCTTGAGGCTGTCGGAGATTGCCGTTTGCCGGCCGATGTCCTTGCGGAGCTTCTTGCGCAGTCGGCCGACCGGGTCCGTCGGCGCGTTCTTGGCCTCGTAGTACCAGCGCTGGATCGTCGACAGCCCGAAGCGCGTCGGCTCATTCGTGATTGGGTGTTGCCACGGCTTCGCAGCGAGTCGCTCGAGCTCCGCCTGGAGTTCGCCATGCGGCGGCGGGGCGGCGAGCAAGTGGCCCACCACCGAGAAGCGCAGGTTCGCCCATCGTTCGTGTGTCGTTGGTTCGTGTGGTCTGAGTTTCATCGTGGCGAGTCGTCTATCGCGACTGCGTTCGTAGAGAAATTACCCACCTCTGCGGTTAGCCATCTTCGTCGGAGATTCCCTCATCGACGTCGATCGGGGTTGTACTCGGCCGGCGTCGACAGCGGGGCCAAGAAGCGCAGAAGCCCGGCGAGTTGGTCCAACTCGTCGCCGCTGAAGCGCTCCAGCAGCGACCGCGGGGCGCTGGCTTCATCGACCGGCGGCGAGAACGCCGCCTTCGCCGCCTTCCAGAACGCGCTCTCGACAAACGCCTCCCGCCACCACATCCGCCAGCGCGCCAGCGTCTGCGGGCTCATCCCGAACTCCTCCCTCAGCCGCCGCATCCGCCACGGCGTCGGGCCCTGCTGCATCGCGGTCGCCAGCACGACGATCACCCCGAGGTAGATCCGCCGACCGAGGAAGCGC
>JAXDLE010000101.1:0-15521 GCA_034666725.1 Chloroflexota bacterium
TAACGGCGGGGCCTCTTCTTTGTGGCGGATTGCTGTGTCTTCTCGGCCCGGCCAAAGCCGGTGCCGACTTGGTTAGTTCGGTCCGACCGACGCGTTGAGCGCATCGCCGAGCGAAGGGGTGCGCGCAAGGATCACGCCGCCGCGTTCGATGGCCGCGAGATCCACGGACTGCATCGTCGGCTCGGCCATGGGCCGCGCAAGCAGATAGCCCTGGCCTGCGCCGACGCCGAGCTCGCGCACCATGCGCAGCTGTGAGGTCGTCTCGAGACCTTCAGCGATGACGGTCGCCTGCCAGCGCGCGGCGAGCTCCCGCAACGAGCGCAGGACCGCGCGCGATGAGTCGCGCTCAGCACCCTCCTGGACGAGCGAGAGGTCGATCTTGACGATGTCGAAGCGCATCTGGCTGAGCAGCCGGAGGCCGGCGTTGCCCGCGCCAACGTCGTCAGCCGCGATGCGCAGGCCGAGCCGCTGTAGCGCGCCCAGGTTGGCCTGCAGGCGGTTCAGGTCCTCGACCTTTTCGCGTTCGGTCAGCTCGATCACGACGCGTTCCGGCGCGATTGAATACCGGCTGAGCAGGCTCATCAGCGCGTCGGCTGAGAAGTGCGGCGCCTCCACCGTCCGCGGCGAGATATTGATAGTGAGCATCTGATCGACCGACATCTGGCGGGAGCCGGCGATGACGGCGTGCAGGCACGACAGGTCGAGCTCGACCGTTCGACCGACGGCCTCGGCGGCGCTGAACATCGAGCCCGGATCGGCAAAGCCAGACTCCGCGGTCGGGCGCGACAGCCCCTCGAAGCCGATGACCCGGCCGGTGGTCAGGTCGACGATGGGCTGGTAGACGGGCCGGACCAGTCGCTCGGTGACCACGCGGGCAATGGCCGCTGAGAGCTCATTGCTCGCCTCCTGGTTCGCCGCGCGGTCGCGCACCGGGTGGAAGACATCGATCGACGCCCGGCCGTGTCGCTTGCACCAATAGAGTGCCGCGTCTGCCTGGGCGTACAGCTGGGAGCGCGTCGTAGCGAGCATGGGACACGCCGAGACGCCACCTGAGAACGGGATCGGGCGCGCACCACCGCGCGGTTGCATCGCGCGCTCCTGCAGACGGCGCGCAATATGCAGGGCGCCATCAACGTCGGTATGCGGCAGCAGGATCGCGAACTCGTCGCCACCTATGCGGAACGCGCGGTCGGCGTAGCGCCCCGATTCGGCGATGAGCTTGCCCATGTCACGCAACATCTCGTCGCCTGCCGCGTGGCCGGCCGAGTCGTTGACCAGCTTCAGGTTGTCCAGGTCGATCAACAGGAGAGCGACGGGCACCTTGTAACGCTGATACCACTCGAGCTCGCGGTCGAGCTCCTCCTGGAAGGCGCGGTGGTTACCAAGGCCGGTCAGGCCGTCGCGCAGTGAATCGGCGCGCGCGACCTCGTACATCTTCCTGAGGTCGCTGCGTGAGCGATCGAGCTCCTCGGCCGGGCGCAGGACCTGGCGCGACATCCACACCGTGAGCGCGATCAACAGCAGCGTCAGCGCGACCATCACCAGCAGCACGTAGATCGACTGAGTCTGCTCCATGGGTGTGAGCAGCGCGTTCATCAGCGCCATCGAGATCGCCATGGGCATCACGGCCATCGTCAGGAGGGCCAGGCGCAGCCGAAGGCGGACCAGCCGCAATGGGCTTGGCGCTGCGGGAGTGTCGTCGCGATGGAGCGGCGAGATGGGCACGGGCGGAAGGGCACCAGGTGATGAGTGCTTGCTGCGCTAGTTATCGAAGAACGGTTGTCCGGTGCACATAGCCCGAACGTCCCGATCGCGAAAAGGCAGCAAGTCGATCCCTCGACGCCGCAAGTACCAGTACCAAACGTTGCCTGCTGGCACAACTATCACTGTCTTTGGGCGGTGAGGTGCGGTTGGGTGAAATCAGTGGCAGTACCTGTGGCGGCGCAGGTACCAGAGCATGTCCCAGCCCTGAGAAGGATCTGAGCCGATCCCGAGGGGCAAGAGACGTGGAAGAGGTACTAAACGCCATGAATGTTCTGAGTTCCGGACCTTCGCAGCCGAAGCTGCGCAGCCGCGCCGTCCCGGCATTGACCGTCGCCCTGGCGGCGCTCATCGCTGTCGTCGGGGCGGTTTTCGCCGATGCGCCAGACCCGAAGCCCGAGCAGGCGCGCGTGCGCGTCGGCGACGTCTTCATTGTCAACGGCGTCCAGGTGGCGCGCGTCTCTGTCAGCGGTGGCTGGCAGTGGCCGACGCACCACAGCGACTGCAACACCAACCGCACGGGTGCGGGTTATGCCATTGACTGGGGCGATCCGAACCAGTCGGGCAACCACGTGACCACGCTGCAGTCGGTGGGCTCGATCGACGTCGGTGCCGCCTCAGCCAATGCCTACAACCCGGGCGACAACGAAGTTCACCCGACGCGGCCTGAAGAGGCCGGCAGCCTGTTCAACGATCCTGGCCTGGCGGCCCAGTACGCCCAGTGGCGCGGCGGCTGCGGCACCTACAACGGCCAGTACAACACCGGCGTTTGGGGTGCTGTCGACCTCGGCAGCGGCCAGTCGGTGCTCTGCACGTCAGCCAACTCGCCCTCCCCGACCTGCCTCGGTGGCTCGCATGTCTACACCTTGGCCGCTCTCCAGGCGGGCGTAACCATCTGCTCCATCATGTACGACGTTCACGGTGACGACTCGAACGCCGGCGGCGCGCCCAACGGCGCCAAGGAAGTCACCGGCGGCGGCTCCGGCCACAACGGCGACAACGGCGCGGAGAAGAACGACTCAACGCCTCTCGGCAACACCTGTGCGCCGATCCCGGTGCCGACGCCTTCTTCGTCGCCCACGCCTTCCCCCACGCCTTCTCCCACCCCGTCGCCGACGCCTTCGGGCACCCCGACGGCCACGCCTTCTAACGGCACGCCGACCCCGACGCCGCCGTCGACGGCAACACCCACGCCTCCGCAGACCCCCACGCCCACGCCTTCGGGCACTCCGACGATCCATGACCTGCGCTGCCCAGTTGGCACCAGCCGGCTGATCATCCAGGGCACGTTCGACGCGACGTACACCGATGGCACCTTCGTAGTCACCGTCAACTTCCGCAGCTCAGGTCAGCTCGAGGACTTCCGCTCGAACCTGGGCGTCCAGGAGCTGCTCGTCGACGGCAACGGCGGCACCAACCGCTACCAGTTCGACCCGCCGATCACGTTCGGCTCGAACTTCAGCGAGCCGACGCACGGCGTCATCAACCAGACCGCCTTCTGCTACGTGCGGCCGGGCCAGACCGCGACGCCGCCGCCGCCCACGCCCACTCTCACCCCGACGCCTTCGCCCACGCCGTCGCAGACGGCCACGCCGGGCCAGAACGCGACCATCTCGGGCAACGTCTACCTCGCTAACAACGCGAGCGTCCTGTTCCCCGGCAACGGGCCGATCAGCGGCGTCACCATCCAGCTGTTCAACGCCAATACCGCTGTCCTGGTCGGCCAGGCAGTCACCGACGGCAACGGCCACTACGTGTTTGCCAACGTCGCGCCGGGCTCGTACTACCTGCACGAGATCCAGCCGGCTGGCCCGCTCGATCAGGGCGGCTGCTTCCCCGGCAGCGCCGGTGGGTTCTGCACTCCGGTCGACCTGATCCTCGGCATCAACCTGGGCTCGGGCACCAACGCGACCGGCTACAACTTCAGTGAGATCCCGGGCACGCCGGTCAGTCCGACACCGACGCCTCCGGTCACGCCTTCGCCGACGCCTCCGGTCACGCCTTCACCTTCGCCGACGCCTTCGGCCAGCCCGACCCCGGGTCAGTTCACCCTCAGCGGCTGCGTCTACGTGGCCAACAATGCGGTGACACTGTTCCCAGGCAACGGACCGATCAGCGGCGTGTCCCTGGTGCTGCTCAACTCGAGCACGCTGGCCATCGTGGGCAGCGGGTTCACCGGTGACAACGGCTGCTACACGATGTCGAACATCCCCAACGGCAGCTACATCCTGCGTGAGTTCCAGCCCAACGGGTACAACCAGGGCGGCGTCTTCCCCGGTAACTCCGGTGGAACGGCCATCCCGGTCGACCTGATCGTGGGCATCACCATCAATGGCAACAACGCCACGGGCTACAACTACAGCGAGATCCTGCCGGGCGGTCCGACGCCCACGCCTCCAGCGACGCCTTCACCGACGCCGCCGGCAACCCCGTCGCCCACGCCTTCGGCAAGCCCGACCCCGGGTCAGGGCACCCTCACCGGCTGCGTCTACGTGGCCAACGATGGGGTGACCGTCTTCCCCGGCAACGGCCCGATCAGCGGTGTGACGATCCAGCTGCTCCAGTCTGGCTCGCTCAACGTCGTGTCCAGCGTGGTCACCGGCGCCAACGGCTGCTGGTCGATGTCCAACATCACCACCGGCAGCTACATCATCCATGAGTTCCAGCCCGGCGGGTACAACCAGGGCGGCATCTTCCCCTGCAACACGGGTGGAGTCGCAGCTCCGGTCGACCTGATCCTGGGAGTCAATGTCAGCGGCGGCAGCTCTGCCACCGGCTGCAACTTCAGCGAGATCCTGCCGGGCCCCACGCCCACGCCGACGACGCCGTGCACCTGCCCGACGCCAACGCCGACGGCCAGCCCGACACCTTCACCGACTCCACCGGTAACTCCTTCGCCGACACCTTCGCCAACGCCTTCGCCCTCGCCGACGCCTTCGCCAACGCCTTCGCCCTCGCCGACGCCTTCGCCCTCGCCCTGCTCGTGCCCGACACCGCAGCCCAACGGCTCGATCTCCGGTCACGTGTATTCGGCCGGGAACGCGATCACCGTCTTCCCGGGTAACGGCCCCATCGGTGGCGTGACCATCGAGCTGCACCGCTCAAGCGACGGCCTGCTGCTCGCCCTGGTCCAGACCGACGGCAACGGCAACTACACGCTGCCAAACGTGGCCGCGGGAAGCTACTTCCTGCACGAGGTCCAGCCGGGTGGCTACCTCCAGGGCGGAATCTTCCCAGGCAACGCGGGTGGTTCGGCCTCCTCGGTCGACCTGATCCTCGGCATCAGCCTTGGTGCAGGCGTGAACGCCTCGAACTACAACTTCAGCGAGATCCCCAACGGGGGCTCGACGCCCACGCCCAGCCCGACGCCGGCGAACTCGCCGACGCCGAGCCCCACCGCAACCCCGAATACCACGACCTGTCTCACCAACCGACCCGACCTGACGATGGTCGAGATCAGCAACAGCTCTCTCGTGTCGCTGCTGATCAACGGCAACGGGGTCTTCGGTGACGGCACGGTCTCGATCAACGTCAACAGCTTCAACGGCCACACGTTCAACTGGTCCTCGAACATCGGCATCAGCTCGGTCTTCGCCCGAACGGCGACCGGCGGCGCACTGTTCGAGTACAACCCGACGGTCGTGGCCGCCAACGGGATCGGTACGACGACCTCGATCACCTTCCTGTCGTTCTGCTACAAGGTCGGGGGTGGGCCGACTCCCACGCCGACCGCGCCGAACAACCCGACGCCGACGCCGACGCTGCCTGACACGACGGTGGCCACTGCCATCGCCGCGAGCACCAGCACCGGTGGGGCGCTGCTGGCAGGGGCCCTGATCGTGGTCCTCGCTGCGGCCCTGGCCCTCGGCAGCGGCTGGCGTCGCAACCGCCGCATGGTCAAGGCACCGGTCAAGGCCATGTGGTCAACCGACTCCCGCAACTAGCCGCACATCCCCGGCTCCGCCATTCGGCCCCGTCGCAAGACGGGGCCGAATGATTCTGTCCGGGCGAAACCACACGGCCGGGTCGGGGAGGCTGGCCCGATAGACTCGGGCCCGTGAATGACAGGCCGCTCAAGGTCGGGGTTCAACTGCCCGAGGTCGAGCGCGCGGTGCACTGGCCGGAGCTGCGTGACATGGCGCAGACCGCCGAGGACATCGGCTTCGACTCGCTGTGGGTGGGCGACCACCTGCTGTACCGACGGCCAGACGGCAACGTCGGCCCATGGGAGGTCTGGACTTCGCTTGCCGGCCTCGCCGAAGCCACGAAGCGCGTCGAGATCGGGCCGCTCGTCGCGTCGACCTCGTTCCACAGCCCACCGATGCTGGCCAAGCTCGCCGCGACCGTCGATGAGATCAGCGGCGGCCGGCTCATTCTCGGGCTGGGCGCGGGCTGGAACGAGCCCGACTACACCGCCTTTGGCTTCCCATTCGACCAGCGGGTCAGCCGCTTCGAGGAGGCGTTCACGATCATCCGCACGCTGTTGCGCGACGGCCGGATCGATTTCGAGGGCAAGTTCTACACGGCGCGCGACGCCGAGCTGCTGCCACGCGGCGCGACGGAGCGCCATCCGAACGGTCCGCCGCTCATGGTCGGCTCGACCTCGCCGCGCATGTTGGCCATCACCGCACCGCACGTGGATGCGTGGAATGAGTGGCACGACAAGTTCGGCAACCGGCCGGAGAATCTTGCGCCGTTGATGGCTCAAGTGGACGGGGCTGCGCGCGTCGCGGGCCGCGACCCATCGGAGATCGCGCGCACTGTGACCGTGCTGGTTCAAATGGCCGGGGGCAAAGGCCGGCGGAGCTCGTACGTCGAGCCGACGCCGCCCCACGATGGAACGAAGCCCGCTGAGATGGCCGCGATCCTGCGCCGCTATGCGGCAGCCGGCATCAGCCACGTGCAGCTCGTGCTCGACCCGATCACGCTCGAGGCGATCGCCGAGTGCGCGCCCGTGCTCGAGGCGCTCGACAAGGGCTGATGCGAATCGTCGACAGCCTGCCCTACGTCGCGTCTGTGCTGCTGTCCTCGATGGCGTTCGGCTCGTTCGCGTTCGTCGTCATCACCCGCTGGCGAACCGATGCGACGCGCGGCTACCTGGGCTTCACCGCGTTCTGCGCGGGCCTCTTGGCGCTCCTGACACTGGCCATCAAATTGGGGGGCCTGCTAGCTGGGACTCCGGAGGTGGTGCGCACCGTCCCGGCCGACCTCTACCTCCTTCGGCAATATGGCCTCGGCGCGTTTGCCGCGGCTGCGTTGCTCTACCCGGTGTTTGCCCGTCGCGCGCGCGCGGCCCTTGTGCTCGAACTCGTCGGCCTGGTGGGTGGATCCATTGTCCTGGCAGCGACGGCATTCGGCTGGGCGGCGGCTGCCGTCGACGGCGTGCCGTTGCTCGTCCAACTGGTCGTCCTGTCCCTGGCGACCGGCGGCTCGCTGGCCGCAGTGATCCTCGGTCACTGGTACCTCGTGACGCCCAAGATCTCCGAAGGCCCACTGGTGCTGCAGGCGAGGCTGGTGCTCGGGGTGATCGGCCTTCAGGTGCTCTTGTTCGTCGTCTGGACGACGCTCGGCGGCGGACCCGGCCAGGGAGCATTCGATGCGTTTACCGGGGGTAACTTGCTGCTCGTCGTCCTGCGCTTGATCGTGACGCTGCTCTTCCCGCTAGTTCTGACGTGGATGGCGTGGCGGACGGCGTTGACGCGCTCGATGGAGTCCGCGACGGGCCTGCTGTACATCAACCTCGCCGCCGTGATGGCGGGCACGATCGGCGCGGCCGCGCTGTACCTCTCGAGCCGGCTCCTGCTGTGATCACGGTGACAGTCCGGCTGTTCGCCATCCTGCGCCAGCAGGCGGGCTGGCGCGACCGTTCGCTCGAGCTCGCGCAAGGGGCAACGATCGAGGACGCGTGGCAGGCGCTGATCGTCTTGGCGCCGGAGCTAGCCAAATCGCGCGAGGTCGTGCGATTCGCGCGCAATCGCGAATACACCGGTGCCGGAACGCGGCTCGAGGACGGCGACGAGCTCGTCCTCATCCCACCCGTTGCCGGCGGCAGCGACGACGAAACCATGTTGCGCGTCGAGATCCGCGAAGAGCCGATTGACGACGATCTGGTCACTGAGCTGCGTGCGACCGTACCCACGGCCGCGGACGGTGCAGTCGTCGTGTTCGTCGGGCAGACGCGCGAAACGCCGGGAACGCCGGCGCCGGGCGAGGAAGCGGCCGCCGCGCAGCACGCGGGCGAGCGAGTTGATCGGCTCCAGTACGAGGCATTCGAGGAGATGGCGCTCGACGTGCTGCGCGCGATCGGTGCCGAGATTGAGGAGCGTTTCGGAGTGCACCGGCTGGCGATCGTTCACAGGACGGGCGCGGTCGACGTCGGCCAGGCGAGTGTCGTCATCGTCGCAGCAGCCGCCCATCGCGGCGCGGCTTTCGACGCCGCCCGATACGCGATCGAGGAGCTCAAGGCGCGCGCCCCGATCTGGAAGGCCGAGCACTTTGCGAGTGGTTCGGTCTGGTTGGGGGCCCCGGCGCGTGAGGGTCCGGTCCGGAGGAGTTAGGGCGGGCTCGGATCAGTCGGGGAGGGTCGGGCTAGTCCGGGACGCGGCGCCGTCTGGTACGAACGTACCCCCGTCCGATTACCGGCTGGTTGACTGCAGCGCCGGCTGCCAAAGGCGATGCTCTGGCCATGTCACCACGCGCAATCCGCGCGCGCCGCAGGGGACGTGGACAGACCGTGGTCGAGTTCGCGCTGATTCTGCCTGTCTTCCTCATGGCGACCCTGGCGGTCGTCGATGGTTCGCGCGTCTTCACGGCGCAGATCGAGCTCACCAACGGCGTGCGCAACGCGGCGATGTTCGCCTACAAGGGCAATTACAACGCGTGGTGCCGCGACCCCGGCGACCCGGCCGATGCCGACGCCGGGATGCCGGTGACCGTGTCGTGCCCGCCCGGCGCAGGTGCCGCGAATTACGCCGCAGATCCGCAGAGCCTCGCCTACCGCATCGCCGCTGAGGCGTCCGGTATGGACCGCACCCAGATCACACTCTCCCAGCCACTGTGCGGCCTGGGCCCCGGCGCACCGACATCGACGTGCGCGTCGGTGACAAGCCCGAAGTACGTGACGGTCACGGCCACGTATCGATTCACACCGCTAACGCCGCTGCTCAGCCAGCTCTGGGGCGGCAACATCACCCTCACGGCCACGAGCACCGCTCGGGTGGACATGTGAGCGGGCGCCAGCACAGCCGGCACACCGCAACGCGCGAGCGCGGCCAGGCGCTCGTCGAGTTCGCGCTCATCGTGCCGGTCTTCGCCGCGATCCTGTTCGTGCTGCTCGACTTCGGGCGCGTCATCTATACCCAGAACACGGTCGAACAGGCGGCGCGCGAAGCCTCGCGCGCGGGCACTCTTGAAGCGGCCGACGCCTCATGGAAGTACAGCCTGATCCGCAACGCGGCCATCAACAGTGCCGCGGGGGTTGGTCTGACGAACGCCAACATCGTCGGCCAGGGCTGCGCCGACTGCTTCTATCCCGACGGTGCAGTGTCGGGAGAGATCGTCGTGGTCACTGTCAATAGCCAGGTCGCGCTGCTGACGCCGATTCTCAGCCAGGTCCTGGGCGGCACCATCAACGTCACTTCAACATCGCGCGGCTTCATCCCATGAACCGAGATCTTCGGCGCCGCTCAGAACCGGCTGATGGGCGCGACGGCCAGCGTGGCCAGGCGCTCGTCCTGTTCGCCCTGTTGCTGGTGGTGATCATCGGCGGCGCCGGGTTGCTCGTCGACGGCGGCATGGCCTGGGCAAATCGGCGCCAGGCGCAGGCCGCGGCCGATCTCGCAGCCATCGCTGCTGCGAAGGCCATCGCTGACGCCGGGTTCGCGTGCAACGCGGCCGGCCTCGCCGTAGCCCAGACAGCCGCCACGACGGTCGCCGGCTTCAATGGCTTCAGCACGGTCAATGTCGAATACCCGGCCACTGGCGGTTCGCATACGGGCTGCAACTACGTGCGCGTTACCGTCTCGCGATCGATGGCGACGACGTTCAGTCGCGTCATGGGTCAGAACACCTGGACGCCATCGGCCAGCGCCACGGCCTCGGCCCTGCGCACCCAGGGCGCCGCGGCCGCCAACTGCACGTTCTGCTCGCTCAACTCGACCCACTCGAACCACACGCTGTTAGTGCAGCTCGGCTCGACGCTGATCGTCGACGGTGACATCTACGTCAACTCGGGCAACGGGTCCGTGGCCAGCGATCCGACATCATCGGTCAAGCTGAAGGACTGGTATGTGGGTGGCGACGCCTTCGACATCTTCGGCACCGGCGGCCGGATCACCGCCCAACACATCTCGGTCGTTGGCGGCTGGGAAACCCACGACAACGGCATCGCCCAGGCCACCTCGGCAAGCTGCGCGGCAATTGACCGGCCTGATCCGCTGGCTTATCCGGGCCTTGGCATCGTCTCCAACGTATGCATTCGCCAGCCGGTTCTCGCCGATCCGCTGGCCAACTATCCGGTGCCGGTGTACGCCGACTTCCCGGTCATTCGCACCAGCAACCTGCACGTCGGCGGCTCGACCGTGACCACCATCCAGCCCGGGATCTACGTCGGCGGCATCAGGATCGACGGCAACGCGGTCGTAACGATGGCGCCAGGCATGTACTACCTCGCCGGCGGAACCGGCTTCGAGGTCGCTCAGAACGGCAGCGTCAGCGGCGTCGGCGTGACCATCTACAGCGGCCCGCAGAGCGGCCACACGGGCAACGCAGGACCGGTCGACATTGAAACGACCGGGACCGTCATTTTGTCGCCGCCGACAGTTGGCCAGTGGGCGGGTATGACGATCTTTGTCGAGCGCCTGAGCAACGACGACATCACGATCAAGCCCAACAACGTCGCCCAGTGCGCGACGGTTGCGGCGTCGGGCCAGCCGCAGGGCTGCCTGGGCGGCATCTCGGGGACGATCTATGGCGCCAACAAGGACACGACGGCGATCATCAAGGCCGCCGGCACTGCCAACCTGCAGATTCTCACCGGCAAGCTCCTCGTCCAGAACGGCGCAACCGCGCGCTTCACCTTCAACTCCTCCGGCTTCGCCGGTGGCTCGACCGTGATCCAGCTCGCCGAATAGCCCAGTGAGACGTTTCGCGCTGCTCGTCGGCAGCTTCCTGGTGACTTTCGCGCTACTGATCTCCGTGTGGATGATCGGCACTGGACGCTCCCCGTTGGGCGGCCTCGCGGCGACCCCTACGCCGGCACCTACCGTCGCGCCAACAAGCGCTCCGATCGAGACACCCGCACCGACCGCCAGCCCCAGCCCCAGCCTGCCCAGCGCAATGCCCGCGGTGACGGCTTCGCCGTCTGCGACGACCGCGTTGGTCACGCCCAGCCCATCGCCCGCACCCCTGCGCACGCTGCCGCCATCGTTCGTGCCGTCGAGCAGCAAGCCAGGCGAGGGCCAGACCTTCACGATGCTCGGCAAGGACTACACCTCTTACCAGGTCCCCGAAGGCGGCTCGTTGCTGCTCGACGGCGACTCTCTCGTTTTGCGCACGACCGAGGACAGCCCTGACGCGCTGTGGGTCACGTACACGCTCGACCCGGCGCGACTGCCGGCGGGCGCGAGCATTACCAGCGTCAGCGTCGCGATCTGCGGCAGCGGCCGCGGCGACTTCTGGGAGGTCTACGGACCGACCGGTTCCGAGCCGCGCGAGTACGAGATCGAGCAGCCCGATGCGGATGGCTGCTGGTATTTCCACGCCGCCCAGACGAGCGACATCTCGGCCATCGCTGCAACGATGCTCGCCTCGACGATGGTCATTGACCGCGTCGAGTTCACGGTCATCTTCGGCAGCTAGCAGGGTCGGTCGCGGCGGCGCATATCCTTGCGCCACATGACGCGCGTCTACATCTCGGTCGACATGGAGGGCGTGGCGGGGATCAGCCACGCCAAGCCGACAACACGCGGCGACGCCGGTTATCCCGAGGCCGTTCAGCTGATGAATGGCGAAGCCAACGCGGCCATCAGCGGTGCGTTCGATGGTGGCGCGACTGAGGTCGTGGTCAACGACAGCCACGGCCAGATGTTCAACCTGACGCCCGAAGAGCTCGATCCTCGGGCGCGCCTCGTCCAGGGCAAGAAGCCCTGGAGCATGGTCGAGGCTGCGTCGGATGGGAAGTTCGCCGTGGCGCTGTTCGTCGGCTACCACGCGCGCGCGGGGCATCCACGCGGGACGATCGCCCACACGTACACCGGCCGCGTCACGCTGGCCGAGATCAACGGCCGGCCCATCACTGAAGCGGCGCTGAACGGGCTGTACCTGGGCGCGCTCGGCATCCCCGTCGGGATGGTGAGCGGCGACGATGCGCTCGCGGACGAGCTCGCCGATTGGCTGCCCTGGGCAGAGCGCGTCATCGTCAAGCGCGGCGTGTCATGGCAGGCCGCGGACTCGCTCCACCCGTCGAAGGCGCGCGATCTGATCAAGGCCGCCGCCAAACGCGCGGTGGCGGGGCGCTCCAACATGAAGCCGCTGACGCTGCCGGCACCCTTCGATCTCCGCATCGAGTTTGCCAACGCCGGCCAGGCCGATGTCGCGGCGACCATCCCCGGCTTCTCGCGCACCGGCGACCGCGCCATCAGCTACTCGGCAGCGGACGCCACGACCCTGTTTCGCGCCTTCCTATCCGCTGTGCGTTTGGCCGGAACCGCCGATGATTGAGCCATGAACGAGCCACGCAATGTGACGCCGGGCGCGCCCCAACAGCAGGGTCCGGAATGGGCCGCCTGGAACTGGACTCAGCGCGGCGGGAACTTCCCTTGGCTGGGCTTGCTCCTCGTGCTAGTCGGAGCCGGGCTGCTGATCCAACACTTCGTGCCCGGCGTCAGCGCGGGGACTCTGGTGCTTACGGCACTGGGTGCCGTTTTCCTGGCAGCGTGGCTCTTCGGCGGCTCACGCTGGGCTGTCGTGCCGGGCCTGCTGATCTTGGCCCTTGGGCTGGCAGGCTTGGCGCGCGAGCTCCACGTATACGACGGCCCCGGGCTCACCGCCCTCGCGCTCGCGGCCGCATTCCTTCTCATCTGGCTGCTCAACTACGCCCGCGGCGCGCGCAGCATCTGGCCGTTGTGGGGAGCGGCGATCTTCGGGCTCATCGGCTTCGTCCAGATATCGGGCAGGCTGGTCGACATTCCGCAGCTGGGCGCACTTTGGCCCGTGCTGATCATCGTTCTCGGTGTGCTATTGCTGCTGTCGGCCCGCCGCCGTAGCGAGGCGCCGCGCCGGCCCTAGGCCCGCTCGTCGGCGTGTTGGCGGCGAATCCTACTTCGTGTAGATGCCGGCCGGGTCGAGCTCCTCGCGAATCATGCGCAGCTCCCCGTCGGTCGGCGCGGGGGTCTGCGCCAACGATGCTGAGACGCGCGGCGTCCAGCCCATCGCTCCCTGTACCTGCTCGATCGTCACCCCCTCGTGGAGCGCATCGAGTGTCAACTCGCCATCAACGAGGTGGTACACGCCAAGATCCGTGATGACGACGCGGACCCGCGTCCCGACCGAGGTGCGGAAGTCGAGCCGCTCAACGAAGGAGCGCGGGGACTGGCGCATGATCACGAAGATCGACTTGGCGTTCTGCGCTATCTCGCATGCCCCGCCCGAGCCGGGAAGCCTCGTCTTTGGCGCGTCGTATGGGCCGATCACCGTCGAATTGAGATTGCCGTGGCGATCTATCTGCGCCGCGCCCAGGAAGCCGACGTCGATCAGCCCGCCCTGAAGGTAGTAGCCGAACAGCTCGAACATGCTCGTCACAGCGGTGGCGTGGGTGACGATGGTCGGGTCACCGATCGACAGCGGCAGCCGCGCTGGACGGGCGCCGAACACGCCGGCCTCGTAGACCAGCTCGAGCTCCGGCGCCACGGTGCGCTTGGCCAGGTTGACGGCAATGTTCGGCAGGCCCACGCCGACGAAGCAGACGCGCTGTCTGGCGAGCTCGCGCGCGGCAGCGACGATCATCATCTCCGAGGCACTGAAAGCAGTGCCGGGCGCGGACGCGCTCACCGGTACTCCCCGTAGTCGACCGAGCCGCTCGGCGCGGGCGTGGGGCGCAGTCCGAGCAGGCGTTGCTCGCCCATCTTCGCGATGTATTCGTGGCGATCGGCGACGCCGTGTACCCACTCGCTGAGCCAGGCCTGGAGCGAGTCCTCCTCGCGCGAGATCTTGTCCCACTCGAGGTAGAAAGTGTTGTCGCGGTCGTAGTAACCCTGCGCATAGGACGGATGAGCGCCGAAAGGTTCGACTACGACGGCATCGACCACGAGGCCGGGCAGGATCGTCCGGTTGGGATCGGCCCTGATGACCGTTTCATCGACCAGCTCTTCGACAACGACGATCACGCGCGACGCGGCGAAGGCCGCCTCCTTCTGGCAGCCGAGCAGGCCCCACACCTGCGTGTCACCTGCAGCATCGGCACGCTGCGCGTGGATGATGGCGACATCAGGCTTCAATGCGGGGACGGCGTAGAGCTCCTCATCCGAGTAGGGCGACTTGATCGGCCGGATGAGCGGGTTCGCCTTTGGTAGATCGGTGTCTTCATACGAGCGCAACGGGAAAAACGGCAGGTTCATCGCGCCGGCCGTGTAGCGGCACACCATGCCGAAGTGGCTGTACTCCTCGAGCTCGAGCTTGCTCGGCTTCGCCTCTGCCCACCGACGTACCGCATGCAGACTGCCCACACCCGGGTTGCCCAGCCAGCTGAACACGAGCTTGCTAGCGACGCCCGCGGCGATCATCTGGTCGTAGACGAGATCGGGCGTGAGCCGGCCCAGAGTCAGGTCGCGCCGGCCCTGGCGGATGATCTCGTGCCCCGCGGCAAAGCTGATGAGGTGCGTGAAACCCTCGATCGCAACGCTATCTCCGTCGCGCACCAGCTCGGCGATCGCGTCGTGCATCGAAGTGACCTTTGATCCAGAAATCACGGAACGATGATGGCGCATGCGCCCCTTGTCGCGCACGCGCTCTGTTCGCTAACCAAATACAGAAGAGGAGCCGCCCAATGTGCAACTCCTCTTCAAGCTTTGCGCTGTAGCCGCCTACGCCCGAGTGATGTGCCCCCGAACGACGTCCATTGCAGATGGCTCACTGTTCGAATTCACGAACACGTCGACATTGCGGGTGGCGCTTGCCAAAGTGTTCCCAGCCGCGGTGACGCGCATCTCTATGGTCACCTGTCCGCCGGCGGCCAGGTTGTTCACGGTGTATGTCCCGGCCAGGACCGCCGCGGTGATGTCTGTTGCGCCGCTGAAGAACTGCACCGTGAACGAGGCCGAGCCGCTCAAGTTCGCGTCGACCGTGAAGGAGTCGGTGGCCAAGCTGTCGTTCTCGAACCGCAGGAACAAGCTGCGGGTGTGATTCCGGGCAACGGCTCGGTTACGCGTCTGGCTCACCAGGACGCTATCCGAGTAGATGTCATTGCCTCGGTAGCCACTCGCGGACGTCTTCGAGATCTTTGCGTCGGCCAGGCGCAGAGTGTCCGTGAAGGTGCAAATCACGTTTTCGCCGGAGGCCAGGACGATGGTCGCCGTTCGGGTGGACGTGCTGGTCGTCTCGCCCGTGTTGCAGGACAGACCGATCAGGGTCCATCCCGCGACGGCCCCCTGGGTCACGTCGTACGTGCCTGGAGAAAGCGTCACGGTTCGCGAGCGCGAGCGGACGGCGTTGCTGTCGTCATCGAGAACGAAGCTGCCCAGGTCTCCGCTGAACCCAAAGTCCTG
>JAXDLE010000102.1:0-8116 GCA_034666725.1 Chloroflexota bacterium
GTCGGCCGCGCGTGCCATTGACGAGATGCGGGTCGAGGAAGGCTTCGCGCCTGCGCCACCGCGGTTGCTGGACGCGTCGGAGTCGATGTCGGATGAGTTCGAGCAGGCGGACTTCCTCGCCGACGACGATTCGGACGAAGACGACGAGGAGCTGACCGGGGAGCGCCGGCCTACTCTCCTGCCGGCCGTCGGCTCCGGCTCACTGCCGACTTTGAAGGTCCTTGGGTTCGGCGTCAGCAACAAGAAGCTCGAGCAGGCGATCCGCGAGCTCCAGCTGCCGGTCACGATCGTGCGCGAGGCGGACGAGGCGGATGTCGTGGTGACCCTGCGCAATTACTTCAAGCAGAAGGCCCCGGCGCTGCGCGAGGCGGAGGAACGCGGCCTGCCGATCTTCGTGTTGAAGTCGAACACCATGGTCCAGATTGAGTCGGCCCTCACCTCAGTCTTCGCCCTGGAAGTCGATCCGCGCGACGCCGCCCTGCGCGAGGTCGAGGAGGCGATAGGCCTGGTTACGGAACAGGCGAAGCCGGTCGAGCTCTCACCCCAGAACGCGTACATCCGCAGGCTGCAGCACCAGATGGCCGAGCGGGCCAACGTCGTGTCGCATTCGCGTGGCCGCGAGCCCTACCGAAGGGTGCGCCTATACCCCGACAACGGAGCGGCGCGCATTCGCCGCTAGCCGGCGAAGTTTCGGATTACCCCAGACCAGCCAGGCCCTGGCCCGCGATCAGTAGTCCGGCGATGAGCACCACCGCGGCAGTCAGCACCGGCAGACGCTGACCGAAGCGCAGCGTGCGGGCGACCGGGAGACGCTCGACCAGCTTGCGGGCGTGAACCAGGGCAATACCGACTCCAACCAGCACCGCTGCCATGCCCAACCCGAAGGCCACCGTTAGGACGATGCCCCATGCCGGCCGACCGATCGAGATCGAGCCGATCAACACCAGCAAGGCCGACACCGACGGGATCATCCCGCCCGAAAGACCCAGGGCGAACAGTCCGCGCCGACCCATGCCCTGCTGTGGCAGATGGGTGTGGCCCATGCCATCGTGCTCGTGCCAGCCCTCGGGCCTATGCGGGTGGTCGGAGCCGTGTTGATGGTCGTCCTGGTGGCGATGCGCCCTTGACTCGCGGCGCCAGCTCCGTAGTCGCGTCATGAGCAGATACGCGCCGACGACGACGACGATCGCGCCGGACGCGATGCTCAGGATCGGGTAGAGCCTTTCAGGTGGCAGGATCGCGGCCGCGGACAGGCTGAGCAGCCCGAGCGCGAGGACCCCCAGTGTGTGTGACACGGTCACTGTCAGTCCAAGGCCAATCGCCTGGCGCGCGTTGCCACGTGACCCGACGAGATAAGCCGCCATGACCGTCTTGCCGTGGCCGGGCGACAGGGCATGCAGCGCCCCGAGCGCGGTTGCCACGAGGAGCGACAGCAGGATGATCGGCGGGGTCAGATCGGGCGCCTGGAAGAGCGCCGTGACATCCGCGCCGAGGTCTGTCGTGCCACCCGGGACCGCGGGGACCGGATCTGTGTCCACCGGCTCGGCGACGGGCTGCGGAACGCTCGGCGCCCCAACCGGCGTGGCGTCCGGATACGAGGCGGGCGGCAGTGCGGCGCCACCGGGGCGCGCCGTGAACGTCGCGCTGGCCTGGTCGAGCGGCAGGGAAAGCAGCTCGGACGGATACGACGTCAAACGCGCCGAGACTCCTGCAGCGGCCGCCTCTGTTTCGGTGATCGTGGCGGCGTCGCCCTCGACGACGATCTCGCGCCAGCCGCGCCGCTCGGCAAAGGATGGATCGCTGAATTCGAAGGTCGTGCCGCTCGCCGGAAGCGCGAGCTGCGCGCGCAGAACGCAGACGAGGCGCATCACGTCACTGCCGGAACCGGCCGCGAAGTGGAGCCCGGTCGCAATCGGCGTTAGCGCCAGGACCGAGCCGTTGGCGGTCAGCAGGAGCGTCGTGGTCAGGCCATTGCAGGCGGACAGCTGGTAGTCGGCCGCTTCAACAGCGCTGATCGAGCCGTCGGCGTTGGCGTCCATTGCCCGCCGCTCGGCGAAGGTGGGGATCTCGGCGAAGTCGGTGACGTGGTCGATCACGACGGCCTCGGTCCCGACGCGAATGCCGTTGTAGTGGTTGATCGTGAAGTTGCCGAGCGGGTGGGCACTCGCCGCCGGGACGACGAGTGCCAGCGCCGCGAGGGAGAGAGCGAGAGAAGCGAAATGCCGGCGCTTCATGGCGTCACCTGGGCCCGTGCCTGCTCGACGACCAGCGGCGAGAAGGACGGGCTGAGCGCGAGCCCGGCGTGCAGATGGGCCTGGCCGTCGGCGGTGAGGCCGTTGGCGAGCTCGATGAGCCCGGCGTGGATGAGCAGGCGCGCGTCCTGCGTGCCGCTCGCCAGTGCGAGCCGCGCGTTGGTCAAAGCGTCCGCGTCATTACCTGCGGCATGGAGCGCCCAGGCGAGCGCGTCGTAGCCGTACGTGTCCTTCCGGGCGACGAGCTCGGAGGTGGCGAGGTCGATCGCGATGGCGGTGTCACGGCCGTGGTCGGCGAGGAAGCCGATGTACTCGCGGTCGTAGACCTTGGCGCCATCCTGAGCGGCCAGGCCGTGAATGAAGGCGACCGTGTCGTACTGCTCGGTCGCGTCCTCGGGACGACCGTCAAGCGCGTACAGGTCACCCAGGTACGCGACCATGTCCGGCCGCGGCAGCGCGGCGGTGGCAGCCTCGATCAGGGCGATCGCATGCGCGATGTTGCCCTGTGCGTAGGCCACCCGGCCCTCCCCGAAGAGCGCCAGGGGATAGCCCGGCATTGCTACGAGCGACGCCGCGTAGCCGGCTTGCGCCGTATCGACGTCTCCGGCCAGCAACGCGTACTCCGCGTGCGCGTACTGGTAGAAGGCGACGCTTGACGCGGCATCGCCGCCGGTGATCGAGTCGAGCACGGCCCTATCGGAGAGCTCGAGCGCACCCGCGGTGTCGCCGCGCACAAAGGCGAGTCGCGCCTGGCGACCTACAACGGCGGGAGTCTCGACGCGCTGCATGAGCAGCGTCAGCGCGTGCTCGGCTGTGTCGAGCTCGCCCAATTCGAGGGATGCGTCGAACAGGATGGCGAGGGCGGCGGTCGCATACGGGTCAGATTCGAGGACCGCGGTGGCGAGGGCCTGGGCCGCCAGGAAGTCGTGCAGTGTTGCTGAGATGCGCGCGGCGCCCACGGCGGCCGCGGGTGACAGCGGCGCGATGTCGAGCGCGGTCGCGTACGCGTCACGCGCGCTGATGTAGTTGGCGATGTCACCGGTCTGGCGGCCCTTGATCTCGAACAGGTCGCCGAGGTAGGTCCACGAGATGTCGTCGCGCGCGTTGGCGCTGATACGCGCCTGCCAGAACGCGATCTTGCGGTCTGTTTCGGTCGTGTCGACACCGGCTACGGCGATGACCTCGCCGGGCGGGCGGACGTCAGTCAGGTTGTCGGCGCCCTCGACGATCGGCGTGTTGTTGTTGACCGGCGCGGCCACGGGATGCGGCCACAGCTGGACGGCAAGGACGACCACGAGCGCGGACAGAGGCGGCACGAGCAGGGCCGCGCGGCGCGAGAACAGGGAGCGGACAAAGCGGGCCCGGTTGCCCGGGGACCGCCGTGAGGCGGCCCCCGGGCTCCGAGTCAACGCCGAAAGGGCGTTCAACTTACGGGTTGGCTGGTGCCAGGTACGGCCAGACGCCCGGGAAGGCGCTGTCGTTGGCGATGCAGTCGGTCGTGATGCCGTTATTCGTGACGAGCCCGAGCTCGGCATCGATCACGTCATTGGCCAACCGGCGGCCATTGAGGAAGCCGGCCATGTTGCCGGTCTGGAAGGTCAACACGTCGGGGAAGAGCACCGCGGCCAGACCGGCCGGGTTGGCGGCACCAAGTGCCGTCAGCACGTCCTCGGCGTGATCGCGGTAACCCGCGGTCACCATCTCGCTGGGCTGCGTTCGGTTGAACGCGTCCCTGTCCTGCTTCTGCTTGGACTGGTTGTTGAACACGGTGTTGATCGCGGGCCGGCCCATCTGGTCCAGCTGAACGCGCTTGCCACCGCGCACTGCCTCGGTCGTCGCCCAGATACCGATGTTCACGCCGTTGCCGCCCAGCGAGCTGTTGGGCACGCGCAGAACGATCGCGCTGAGGTTGAGGCCGAGGAAGAAGTCGGTTGTTCCACCGTCGCAGAACGTGCGCCCGTTGCCGGACATGAGCACTGCGCCCTGGAACGCCGCCAGGTCGAAGAAGAACGGATCGTCATACAGGCCCGCCGTCGTTCGACCGCCACCGGGCAGGAGGTTGTCCTGGTCGGTCCAGCCGTTGACCGTGAGGACGCCGTTGCGCCACATCTTGAGGCTCTGGACGCCCATTCCGTTGGGTGCGCCGAAGCGGTACAGGTAATGGATGTCAGGAATCAGGTCGCCGTTGGTGTCGACCTTGATCTTGTAATCCACGCCCGAGCCGAACGTCGTGCCCGAGTTGGGCAGGGCGCCTGCGCCGGGGTTGACGCCGACGATGAAGACGGTCGCGTTGCCGCTGCTGGCGGTGAACGCATACACGTCGGTGATGTCGACCGAGCCCTGTGCGGCGACAACCGGCGAATCAAGGTGATCCGCGCCGTTGACCGCGGGGGCCAGGCCGAGCGTAAGGATGAGCAGCGAGCTGGCGAGCGATGCCGCCGATGCACGCCTGCGCGTGTTGCGCATGATCAGGAATTACCTCCTCAGGGAAATGGAATGAGCAGTGACTGCCTGCGTCGATGACGCGCGGCGGAACAGCCCTCTCGTAAAGCGACCTCCTCTCGGAACGACGGAAAATTCCGGGATCCCTGCTCGCCTTACGCAGAACGCACTCCGAGGGATGAATCGACCTTGCAATCTGGCCGTGGAATGGCCGCGACTAAACTTCGTTCGTGCGTCGAGAAAGTGGATGTGAACCAATAGGCGCCCTGTTGCGCACATACGGTTGAGCGGCCCGGCAGAAGCGGGAGCCGCTGACGGTGTGCGTGGTGCTGGACCGTCCGACGAAGCGCTCCTCGAGCGACTCGCGGCCGGCCCGGACGAAGGCGCTCTGTCCGATTTGTATGACCGCTATCAGGCCATGATGTACGGACTGGCAATGCGCATAACGCGGGACCCGGCACTCGCCCAGGACGCTGTCCAAGAGGCGTTTGTCGGTGTTTGGCGCAATGCCGCGCGGTATGCGGTGGGGCGCTCAACGGTGCGCACATGGATGCTGTCGATCGCTCACCACCGGGCAATCGACATTGTTCGGCGCCGCCGGCCGACGAGCGCCCTGCCCGAGATTGAGACGAACGATCCGGCGCTGACAGCGCCCGACGTCTGGCCCGAGGTCGCGCAGACTCTCGACCGCGCCACGATTGACACGGCTATGGCCGCCCTGCCCGAAGCTCAGCGTCAGGCGATCCAACTGGCCTACTTCGAGGGCCTGACCCAGGTTGAGATCGCGGCGCGCACGGGCACGCCGCTGGGCACCGTCAAGAGCCGCGTGCGGCTCGGGCTGCTACAGATGCGCCGCACCCTCGAGGGGGAGGCGGCATGAACCACGCGGAAGCGATCGAGCTCGCCGGGCTGTATGTCCTCGACGCGCTTGATCCCGATGAGCGCGCGCAGGTCGATGCGCACCTGGCCTCCTGCCAGGAGACACACGACGAGTTCGCCGAGGTGGGTGCCGTTGCGCCGGCCCTGGCGTCGCTCGCCGAGCCGGCTGGCGCGCCCGCTTCACTGAAGATGAAGGTGATGGCCGACTACCGCGCCGGAGCGGGAGCCGGAGCCGGAGCCGGCAAGCCGGCAGCCGTCTGGGACATGCCGCGCTCCGCTGCGCCGCAGGTCACGCGTCAGGCGGGACGACCGCGGTTCGGGTGGGTTGCCGGTCTCGCGGCCGTTCTGATCATCGCCGTGGTCGGTGGCTTCGCCTACACCGCTCAGCAGCGCGCTGACCGCGAAGCCGAGCGGTCAAATCAGGTCGCCGCCGCCATCGACGTAATGGCCCAGCCCGATGCGACGGTCGCGCTTCTGTCCGGCACGGGCGCCGCGGATGGCGCGCACGGTTTCGCGGCGTTCCCTGCGAGCGGTGCCGGCTACCTGGTTATGGTCGGATTGCCCGACGCACCCGCCGGTCAGACCTACCAGGCGTGGTACCTGGTCGACGGGCAAGCGACATCCGCCGGGCTCATGACCGTCGACGCCGAGGGCTACGCGATTCTCGACGGCATGTCGGGCATGGCGGGCGCGAACCTGGTGGCGCTGACCATCGAGCGCGCGGGCGGGGTCGCTCAGCCCACGGGCGATCCGGTCGCGGCGGGCGAGCTGAGGTCAAACGCGGCCGCGTCCTAGACTTCGCCGGCATTGAGCGGAATATTCATCACCATCGAGGGACCAGACGGCGCGGGCAAGAGCAGCCAGGCGACGCTGCTCGCCGAGCACATTCGGGGCTTGGGCAAGACCGTCGTCCTGACGCGCGAACCGGGCGGGACGCGCGTCGGCGAGGGCGTGCGCAACGTGCTGCTCGACCTCGAAGGAGAAGGCCACACCGCCGTTTCTGACGCGCTGCTCTACAACGCCGCGCGCCACCACAGCGTCATCGAGGTGATCCGGCCCGCCCTCGAGCGCGGCGCCCTCGTCATCAGCGATCGCTACGTCGACTCCACGCTCGCCTACCAGGGCTACGGCGGTGGCGCGCCGCTCGTGGAGCTGGGCGCGATCCAACGGTTGACGACAGGCGGGCTGATGCCACACCGGACGGTGCTCATCGATGTCAGCGTCGAGGACGGCCTGTCGCGGCGCCATTCGGGTCCGGCAGAGGGGCTGAACCGCTTCGAGACCTCGAGCCTGCACGGCACCGACTTCCATCAGCGCGTGCGCGATGGCTACCTGGAGATGGCCGCCGCCGACGCGGGGCGTTGGCGCGTGGTGAATGGCGCCGCGGACCGGGATGTCGTCGCGGCCGCCGTGTGGGCCGCGGTCGAGGATCTGCTCTAGGAACCGCTCGCTACAAAGATCGAGCCGCGCCCGCGCCGTTTGGCCTCGGCCAGTGCATTGGTCGCAGCGGCCAGGAGCTCCGACGAAGTCGCGCCGTCAACCGGATAGACAACTGCCCCAATGCTGACGCTGATCGGTTTGCCCGCCGCCTCGCGCTTGAGCAGCGCGTCGCGCACGCGCCGGCCGCACACCTCACCGCCGCCGCCCGGCGCAATCAGCGCGAACTCGTCGCTGCCATAGCGCGCCACCGTGTCGACGAGCCGCACCTGGTCGGCGAGCGTCGCCGCGACGTGGCGGAGCACCTCGTCACCCGCGGGCGAGCCGCCATCGGTATTGATTTCCGCGAAGCCATCGACGTCGAATAGCAGCACTGAGAGCTGTGATTCCTGTCGCGTCGCCCGGGCCAGCTCGAGCTCGAGCATGCGCTCGAACGTGACCTTGTTGGCGAGGCCGGTCAGCGGGTCGGTATTGGCCAGCCGGCCTATCCAGTCGGCCCTCTCCAGCAGCGCGCGCTGCAACCGGGCCTGGCGGATGGCCACCGCCGAAAGATCGGAGAGCGCGGTGAGCATGTCGTCCGATCCTTCGGGCGGTTCGGCATCCTCATAGGCCGCGAGCAGGACGCCCTCGGCATCCTCGCCGCCCGACTCGTCAGCGGCGATGAGCGGCACAGCCACGACGCTCTGCCACTCGATGTCCTGTCCGGTGAACGCCTTCTGCGCTTCCTCGCCGGTGACATTCATCTGGCGCCGATCGCGCGCGACCTTCGCAACGAGCTCGTTGGGATCGTCGACCGAGACCTCGGCGCGCGCCGTGATCATCTTGCCGCGCATGCCCGACTGGGCGGCGGGCACGAGGATATTCGCGACCGGATCGAGCAGATAGATGACCGCCGCCGTTGCGCCGGCGGCACTCAGTACGTGACCACAGAGAGCGTCCAGCTTTGTGTCGAGCTCCGGGCTGCGAGCGACGATGCGCGCCGCTTCGAGCAGCGAGAAGCTGGGGTGGGTGCGATCCATCTCAGTTGATGATAGGGCTCGTCAGGAGCGCAGGAACTCGAGGTAGTACGCCGGGTCGACGTTGCCGCCGGACAGGACGCACACGAC
>JAXDLE010000103.1:0-18401 GCA_034666725.1 Chloroflexota bacterium
CCTGTGGGTCTGGAACGACCTGCTGGTGGCCCTGGTCTACCTCGGCGTCAACCCGGGTGCCCAGCCACTGTCGGTCGTGCTCGCCAATTCGGCCACCTCGCGTGGCGGTGATTGGCAGTTCCTGACCGCGGCGGCCTTCGTATCGATGGTCGTTCCGGTTGCGATCTTCCTGGCACTCCAGCGCTACTTCGTGCGTGGCATCACGGGCGGGGCCGTCAAGGGTTAGCCCGGTGGGCCGCAGGGCGCGCGACCGCCGGCCTGAGGACCATCCACAGATCCGACTAACAATCCCCGCAGGCTGACTATTCACGTGGCTGGATACTTAGTCGGATTGGTGGATCGGGTCGCGACCTAGAATTCGCCGGTGACCGATTCAAGCCCAACGTTCGGCAACTTCATCGGTGGAGAGTGGCGCGCCGCGGAGAGTGGCACGACCTTCGAGTCGCGCAACCCGGCCGATACGCGCGATCTGGTTGGCCACTTCGCGGCGAGTGACGCGGCCGATGTCGCTGCCGCCATACGCGCAGCTGAGGACGCGCTGCCGGCCTGGCGAGGCATGCCCGCGCCGAAGCGCGGCGAAATCATGTATGCCTTCGGCGCGCTGCTGGCGGGGCACAAAGACGAGCTTGCTCGGGCACTGAGCCGTGAGATGGGCAAGGTTCTCGCCGAGGCGCGCGGCGACGTCCAGGAAGGCGTCGACATTGCTTATCTCATGGCGGGCGAGGGCCGACGCATGTTCGGCGACACGGTGCCCTCCGAGCTGCCCGATAAGTGGGCGATGAGCATCCGTCAGCCGGTGGGCGTGGCCGGGATCATCACGCCCTGGAACTTCCCGATCGCGATCCCGTGCTGGAAGATGACGGCCGCCTTGATCTGCGGCAATACGGTCGTGCTGAAACCGGCCAGCGACACGCCCCATTGCGCGGTGCTGCTCGTCGAATTGATGGCCGAGGCGGGTTTTCCGGCGGGCGTGGTGAACCTGGTAACAGGCTCGGGATCGGAAGTGGGTGTCCCGCTCGTCGAGAACCCCGATGTCAACGTCGTCTCGTTCACCGGTAACGGCGACACCGGGCGCGACATCCTGCGCCGCGGCGCCCGGCGAATGTTGCGCGTCAGTCTTGAGCTCGGCGGCAAGAACGCCATCGCAGTAATGGCCGATGCGGATCTCGATCTCGCGGTCGACGGCATCCTCTGGTCGGCGTTCGGGACAACCGGTCAGCGCTGCACAGCGTGCAGCAGGCTGGTGGTGGATGAATCGGTCGCCGACGACCTGGTCGGCCGGTTGGTCGACAGGGCTTCCCAGCTTCGCCTGGGCAGTGGCCTCGAGCCCACCACGGACGTCGGACCGCTCATCAATTCCGGGGCGAGCGACAAGGTCAGCGGTTACGTCGGCGTGGGTACCGATGAGGGCGCCCGACTCGTAGCCGGTGGGTCGGTTGCCACCGGCGAGGGCCTGGCCAACGGGCACTTCTTCAGCCCGACCATCCTCGATGGCGTTCGGCCCATGGACCGCGTGGCGCAGGAGGAGATCTTCGGCCCGGTGCTGAGCGTCATCCGCGTGAGCGGCTATGCCGAAGCGGCAATGGCCGTCAACTCCACGCGTTACGGCCTGTCATCGAGCATCTACACGCGCGACACGAACACCGCATTCCGGGCGATGCGCGACTTCAGCACGGGCATCGTCTATGTCAACGCGGGCACGATCGGCGCCGAGACGCACCTGCCGTTCGGCGGCATGAAGCAGACGGGCAACGGCCACCGCGAGGCGGGTCACGCGGCCCTGGACACGTTCAGCGAGTGGAAGTCGATCTACGTCGACTATTCGGGCAAGCTCCAGCGGGCGCAAATCGACAACCAGTAAGGCACCGCGCGCCGCAAGAGTCGTCCGCACAGTCGGCCGAGGTCTGTCAGGCTGTAATTCGGCTGTTTGCCAAATGTCGGACACTTGTGCGGCATCAGCCGTGGTGTTTCAGGAGGGGCGCACGTGACCGATACCGCCGACGAGCGCGATGCGATCACGCGTGTGATCGATTCCGCCCGCCGTCTGGGCGTCGAGATCGACGGCGGCGAGGCTCGCGCTTGGATTGAGTCGATGGCGGCCGAGTCCAAGGGCGGCGACGTGATGGTCGACGTCGACACTGGCGTCTTCGGCCACCGCGCGTCGATGCTCGACCTCGACGAGGCAGACCTGGCGCGCTTTCAGAAGATGACGCCGATTGTCGGCTTCCAGAACCAGCCCGGTGTCCAGACCGCGCTCGCCCTGTCCGGATCGGCCGCCCAGAGCCGCATCCAGGCGTACCCCGCCGATGCGGACTTCTTCGAGCGCATCCACATCACGGCGCAGACGAAGGAAGAGGCCTTGCGCATCCTGGGCGAGCTCATCCGCGAGAAGGCGATGGCCACCCGGAGCGGGCCGACCCATCGGCTGATGGAGGTCAAGCTCGGGACCTGGGACGCCGAGGTGACCAAGGACGGCAATGCATTCAAGAAGGGCAGCCCGATCTCGTGGACGCCGGCAGAGGTTGAGTCGGGCGAGATGAACGTCATCGCCGCCGACGGCTCGACCCGCGTCGTCAAGTGGGCCGAGGCCGCGCAGAACCCGGGCTGGTGCAAGCTCGACTGGGTCGTGGCTGATCCCAAGCGCGGGCAGCTGTCGAATGCGAGCAACGTGCTAGACCCGACCTGGGAGGATCCCGAGGGCAAGATCGTGCCGCTCGATGGCTTTCTGGACCCTTACTTCCAGGAGGTCTACATCGACACCGACGCGCGCCCGATGTTCGACCGCATCGTCAAGGACATGTCCAAGGACGCGGTCGACGAGTACGTCAAGCAGCTCGAGCATGAGGTCTGGAAGTACAGCGTCAAGGACCCCAACTGGGGCAAGGTCGCGCGCCGGCTGTACAACATCTTCCGGCTGTCGAGCCATTACGCGGAGGCGGCCTACATCCGCGAGCTGTTCGATGAGCCGACCACAGCGCTCTACCAGATTGCCGCGTTGCTCCGGACCCTGGACGACGCGGCCAGCGAGGGCTCACCGTTCGACCGCGAAGTCATGATCGACCAGGCCGACAAGCTGATCATGTCGGCCATCGCCGCGCTCGACGGGCCTGAGGAAGCGGAGGTCGTTTCGCAGCTGCTGCGCTTCCGCGACGACCTCTCCGGGCGCACCAAGGGCGACCGCAGCGTCGAGGTCAAGGCGCTCCACGACGAAACGATGGGCACGGTCAACGAGTACTTCAAGCGCCGGCTATACGCGCTGCCGGAGATCTCGAAGTACCTCGACGAGATCGCAGCCAATGGTGAAGCGCACTGAGCATCAAGGTGCGTCCCATCCTCGCGGTTCTGCTCGCGCTTTCGGCGACGGTCGTGCCGGCAACATCTGTCGCGGCGGCAAGCCTGCCGAGCGGCCACTTCACATGGACCGGCAGCGCGGCGGCGTCGTTCGCCGTGCCCAGCGATCTGCGCCTTACGTCCTCGTGGCACAGCTCGAAGCTGAACCTCGACTACGTCCGCTACCAGCAGTTCGCGGCCCCGTTCGGCACATACGTCGACGGCGCGCAGGTCACGGTCGTGCGCCGCGACAACGAGCAGCTCATCGTCGGTGGTGCCTATTACCCGGGCCTCCGGTCCGTACGGGCGCCGCTGTTATCTGTGACAGAGGCGCTCAAGATCGCGGCCGACGCGCGCGGCGGACTCATTGATCTACCTGACCTCATTCGCGGTCTCGCCACCCAGCGTGCCAATCTGCGCCTCGACCCGGAGACGGACCGGCCGTTCTTCCTGGTCGCCACAGCGGCCCCCGCGAACAACCGTTACCAGCAAATCGACGCGCTCAGCGGTGAGTTGCTCGCCACGTGGGGCGGCGTCGACCAGATCACCGCGGGCCAGGGAGTAGGGGTCAAGGGCGACACCAAGAATCTCGACTCGCACCCCTTCAACACGATCGTCGACCTGACCAAAAACGCTGGTGGATGGAAGCTTCAGAGCACTGACGACAAATTCATCACGTACGACGCGCTAGGCGGCAACTCGGTCACTGGCAACCAGGTAATAAGTGATGCGGACAACAAGTGGGGCACGGACACTCCCAGAGAGGCCGCCGGCGTCGATGCCCAGTACTACGCAGCGCTCACGGTTCAGTTCTACCAGCAGAAATTGGGCTACGACTGGATCAACGACTGCGCAGTGGATCTCGCTCCTCCCGCTCCCCAACCACACGGCACATACGGCTGGCCTTACAAGGTCCGCAGCGTCGTCCATTTCGACTACTCGCCCGGCGGCAATCCGTATGACAACGCCTTCTGGGATCAGGAGAAGTTTTACATGGTCTATGGCGACGGCGGTGCCACCGACCGTCCGCTATCTGCCGGACAGGATGTGGTCTCGCATGAGCTCAGCCACGCCGTAACTCAGTGCACGAACAACCTGATCTACGAGTGGGAGTCGGGGGCCCTCAACGAATCGTTCTCCGACATCATGGCCACGGCGGCCGAGTTCACGCTGGAAGAGCCGCTCAGCTCGAATTGCCGCCTCGCGCCAGGCCAGACCCGGTGCGCCGATTGGCTGCTCGGCGAGGACCTTGCAACGTCGGCTTCCGGCGCGGTCATCCGCAGTTTGGCCGACCCCGAAGCGGAAGGCCAGCCGAGCCACTATGCCGAGCGCTATCACCCTAATCCGCCTACGCAGCCAGGTGACTGTACGGGCAGCAACGATGAGTGCGGTGTGCACACCAACAGCGGCATCCCCAACCACGCCTTCTATCTGCTTGTCAACGGCGGCCGGAACGCCCGTTGCTCGGGGCCGACTGATCCGCAGGCTGACTGCGACGTCGTTGTGCCGCCGACCAGCCTCGAGAACGCGATGCAGATCTGGTTCAGCGGATTCGTCACGCTGTCCGACGACGCGACGATGTGTGACGCTCGAAATGCGACCGTCGCAGCCGCAGAGACGGCGCCATTTGGATCGGTCACCGACATCGTGGCGACGCGTCTCGCCTGGCAGGCCGTTGGCCTGGGCGACCAGTGCGACTTATCTACAGATTTCAAGATCAGCCTGTCTGATCCGACCATCGAGCTTGCGCCCGACGCATCAGGGCAGACCGTGCTGAGTCTCGATCGCGGTTCATACGACGACCCGGTCAGCTACACGGTCGACAAGGTGGGCCCAGCCACGGTCACGCGCAACCCGACATCAAACGGCGTGAGCAACTCCGCCGGCACGACCGTCACTGTCGACGCCGACGTGGGTGCGACAGACGGCATCTATCCCGTCCTGGTGACGGCGACCAGCACCGGCGACACGCATTACGCAGCGGCGTCGTTTGTCATCGACGCCGAGGCCCCATTGGTCTCCGTGTCGAGCGCGCGCTTCCTGGCCATGTCATCGGTCACGATTGGCGGTGCCATTCCCTTGGGCGTCACCTGGAGCGCCACTGATGCGCAGAGTGGCATCGCTTCGGCTCAGCTGGAACACAGCCCGAACGGTTCAGGCTGGGTTGCTGTTCCTGGCACAAGCCCGACCCAATACGTCGCGACTGCCGGCCCGCATCAGTTCCATGTCGTGGCGTCGGACGCGGTCGGCAACGACGCGACGTCATCGGCGCTCGTCCGAACCCTCACTGGATTCCAGGAGACGGCGCTCACTTACACGGGTGCGTGGTCAACCAACACCACCGCGACTGCGTGGGGTACAACCAAGTACAGCAAGCAGGTCCGCGCGACGGCGACCCTGACTTTCACCGGTACCGATGTCGTGTGGATCGCGCAACGCGGTCCCAAGCGCGGCGTCGCGAACGTGTTCATCGACGGCGTCAAGACGCATGTCGACCTCTACTCGACGTCCCTCAGCGAGCGGCGCGTCGCGTTCATCGCCTCGGGTCTGTCGGCCGGCCAGCACACGATCAAGATCAAGGTGAAGGCCACATCTGGCCGGCCGCGCGTCGACGTCGACGGCGTGTTCGTCCTGAACCCTTAGCCGGACTTAGTCCTTCGTAGTCGCCGAGCGGCTGTAGCTCGGCGGATCACTCGCCGGGAACGACTCGTCGGACGCCTCGTCGACCTGGTCCTCGTTCTCGATTTTCTCGGGATCGATCGGCAACGCCGGTTGGTCGGCCGGCGGCACCGATTCGTTCGGGCTCTGCGGGTCGTCCTGGTCAGGCCAGGGTGGATCGGATCGGTTGGTCTCATCCATGCCGCGATTGTCCATTCGGGTGTGTCGGCGACCAATTCGCAGGACAGCGCGAAACGGTTGCAATCGCGCGTCAGGGATTAGAATTCGGCGCTCGTGGGCCGATAGCTCAATGGTAGAGCAGCTGACTCTTAATCAGCTGGTTGAAGGTTCGAGTCCTTCTCGGCTCACCACTTTTACCCTCGTTTGGCCCACTCTGGCCACGCTTGGGCAACATTCCGTGACTGTCACCGTGACTGTCAAACACGAGGGCCACCGCCGCGCCTGCATCGACCGCCCTGGTCGAGATGTAGCTGTTCTGCGTCGTGTGCGTTCGCTCGTGTCCCATCAGATCGGCGATGACGCGATCGGGCACGCCGGCGTCGTGCAGTCGCGAGGCGAAGGTCGCGCGCAGGATCTTCCACGGCCGGCGGCGCACGCCCGCCTTCTCGAGCACCGCGTACCACTGGTGCGTCAGCCACGATCCGTTGAGCGCACCGCCTGAGCGGTTCGGGAAGACAGGCCCGGAGGCGACGGCCATGAAGCCTCGCTCGGCGAGCTGCTCGCGGTGGATCCCGATGGCCGCCTGTACGAGCTCAGACAGCGGCACCATCCGCCGGCTGCGCTCCGTCTTCGGATCGACGAGCTCGTAGCGGCCATTCAGGCGGGCGAGCTCGCGCTCGACCCTGACCGCGTCGGCGCCAATGTCGCCCCAGGTAAGGCCGAGCTGCTCGCCTTGGCGCAGGCCGGTGCCGAGAGCGAAGAAGGCATGGGCCTCGATGCCCGACCCAAGCAAGGCCTCGAAGATGGCGTCGGTCTCCTCGAGCGACAGCGCATCCGGATCGGTGCGGCGCAGCCTGGGCGCGTCGACGAACTGGCGGCTGGCGACGTTGCGCGTCACGAGCCCCATCCTCACGGCTTGGCCCAGCGCCCGACGGAGCGTCGCGTGCGCATGACGCGCGGTGGCGGGGGAACGCTTCGCCTCGAGCTCGGTGAGCAGCCGCTCGACGTCGAGGGGACCGAGATCAACCAGGCGCAGGGCCCCGATCGCCGGCGCCAGGTGGTGGCGGACGCTGTTCGCGTAGGCATCACGAGTCCGCGGCCTGATGTTCCGCGCGTCGCGCACCCATGAGTCGAGGTAGGCAGAAACCGTCAGGGTGCGCGGCGCGCCGGCGCCGATGCTGGCGGACAGCTCGGCCAGAAGGGCTCGGGCTTCGGGTTTCGTCCCCGTCCGCGGGAGGTAGCGCGTGTATACGCGCCGAGCTCCGCGCGGGCCCCGGCTGATCGCCGCCACCCAGCGGCCGTCCTTCCGCCTGTAGATGCTCCCGTCCCCGCCCATCCGTCGACTCCTCACCATTCAGCCATTGTCGCAAGCCCGCGATTGGAATGAGCCACGCCCCGCCCGGATCCATGCGCCCAGGCATATCGCCGGCGACTAGCCACCGACGCACCGTTTCCGGGTGGCGGCCGATCGCCTCGGCGACCTCGTCGACGTCGTAAGCCTCGCGTTCGACGCTCATCGGGTGCCAATCTTCGCGGCGTCCAGCGCGGCGAGAGCGATCCACTCCACGATCGGCCCGGGATCGTCGAACGGGTGCGGGTCGTGGGCAATCCCACCATCGTGGACAACGACTGCGTGGCCGAGTTTCTGGCCCAGCTCGTTCCGCAGGTCGGCGAACTCGGGCGGGCGCGTGCCGGCGATCGCCCAGCCGCGCGGCACCATGAACGTCGTGCCTGCTGGCCAAGCCACCATCGTCAGGCCGCGGGTGGACAACCAGTCCTGGAGGAGTGCCCATTCGCCTGCCGCGGCTGGACCCTGAGAAGGCACGTCCTCGAGTGGGATCTCGAGCAGCGATGCGAGACACGCCGCAAAGCAGTTGCCCTCGAAGCCGTAGCGCGTCTGCATGACGGGCTTCACCGGACGCCCGCCAACGTCGTGTCCTCTATCGGCTCGAATTCGACCGGACGACTGTCGGCAGACGCATCCGCGCTCGGGCAGCCTCGCTCGTGCCACGGCGGACCCGCCGATAGCTCGCGAGCGCAACGGCATGTCCTCGGTCGTAGATGCGGGAACCGCTCGAAGAACGCCGAGCTGATCTTGGCGAGGCGGTCGCCGAGGGCATCGCTCACCGCTCAGGCGACCGAGGCGAACGAGCAGTTTCCTGACCCCGACGCTGGATCTGGAAGTCGATCGGGCCAGCCGCGCAACCCGATGGGCACACGCGACTGGTCGACCATCGCGACGTCAGGAACGAGAACGCACGATTGAGGAACCGGATGACGTCGGACCGCTTGCGACTCAGACGATCGAAGTCCTTGTCGGCCATCAGCACACGGATGTCGACGTCGCGAAAATCGGCGCCCTCGAGAGCGGAGCCCACCAGGTAGGGCTGCGACCACAGGATGATGCGCACCATGTGGCACCAGTCCTCGAGTCGATCGAAGTCGGTGACGTGCAACCAGGTCGCTCGCTGCCGCGGCTTCATCGCACGCCGTCCGTCCAGGCGACAGCCAACGCCAGAGCTGCCCACTCGTCAGCCGCGATTCCGTACAGGGGACCTGGGGCCGCCTTGCGCCCGATCGCCGCGTCCTTGCCGCCCACGTCACCGAAGCGGTCGATAAGCGACGCGCGGATGATCGCGTCAGCGCTCGGTCGCTTCTCGCCGGCGCGCTTTGGTCCAGCGAAGGCGCCGTGGTGAATCTTGACCTTGTGTCGGGATAGGCGACCAACGGTCCAGCCCCGGGCCTCGAGCACCTCGTAGAACCGCCCGGCCCAATGGACCGTCTCAAGCTCCTGCAGCGACGTCGGCATGCCGCGCGGCGCCATGGACTCGAACACGGCCTCGGCGTCCGCTGGCCCAAACGGCCAGGCGCGGCACTGCTCGAGCAGGTCGCGGTTCGAATAGATCCCATGTCGGAGGACAAGTTGCGCGTCGGTGTCGTAGATGACCAGGGCCGACTGCTCGGAGCCCGGATCGAAGGCGTGGACGCGGCTCACGACGGCCACCGATTGTGGGCAAATCGTGTCCGATAGCGCTTGCTATTGTGTCCGATAGCGACGACAATAGTCGCAGGTTCGGAAGTGCCGAACCGGTAGCCCAAAGGAGGGCTTCCCGTGAAGGTGGTGGTGACGAGGGTCCTGTTCGGCGGAGTCGTCGGGCAGCCTGAGCCATCCATCGCGGTCGGTTTCGGAACCACGGACAACGGCACCGTCGGTGTCGCGTTCGCTGGGGAAATCCGCCCGATGGTCGAGGTGGCCGATGCGCTGGCATCGCACTCGCCCGTCGTCGTGGAGGTCGAGGACTGGCAGGTCCTCTTCGTGACCGAACTCGCCAAGGACTCGGAGGGGTAGGAGCCTCCGTGGGGGCGGGGCCTTCGGGCCTCGCCCCACTTGACCGACCTAGATCCTACACCGGCAGATCGCCCTGGCCAGGCTTCTTGCTGACGAGAGTCACGCGGAAGCCCGGCTCGGGGCTGTCGATCTTCTCCATGACGAGCGTGAGGTTGGTTGCTCCGCCATAGCGAGCGGCAAGCTCCTCGAACTCGCGCAGCGTCACGGTGATCGATCCGCCGGCGCGATCGAGCAGCACCGGCAGCGCGTTGTTCGCGATGGCCATCTTGTTCTTGGCGACATCTGCAGGATCCACTGGCGACCTCCTCAACCCGATGATGACACGAGGAAACGACATGACCGACATCAACGACATCCTGACCCTCGCTGAAGCGGCGGACGAGCTCGGCCTTGGAGCGTCGACGCTGCGCCACCAGGCGCAGAAGGGCGTGCTCCGCGCGCGGCTCATCGGCAAGACCTGGGTGACGACCAAGGCCGAGATCAAACGCTATCGGCGCGAGCACCTGGGCAAGGTCGGCCGTCCGAAGGGCTGAGGTCATCACTTCTCGCTCCTGGGCGCGGGGATCCATCCGGCCTTGATGCACGCGGCGCAGCGCTTGCCCTCACGACCGACGCGAGCGATGCACAGGCAATAGCAGCTGCACTGACGGCCGCCGGTCGTCGGCGAGAAGAGCTCGTCGCGAGCGGCGATGTGCTGGTTGAGGCAGAACCTGGCGAACCGCTCCTCGAGAGCGTCGAGGAAGTCGCGCAGCCGGCGGATCACGACGCCACCGCCGGCGCTTCACCCTCGGCGTAGATCGCGCCGTGGCGGTAGTCGCGCTCCTTCCCGAAGCTCGAAGAGCGCGGTCGGTACGGCATCGACAGCGTGAACTCGACGAGGAAGCGACGCTTCATCGCCGGGACTCCCAAATTTCCCAGATTCCGAGCCAGTCAGAGCGCGCGCGGGCTTGGTGAACAGAAGTCGCCGCGTTTTTAGTCCACCCCCAGGTCGTCAGCGCCGTCATCGCTTCGCCTCAATCGACCGGAACAGCGCGACCTCATCGGCGCAGATCGAGTCCTCGCAATCGAGGAACGACCCGTCGTGGTCAGACAGGGCGTGATTGCGCCTCGCGAAATACCGCGCGTCATCGAGCAGACGGTCGAAGAGCTGCAGCTTCTGGATGACTCGGCGTAGACGCTTCATCGTCGGTCCGCCTCTCTGAGCAACGCCAGTCCAGCTGCGACCGACTCGTCGTGTTCGCCACCGATCACTTCCCCGATCCGGGTCATCTGACCCGTCGTCCTTCCCGCGCTCGCGCGCGGTGACGGGCGGACGGTAGGAACGGACGGACGGACGGACGGTGTCCGTGAGTCCTGCGGGTGTCCCGCGTGACCACCGTTGGACTCAGGAGTGACTTTCGTGCGTGATCGCTGCTCTTCCTTGCGACGACGCCAATCGGCGCGCGACTTCTCGCGTCGTCTTTTGGCCGCTCCGAACCACTGACTCCACGTTGAACGCGGGATTCGCGCCTCTTCGTCGAGCAGGCCGGCCGCTTGGAGATGCGCAACAGCCGCGCCCGGATCCTTCACCCAGACCGGGCATGCATCCACGGCGGTGAGCCGCTTGCCGTCGCGCCAGCTAGCCAGGCGGACAGCCTCATGCATGACCATCGCCTTGTTCATGGCGTCGGAGTCCGGGGCAAGGACGCGCCACATCGCCTTGACCTTGGCGTCGTCGTGATGCGAGGTCGAGGTGTCGGCGATCGCGAAGCCTTCGTCGCGGGTCATGCGCGGTGCTCTTTCGTTGCTCGCGCGCAGAACTGCGCGAGCACATTGAGGCAGTCCGAGTTGAATAGCGTCCCGGGCGGCGGGAACAACGCGTAGCAGCGCCATCGCGAGAACCAGCGGATCTCGCCCAGCCTGGTTGAGCGGCCGAGCACGTCCCAGATCGCAGTCTTTCGACCGGGCGCCGTCGGCAACTGCTCGACCGTGACGAACTCGCTCAGAGTCAGACGCATCAGCGGTGCTCCGCGATCGCATCGGTCGCACGCAGCGCAGTGCCATCGCCCTCGATCAGGTCGAGCTTGCGCAACTTCGCGAGGGCACCGAAGAAGCCACCTGACGTGGCCGAGTAGCCCGCCTGCGCCGCGACGTCGGTCTTGGCCATCGTGTCGGGCCAGGCGCTGACGAGCACGTGCAGGACGCCTGCCTCCGCGGGCTTGAGCTTCGCCTTCCAGTAGTCGAGCAGATCGCGCCCGGTTGGCAACGGATCCCACGAGCCGAGGGCATCGCGCCCAACGTCGGTGATGCGCAACTGCTCGGACGTGCCCTCGATGTAGCCATAGCGGCGCAGTGCAGCCAGGGCACCGAAGAAGCCGCCGCTCGTCGAGCTGTAGCCCGAGAGGAGCGCCGCCTGGACCTTCGAGCGACCGGCAGGGTATTGGGCGAGGGCGTTGAGGACCGCCCGCTCGGCAGGCTTCAACGACACCTCGCCCGACGATGCAGTAGCAACAGGCTCTCGCCGCACGATCGGCCGCTCCGACGACGCGGGTTGCGCTTTCTGGATCGGCTGGGCAACCCGTGCTGGCTGCCGCGGCTCATGGCTCGGCCCTCCCTTCCTGACGTTCGGTGTGAGCAACGCGCGTAGGTCATCGACGTGGCCACTGACGCGGTCGGCGACGTAGCCGATGCCTTCGGTCAGCAGCTCCTTCGTCGCCGTGAGCAGATCGATCTCCTCGCGTGCCTCATCGAGCTCTTGGCGAAGCCGCGCGACCTCGAGAGGCGCGCCATCGCTCATGGGCTTTGCCGCCGCCTGCCGTTCGAGCTCAGCGATGCGCCGGCGCAGCTCCTTCGGGTCGTCCGCCTTCTGCTTCTCGATCGTCGCCGCGATGCGCGCGCCCAGCTTGTCGAGGTCGACGCGAGCGAAGGCGACAGGCGCGATCGCGGTCTCGCCTGGCTCAGGCGTGCGACTGCTGTCGAACGTCTTGCGCGCGCGGATCCGGACCCGCTGCAGGATGCGCAGGAAAGACGGACTCCACACCCACGCCTCGCCGCGTTCGAGCGAGGCGAGCGAGCTCATCACCTGGGCGCGCTCTTCTGCGGTGCCATTGCCCTCTATCCAGGCGTCGATCGCGGTGCGGTCCTGCGGGCCTGTCGTCTGCATGACGATGAGGACCTCGGTCTGCGTCAGGACGTTCTTGTTGAGGACGGCAGCGCGCTGCGTGATGAGCAGGCAGCCGAGGCCCTTGATGCGACCGCGACGCACGATCGACTCGAGCGCGCCCAGCGTGCGCGTCTGCTCGGGCCCAGGGCGCTGCGGCGCGAAGACGTCGGCCTCGTCGACCACAACGAGCAGCGGTCCGGTCTCGCGCTTCTTGGCGCGGTACAGCCGCTCGAGGAAGTCAGCTGCGAAGCGTTGCTCAGCGGCTTTGCTCAGCAGGCCCGACAGGTCGAGCACGTAAGCCGCGGGGTGTTCGAGAACGAGATCGGCGAGCACTGCGCCGGCGGTAGGCTCGAGCGGCACGTCGCCGTGGTCGCCACCGAAGATGACGACGGGCAGCCCGGGCTTCTCGCCATCGACGGAGCTGCGCAGGCCCCACCAGGCGCCCGTTGGATCCAGAACCACGACAGGAACGCCCGCGCCGATCGCTTCCTCGACGATGACCGAGCCCGTGTACGTCTTGCCCGCGCCGCGGCGGGCGAGGATGGCCATGGCCTGGGTGACGGCGTCGACGGGCAGCGTCAGGTCGTTTGCGATGCGCAGAGTCGTCATGCCGCGGCCTCCTGTGCCCCGTCCAGAGCCCAGCTGAACCGGTCCGCTTCGATGTGACCTTCCGGCAGATGGGTGTCGCAGTAGCCGTGGCGGACGCCCTGCGCATCGCGCCAGACGACGATGGCCGAGCCCTCACACGGAATGGCGGCCCCATGGTGCTTGTCGACGTGCCAGCAGTGGAAAGCCGCGGGTGGGCGCAGCCAGTCGCCCCTCACGAGCGACCTCCGACTCTCAGGCGCCGCTCGGTGTCAGCCAGGCGCGCCAGGACGGTCTGCTGTTCCCGGCGGGCGTACCGCTCTCGGATGAGCTCAGCTGCGGACGCCTTGGGCGCTCGGACGCAGGGCTCAGCGTCGTGCTCGGCGATCGCGGCGGCGATGCCGCTGTGAGCCGCCATCAGCTCGGACTCGGTGAGCGGCCGGCGGCAGGCGCAAGGCCGGCTCACGCCGCGCCCTCATGGGTGGGGTAGGTCAGATCGATCGTCGCCGTCAGTGCCTTGAACCAGCGCTCAGCCTCCTGCTGCGTCCAGGTCGGCCCGCGCTCTGTCAGCCAGTCGACGAGCGAATCGATGGCGCGGTGCTCAACAGGCATCGGCGTGTCGAGCTCGTGGTAGCCAGCCGGCGCGAGGATGTGCGTGAAGGGCTTGATCGCCTTCTCGTCTGCGGATGGCTCTGCGTCGCTTCTCGGTTCATCAGCGTCACCCTCGTCCCGGTGGGCGGCGACCTCTAGGGGCTCGTACACGGCGCCAAAGCGGTGCCGTTCGCCCGGCGGCCTGATCTGCGTCGATTTGAGGCCGGGGACACGATGCCGCTCGCTCAGTTGCTCGGACGACTGAATGCCAGGCAGTGGCCCTGAGAGACCGTGGAAACGCTGATAGGCACGCATACGCGTCTGCAGCTTCTGCTGGTCCATGCCGAGCTCACGTGCTGCATCCGACTGCGTACCAAGCCTCTTGACCGCCTCCCAGGCACGCGCGGCCTCGTCCTCGCTGATCGGCACGCCGCGGCCGGACTTCGGCTTCTCCTCGTTCTTCCACACCGAAGCGTCAACTGCTCCCACGGCTGCGATCTCCTCCTTCGACATGACGGTCCCATTGGCTCGTTGAAAGGGCACGGGCACGCCCGTAATCGGCTCCTGCCAGCCACCACGCCGGCCACCGCCGTAGATCTGCCTCATGCGCCATCTGCGCCCCACAGGGCTTCCTGCCGCGGCTTCGCCGGCGGCGGCGGCGGGGGAGGCGTTGGGTTCAGGCGCTGACGCCAGGCGGCCAGCAGCTTCTTCTCAGCCTGAACGGTCACCAGCTGCACGAGTGCACGCTTATGACGGCGATCGACGTTGTAGGCGTACTCGTCGGGGTTGCGCGCCAGCCGGTAGCCGTCAGGCCCGCTCATCACCGGCAGATCGCCCGCCTTCCGCGCGTGCTCGACCGCCTTCTCGACGCGGCGTGTGTCGGGCTTGCCGCGATCTGTGAACCATTGGAGCTCGCGCGCCAGCTCGAGCTTGGTCTTGTAGACGTGGCGGCTGAGCGCCTCGTGCAGCTGCAGGCTCATTGGGCGATCTCACGGCCGCTCGGCCAGCCGGCGCTCGTCCACCACCACTTCCAGAACGGCCCACCGGGTATATCGAACCGGACGAGCGACACGACGTCGCCGTGGGCCACGAGCAGCATCTGAGCCTCACCCGCCGTTAGGCGAGACGGATCCGCAGCTGCGCGGCCGTTGCGCAGGATGCAGGGCATGCAGATGGCGGTGCCGTCACCATCGATAACCGGGTGCCCGGAACGACCCTCGCAGCGCACGCACGTCGGAGCGGCCGGTCGTTTGAACAGGTCGGCGATCTTCATGCCGCGACCTTCGATCGAACGACGATCGTGACAACCCACTGGCCGGCCGATGCCGGCAAACAGCTGGCGATGGTGCGGATCGTCCAGCCCTCATCGCGACACGTGGCCTTGGCCTTCTCGATCGCCTCGGAGGAGCCAGCGGCCTCGACGCGATAGGGCAGGCGCAGGGTTTCGTCGACCACGATCTACTCCTCGCCTTCGCCGCGGTCGGGCAGCACGTTGGCGTGAAAGCCGCGATGTCCGCGCGCCAGCGGGCAGCGATCGCCGCACCACGTCCACGACGGCGCGGTGAACCAGGTGTTGAGGCGATCCACGGTCCAGGTGTGATCGCCGTCCTCCGGATCGCCGACCGCGACCACGCCATCGACGAAGAACGCAACGATCGGCCCCGTGTGCAAGCCGGCACCGCCGTCGAATTGAACGACGGTGCCGAGCTGCAACACGGTGATGGACGCCTGGGCCACGAGTTAGCTCGCGTCCTCGCTGTCGATGACGGGCGCGTCTGAGTCGTCCGGAGCGACGAGCGCCGGCTTGGGATATGCCTGCTCGGCGTCGAGGCGGGCCATCGCCGCGGCTTCCTCGGCCGTGTCCTCGGCCCTCGGGTCGACCACATCATCCGTGTCGGGCTCGTCAGCCAGACCTATCGAGAGCTGAATGCGCGGCTGCGTCTCGAAGGTGACCGACCGGCCCTTGACGAACCGCTTGATGATCCGAAAGCGCGTGACGCGCACGACGGTCGGGGTCTCCTCGTCATCGGGATCGGCGATCGTCAGGCCCTCGATCAGGCTCTTGGCGCGCTTGTCCGCGTTTTTGTAGGCGAGCCTGTGCTCGGCGAGCGCCTCCTTCTTGAGTTGCCGCTCCTCGAGCGCCTGCTCGACCTCGGGGTTGTCGATCACCGCCGACTCGTCCATGCCGACCTGGTCGTCGGCGTCGAGCGTCTTGCGTAGAGCCACCACGTCCTCGTTCTCCTTCCGCTAGAGGTGCTTGCCGTGTTTCGGCCGGTTGCCGAGCAACCGCATGCCTTCGTCCACAGATGGGTCGTTCTCGCCCGCGACGACCGCGCTCACCGGCTTGGCCTTCGCAGCTGCAGCCGTGTCGGGCTCGTCCTTCGCGATCTCGCCGGCGAAGACGCCCCGTGCGGATGCGGTGAGGTCGGGAGCGGCAGCCGCTCCCGCCTCAACCTCGCCGTGGCTCTGCGCGGGAGGCATACCGCGCGAGCCGTCCGGCTTTTCTGGTGTCGGCCAGCGCTTGTTGGCGGCCTGGTGTTCGCCGTCGTGGCCGAATGGCTTGCGACACGCGTCGCCCCGCGGTGAGCCGATCGGGCATGCGCCCTTCGGGAGCGGCAGATCCGCCGTCGCCTGCCGCTCAGCAGCGGTCGCAGGCTGCGCCTGGGCAGCCTCGAGCTCCGCCCGGCGTGCTGCAGCCTTCTCAGCGGCCGTCGGCGGCGTCGGGCGATCGCCCGCGGGTAGCGCCGCGGTCTGGCGGTCAGTCCCGACGATCTGGCCGATCGTCGTGCCAGGGATGTCGAGCACCGGCACGACAAAGCGATGTGTCTCGGTGGTCGGCGAATCGGGCGGTGCGTCTGGCAAGCGCACCTTGCTCGAGCGCTGCTCGGCGCGCAGCACCGCGGAGATCCACTGGCCGGGCATCAGCCGCGCGAGCAGCTGCACCGTGGCCGGCAGCGAGGTCGCCGCGAAGTAGCCCTGCGTGTCGAGACGCCAGACGCCCAGGCCCGGTACGCGCGGCAGCATGACTCGCAGCCGGGTGATGATGTCGCACAGCCGATCGGGTCCCTCGAGGCCCTCAGCCGCGCACAGGCAGTCCTGGCCGCTGATCGCCTCGGTCGTGCCGTCGCAGCGACGCTCGCACGTCCCGCCCTGCCAGAATTCGTATGACTGGCTGACGACGTTGAACATCGCCGGCACCAGGACATCGAGCTCGTCGCGCTCGGTGACGAGCTCCCACATGCCCTCGTTGGGCGCGTCCTTCCACTGCTCGACCTTGCCGCCGTACAGGGCCGCGGCCGATTCGAGGGTGGCCTTGGAGTGGCTCGTCAATCGGAAGGTGCGCAGGCGAATCGGGTAGCCCTTGTCGGACTTGTCGCCCATGCGGATCCGGCCCAGCTCGGGCACGCGCTGCACCAGCCCGGGCAGCATGCCGCTCACGAGCGGCTCGACCTGATCTTCAATCTGGGTCGTTTCGATGGCTTCGGTTGTCATGTCCAGCGCCCCGTCTCCTCGTTCTTGAAATAGGCCCGCAGCACGCGCGCTCCCTCCACGGGCCTTGTGTGAAGCGACTCGAGCGCGTCGAGCAGCTGGTCGAGAGTTAGTGGAGTGGTGCCCTCGGGTATGAGCTCGCTGCTGCCAGCGACCGCGCCCAGGGTGAGCCGGCCGAGACCCGCGTCGGCGAGCAGGTCGAAGAGCCTTCGCTGCGCTCGGGCGAGCGCCTCCCAATCGGTCTTCACCGAGTCGGCGTTCTTTGTCCAGCTGATCTGGTACGTGTCGTTCTCGACGCCGGCGTGGTCGCCGAGCAGCATCCGGAGCGTGTTTGCCAGCTGACCCTGCTTTTTCTCCGAGGCCTTGGCGATTAGCCGCGCGATGCGGTACTCGTCGGCTAGGGCGTCGCTCTCCGCAGTCGGGTCGATCAGGTCCAGAACCGGCCGTGGATGCAGCCGGGTCAGCGCGTTGCGCGTCGACTCAGAGCCATCGAGCGGCGGCGGCGTGCCACGCAGGACGAGCTCGTTGAACCACTTCGCGATGTAGCGCAGGTCGTCCTGGTAGCTGTCGTTCGGGCCGATGTCCTCGTACACGAGCACCTTCGAGCCCATCAGCACCGCCACGTCGGCGACGTCGTAGTGGGTGACGAAGAGCTGCCACTGCACCTGGTCCTGTACGTAGCTCGGGACGGGCTCGGCGCCCTCAGTCAGCCAGTGGCGGTGCGGGACCCACTTGGCCTCGACGATGCGCCGCTCGCCCTTCCGCGCGCTGCGGCGATCGAGGCTCGCGCTCGCCCACGTGACCGAGCGGTGTTGGAGCATGCGGTTGACGCGCTGTAGCTGGCGGCCAGTCTTGGCCTCGTACTGCTCGGCAATGTCGTCCTCGAGCAGGTGGCCGAGGTCGTAGAGCTCCTGCGTCTCGGGGTCGATCGGATCCGCCTCGGCCAGACGCGTCTTGTAGGCCCAGAGTGAGAAGAGGCTGGTCGCGTAGGGCGAGTTGCCGGTGATGATCGGGATGTCGCTGGATCCGATCTTGTCGCGGCGCGCGTCGATCCAGGCGGGCGTGTTCTGCCTGAAT
>JAXDLE010000104.1:0-29423 GCA_034666725.1 Chloroflexota bacterium
CGCCACACAGCCCGAGCTAGCCGAGCTGTTCGCATTCATGGCCGAGGCTGAGCTGCGCTTCGACTCCCTGCGCATGCGCATCATCGACAAGCGCACGACGTCCAACGGTGAAGAGGTCGAAACGCACGACATCTGGCTGCGCCACACGGGCCACGCCAAGGTCGTGAGCACCCGCGGCGAGACCAACGAGCGCGACTACGACGTCTGGACCGCGGACGGTGACAAGGTCCACACCTACGACGCGAAGGGCAACATGACCACCGAGCGGCGGCTGCCGGTACGGCCGGTGGGCGCGGACTCGGCCGATCTGCCGCCCTGGTCGCGCATCTACCTGCCGGTGACGACGCTTCCCGCCGAGTCGCTCGCGGACACGTTTGTTCATCCGCGCGGCTTCTGCCACACCGTGCTGATGACCGGCCCGGTCTACCGCCGCGGGACGCAGAAGATGGCCAACGGCCGCGAGGCGATTCTGCTGCGGTGCGACCACCCGCGCACCAGCCATGTTCTGACCGACCGACCCGACCACTGGCTCGAGGTGGGCGTCGACCTCCAGACCGGCATGATCGTGTTGCTGGCGGAGCACGTCGCGGAGACGATGACGCGCCACGCAGAGGCGGTCAACGTCAGCCTTGATGAGCGCATCCCGGACGAGGCGTTCGCGCTCCACGTCTCGGCCGACACGCGGCGGATCTTCTAAACCCGATGGCGGTTTCCGCGGTGCCCCGGCAGGCCAAGATGGTCATCGGCGGCGAGCAAGTCGATGCGCTCGACGGCCAGACGTTCGAGGTCCGCAACCCGGCGACCGGCGAGGTCATCGCCCACGCCCCCCTTGGCGGCAAGGCTGATGTCGATCGCGCCGTCGAGTCCGCCCAGAAGGCCTTCGACGGTCCATACGGAAAGTGGTCTGCGTCCAAACGCGGCCGGACACTGCAGAAGTTCGCGGACCTGGTCAAGAAGGCCAACGAGGAGCTCGCCCAGATCGACCGCAAGAACGTCGGCAAGCCGATCGTTGCGTCACGCGGCGAGTCCTTTGCCGTGAGTCTTGTGCTCGAGTACTACGCCGGCGCCGCCAACAAGCACTTCGGCGACACCATCCCGACGTCCATCCCCGGTTTCGACTTCACGCTGCGCGAGCCCATCGGCGTGGTCGGGCTGATCGTGCCCTGGAACTTCCCCCAGAACATGGCCGCGTGGAAGCTCGGCCCGGCGCTGGCCACCGGCAACACGTGCATCCTGAAGCCCGCGTCGTGGACGCCGCTGTCCGCGATCCGCCTGGCTGAGCTGGCGCTCGAGGCGGGTTTCCCGCCGGGCGTCGTCAATGTCGTGACAGGCCCCGGCGGTACCACGGGCGCGGCACTCGCGGCACATCCGGGTGTCGGCAAGGTCGCGTTCACCGGCGAAACCACGACGGGCCAGGAGATCATGAGGCTCGCCGCGAACAACGTGAAGCGCATCTCACTCGAGCTTGGCGGCAAGTCGCCCAACGTCGCCTTCGCCGACGCCGACCTCGAGAAGTTCGCCGCGGCAGTGCCGAACTCCGTATTCGACAACGCCGGCCAGAACTGCACGGCGCGCAGCCGGATCCTGGTCGAGCGGTCGGTCCACGAGCGCGTGGTGGAGCTCGTTGCGCAGGCGACCGCCAAGCTGGTGGTCGGTGATCCGGCCGACGAGAAGACCCAGATGGGCAGCCTCGTCAGCGAGCGTCAGCGCGAGCGCGTGAGCGAGCTGATCGCCTCTGCCCAGGAAGAGGGCGCGAATGTTGTCTACGGTGGCAAGGCGCCGGACGATGCCTCACTCGCGGGCGGCGCCTTCCTGATGCCGACCGTGATCGATGGCGCGAACGCAGACATGCGCTTCATCCGCGAGGAGATTTTCGGCCCGGTCGTGGGCATCATCCCGTTCGACTCGGAAGAGGAAGCGATCCGGCTGGCCAACGCGACGCCCTACGGGCTGGCGGGCAGCGTCTGGACGCGCGACATAGGCCGGGCGATCCGCGTCGCCAAGGGCATCAAGGCGGGCACGATCTCGATCAACAGCAACGACACGATTCACACCGAGGCCCCATTCGGCGGCTACAAGATGAGCGGCCTGGGGCGCGAACTCGGGATGCACGCCCTCGACGAGTACACGCAGGTCAAGAACGTTTTTGTAGATCTCAGCTAGGACTGCAGGCTGCGGCTTGATGCCGCGCGACGGTGCCGGTGCGCAACATAGAGAGCTTCGTGGCTATAGACAGTACTAGTGCCGGACTAGGACCATAGTCCTATGCCGCTTCCCCTCGCACTGGGCGTTCTAGCGCTCGCGCATCTTTTCGACTGGGCGTCGTTCCTGATCATGATCGCGCGCCATGGCCTGGGGGCCGAGGCCAACCCGATCGTGGTGACGCTCGTCGAGGAAACGGGCGTGCCTGGTGTCACGTTGGCCAAAGTGGCGACCGTCGCCTTCGCTGCGCTGCTCGCGGTCCTCATCGCGCCCAAGCGCCGGCGAATGGCGATGGTGTTGCTGGCCTTCGGGGTCACGGCGGGAATGGTCGGCGGCTTCAGCAACATCGCGACCCTCTAGCTCCGTCCGCAGCTAGGCGGATTCGCCCGGCCACCTCGCGTGGTCATCAGTAGCGGGCGGATGGCCGATTTCCGGATGACGTAATCGGACCCAGTCCCTGATCGCCCACGTCGTGGTCTGGAAGGCGAGCTTTTCCCACGGGATCTCGTCCGCCGCGAATGAAGTGACCTCGAGGCTCTCGGCCGAGGTGCGCGCTTCGCCACCGACTATCCGGGCTTCCCAGGCAAGCACGACGACGGCTGCCTGCGGGCGGGTGTAGACGCCGAGCACCTCGTCGGGATCAACGATGTAGCCGGTTTCCTCGAGCGTCTCGCGTACGGCGCCTTCGTGCGCGGTCTCGTCGATCTCCAGGAATCCGCCTGGCTGCGCCCACATGCCGTGGCCCGGCTCGATGCCACACCGGATCAGGACGAGCCGGCCGTCGTTGGTTACGGGGAGCGTGCTCACCACCAGCCGCGGGTTGAGATACGCGATGAAGCCGCACTTCCCGCACGCGAGGCGGTCGCGCGTCTCGTTCGCGACAGGACCGTGGGTGAGCGGCGAGCCGCAGCGCGAGCAGTAGTTGACGACCGCGGCGAGCCACTCGGGAACGCCGGGCTGCGACCGACTCACCGAATGACCAGGTAGGCAATCAGGCCAAGGCTGCCCAGCGCAACGCATGCGAGAACGACTGTCCAGACGGCACGTTGGAGGGCGCGGCCGCGCGATATGTGCCACCAGGCCCAGATCGAGCGGTACGTCCTCATGGCAGCGTCGGCGGCGACGAGCGCGAGGATCGCGGCACCGATGATGGCCGGGAAGCGAACGATCCCCGAGTCGAGCGAGTTGCCCAGCTCGAGCGCCGTGATCGCGATGACGCCGCAGAACAGGACGATGACCGAGAGGTAGATGAACCAGTCGCCCAGAAGCGGCGGGCGCAGCTCGGGCACGCGCTGCGGCGGCTCACTCGCCCGCGGCGGCGGCAGCTCCTGGCGATCGAGGTCCACAGACCGAGTCTAGGGTGGCCGAGCGGTCACCCACGAACACTCGTTTCCCAGTAAGTACGTACCTAGTCGCCGTAAGGGCTGCTTCCAGTAGCAGCACGGATGCCCGGCTACCTCGGATGGGCGTCTAATGGGGCTCGACTGCTGTCCGTCGCCATTGACGGGGCAGTGCTCGCAATGGGAGGTAAACGCCATGGTGCGCCGAAGCCCGGCGGCAACCCTCGTAGTCGCCATCGCCACGAGCGTCATCACGCTCCTACTGGCCATCAGCCCGGTCCTTGCCGACTCCGACTTGGCGGAATCCTGGTGCTGCGACTTGGGCGTTGGCCGGCACCATCTGGTTGATAGCCCATCCAAGCCCGGCGTTCGGTGCGAAAAGTTTCAGTCGGACGCTTCAAATCCGAAGTGGTGGGTCATGGATGTCCTATCCGTGCGAGCACCAAAGGTTTTCGGAACAACAAATGACCAAACCGTCGGCTGGCGCTTCATGGTGCTTCGACAGAAGGGCGCCTTTTCGGGAGAGCCCCAATGGCCCGTGAAGGTCACCTACAGAAGCCCCATCCAGACAGCCATCGCGCAAATCGACACGGCGGCCGCCTTCCATTCGATGGCAGTCCCCGTTGATACTCCCGACAACGGCAGGTCATACAACTACTGGGTGCGCGTGAAGATGTTCTGGTACCTGCCGAACGGTGATGTCCAGGGCTGGTCATTGCATGAGGCTGACTTCTACCGGGAAGTGATGGACAACACGTCGAACGGCGTCTACTCGGAGTGCTTCTCTGAGCACTCACCATAGGCCGCGCCTCTTGAGGGCGACTCAGCTATTGGTCGGGTCGTCCTCGATCTGCTTGCGTGCCGCCGCGCGGTGGTCGGCCACGGCTTTGGCGACAGCGGGATCGCTCAAGCCGAGCATCTGCGCCGCGAGGAGCGCCGCGTTCTCCGCCTGGCCGAGACCGACCGTTGCTACCGGCACGCCCTTGGGCATCTGCACGATCGCGAGCAGCGCGTCGAGGCCGCCGGCCAGGTTGCCGGGCATGGGCAGGCCGATCACGGGCAAGGTGGTCTTCGACGCCACTACACCGGGCAGGTGTGCGGCCAAGCCGGCGGCACAGATGAACACCTTCGCGCCGCGGGTAAGTGCCCCGCTGACGTAGCTCTCCAGGAGATCCGGCGCGCGATGCGCCGATATGACGCGCAGCTCGTTCGCGACGCCCAGCGAGGTGAGCGTGTCGGCTGCTTTCTGCACGACCTCGAGATCTGACCGGCTGCCAACGATGATCGCAACGAAGGACTGATCGGACATCGCGTCAGATCTGCCAGAACGGGCCGGTCAGGCCGAGTGATGTGAAATGGGCGTTGAGCGCGTCACGGCCGGGCCGCTGGTAGTCGATCCGGAGCCGATCCTTGTAGAGCGGTACGCCCAGGGCGTGGGCCTCGTCTGGTGTGAGTGAGGCGCCGGGCTGGTCATCGGTGACGAGACCAGAGGCATCGCGGTGCTCGGCCGAGCAGAAGAAAACCATCGTGTTCGAGCAGGTCAGGATGATGTCCTCCCACCATTGAGTCGGTCTGAGTGCAAGGTAGACGATCGTGCTGGGTGGTTCGACCAGCGTCGCGCGGCCGCTTTCAAATTCGATCTCGATGGGCCGCGCGCAATAGTGGCAATACGAGTCGATGCGCAACGGCGCCTCGCCGAGCATCGCGTGGAAGGCGATGGCATCCCAGGAGCAGTTCGCGTAGTAACGCTGGCCGTCCGTCCGCACGGCGAACGGCGTCGCGATCGCCGAGAACGGCCAGGCCATGAGGATGCGCGCCGTGCCTTTGACGAGCGCCACCCCACGGGACTCGGCCACCTCGCGCAACACCGCCACGGTTTCGGCACGAGTCAGATCGAATTCGGGCATGAGCTGCTCGACCAGTGGCGGCACGGCGTGCTCGAGAAGATGCTCGAAGACGTACAGGCGTACTCGCTGGGCGAGGGTCGGCTCTGGCGCGGGGACCATCCGACTAGTCTGAGCCACGCGCATGAAACTGATCATCGACGTCGATACCGGGATCGACGACGCGCTCGCGCTGCTGTACGTGCTCGCGTCGCCCGAGGCCGAGCTGCTGGCCGTGACCTGCACGAGCGGCAACGTCGAGGCGGGGCAGGTGGCCGAGAACACGATCGGCCTGCTAGACCTGTGTGGCCGGAGCGACATCGAGGTGGCGCTGGGGCAGCGCGAGCCGCTCAAGCGGCCACTCATGACCGCGCCCGAGACGCATGGCCCCAAGGGCGTCGGCTACGCGACGCTGCCCTCACCGTCGCGCGGCGTCAGCCCGCGCCACTCGGCCGACCTGATCGTCGAGGAAGCCCGCCGCGCACCGGGTGAGGTGACGCTCATCACCCTCGGGCCGCTCACCAATCTCGCGATCGCGCTCCAACGCGAGCCCGCACTGCCAAAACTAGTGCGCAACCTCGTGATCATGGGCGGCTCCTACCGCTCACCGGGCAACACGGCACCGACCAGCGAATGGAACGTCGCGGTCGACCCCGAGGCGATGCAGGCGGTCCTGTCCGCGTGGGAAGCGAACCAGGGTGCCGGTCGGCCGGTTGCAGATCGACCTATTGCTCTTGGGCTCGATGTGACCGAGCGGGCCAAGTTCCTGCCCGACCACCTGGCCCAGCTGCATGCCGCCGCTGGCGACCCCGGATCGAACGCCGTGCTGCAATTCGTTGACGATGCGCTGCGCTTCTACATGGAGTTCCACAGCCGTTACGACGGCTTCTACGGCGCCTTTGTCCACGATGCGCTGGCAGTTGCGAGCGCCCTTGACCCCGGTCTGCTCAAGACAGAAGCGCTGTGCGTCCAAGTCGAGCTCGACGGGTCACTGACCAGCGGCGAGACCGTGACCGACTGGCGCCGGGTCTGGGGACGTCCGCCAAACCTGGACGTCGGCGTCTCCGCGGACGTCGAAACCTTCTTCGCGAGGTACATCGAGCGCGTCGGGGGACTGGCGGCGCGGCTCGCATAGTGTCAATCTGATTACGAGGATCGGAAGGGAGAGGATAGATGGACAGCTTGAGTTGGCTCTTCACGACCTGCACGCCGGAGCTCCTCGAGTCGGAAACGGCCTGCGTCGAGCCGTTGCAGCTCGCCTACCTGGGTGGACTGGTGCTCCTCGCCATTCTGCTGTTCATTGCCGCGCGGCGCTCGCGCGACTTCTCGACCTCGGTGCTGGTGCTCATGCCAGTGGGAATCGCCATCAACATCGCGGTCGGCTCCATCGTGTACTTCCTAAAGCTGCCGATCTATCTCGACTCGATCGGTACAGTCCTGGTCGGGGTGCTCGCGGGACCTTGGGCAGGCGCGTTGACCGGCCTCCTCGCGAACCTCATCTGGTCTCTGCTGCCCGTGCCCGGCGGCGCAACGCCTCTGGCCGCGTTCTTCGCGCCGGTCGCCGCGGTCATCGGTCTCATGGCCGGTTTCTGGGGGGCGCGCGGTGTCTTCCAGCTGCGCTCCGACGACGTTCGCGTTGGCGGCTTCCTTGCGCTCGCACTGGGCATAGCGGCCACGTTCCTGACTTTCCTCATCATCCGCCTTACCGTCGGGCTGCCCGACATCGGCATTGACGTCGCGGCGAACCCCGAGCTGGCCGACCAGCTGACCGCCAACCAGACCCTGTTCGTGACCTACGCCCTGTTGAGCGTGGCGGTCGGCATCGTGGTTGCCTGGCTGTCTGCTCGGTCGATCTTCCGTTTCCAAGCCGGCGACGCTCCGCGCGTCAGGTCCTATCTGGCTCTCGCGAGCGGGGCAGCGACCGGCGTCCTCGCGTTCGTGGTCCTGCGTCTCGTACTCGGCCCCGATGGCTGGATCCCGACGGTCGCAAGCGACCCGAACATGGCCGGCCTGGCCGTTCTCGTCATCCCCGATCCGTTCGGCTTTTGGATCGATGCGGCGGTTGCCGTCGTGGTGGGTCTCGGGGTCTGGTACTGGGCGCGGCGCGGCGAGAACGCGCGCCTCTTCCCCGTGTGGGTGGGCGGCGTAACCACAGGCATCCTGGCCGCGGCTATCTCCGCACCCATCGCCGCGATCTTCTTTGGCGGCGTGACCGGGGCGGGCACGGACCTTCTCGTGTCGATCTACCGGACGCTCGGCCTGAACGTCTTTACGTCAGTGTTCGCACAAGGCCTCACGAGCGACCCGCTGGATAAGACGATCAGCTACACGGTCGTCTACCTGATCCTTGCCGCACTACCGATCACGGTTCGAACGATGTACAGCCGCGGGGAGACAACTGTCCCGGCGTAGGCTCGGGTGAGCGCCCGGCCCACGGGGTACTTCAAGCCGGGGAGTTCAGCGCTCCACCGACGCAACCCGGTTACCAAGTTGCTCGCGCTCCTATGGCTCATGGCGGCGGCGTTCCTGCTGCCGGTGATCGCTTTGCCACTGCTCTTGGCCGCCCTTTTAGCCGCGGCGGCTTGGACGAACCTGCTCGGGCCGCTCGTGCGCAGCATGCGGATTCCCGGCCTGCTGTTCGCATCGATCTTCCTGGTCAACGCGTTCTTTTACCCGGGAGCGGTTGATCGGTTGTTCGCGATCGGGCCCGTGGGCCTGTCGTGGGAGGGCGTCGTCTACGGCCTCGTATCCGCGGTGCGCATCCTGGTCGTTTTCGTCGCCTCGATCATGTTCCTCTTCACGACGCTCCCGGATGACCTTCTCCAAGCGCTGGTCGACAAAGGCGCCAGCCAGCGCCTCGCGTTTGTGGTGTTGTCCGCGATCCAGCTCGTGCCGCGGATGCAAAGCCGCGCTGCCGCAATTCTCGACGCGCAACAGGCTCGCGGCCTGCGTGTGGCCGGCTCACTCGCGACGCGCGGCCGCGCCTTGCTGCCCCTCATCGGGCCGATCATCCTCGGTTCGCTGATCGACGTGCGCGAGCGCACCCTTGCGCTCGAGGCGCGCGGGTTTGGAGCGCGCGCGGAACGCACGGCGTACCGTGTCGTCGCAGATCCGGCGACGGATCGCTGGCTCCGGCTCGTGCTTGTGGCGTCACTGGTGCTGCTCATTAGCGCGGCGCTGGCCGGGCTTCTCCGCTGATGGCTGGTCTGGAGATTCGCGACCTGGCCGTGCGCTACCCGGGCCGAACCGGCCGCGCGCTCGACGGCGTTTCGTTGACGGTTGCCCCGCGGGAAGTGGTTGGCGTCACCGGACAGACGGGCTCGGGCAAGTCCACCCTCGCCCTGGCCGCGGCCGGACTTCTGCCGCGCGTCATCAGGGCCAGCGTCTCAGGGAGCGTCAGCATCGACGGCCGCGACGCCGTTCACGCCTCAGCGGCTGACCTCGCCGGGCGCGTCGGGATCGCCTTCTCGTCGCCAGCCTTGCAGCTGTCGGCGTCGAAGCTGACCGTGCGCGAGGAGATCGCGTTCGGCCTCGAGAACCTGGCCGTGCCGCGCGCAGAGATGGACGCGCGGATCGACCCGGCAATGGCGCGGTTGGGCATCGAGCACTTGGCAGAGCGCGATCCGCTGACCCTGTCGGGCGGCGAGCAGCAGCGGGTTGCGCTGGCAAGCATCATCGTCATGGGCACGGACATTCTGATCCTGGACGAGCCCGCAGCACAGCTCGACCCTGGCGGGACCGAGGGTGTCGCGGCCATGCTTCCCGCGCTCGCGGCCGAAGGCCAGGCGATCCTCGTGGTCGAGCAGGCGCCAGAGATCATGCTCTGCACGAAGCGTTCTCTCGTACTCGACGGCGGTCGCGTGGTCCTAGATGCCGCCCCGGAAATCGCACTCGCGTCAGGAGAAGCGGCCGCCACGGGCGTCGACACCGCACCCGCACCCGCGTCCGACGTTCGCGGTGCCGCGCCCGTCTCGTTGCAGGTGCGTGGACTTCGCCACACATATGAGGGCGACATCGAAGCTCTGCGGGGAGTGAGCCTCGCATTCGCGCCTGGCGAGACTGTCGCGATCGTCGGCCAGAACGGATCCGGCAAGACGACTCTTGTGAAACACCTCAACGGGTTGCTCCGCCCGACCTCCGGCACTGTCGAGCTCAACGGCGCGGACATCGCCGATCGGCTCGTCAGCGACATCGCTGCGCAGGTCGGTTTCGTCTTCCAGAATCCCGACGATCAGATCTTCAACAGTCGGGTCGACAAAGAGGTCGCGTTCGGACCGCGCAACCTCCGACTCCCTGCCGGTGATGTGGAACGACTGGTGGAAGCTGCGCTCGAGCTGACCGGCCTGAGCCGTGAACGCTCAACGAACCCATACGACCTCGATGTCTCGACCCGCAAGCTCGTTGCGTTGGCCGGCGTCCTCGCGATGGAGCCGCCACTGCTGGTCCTCGACGAGCCGACGATGGGCCAGGACCGTCCCGGCGTCAGCCGCATCGGCGGCATCGTCGACGCATGGGCTGCAGCCGGGAGGACGGTCATCGCGATAACGCACGACATGCAATTCGCCGCGCGGCATTTCGGACGGATCGTGGTAATGCGCCGCGGCGAGATCGTCCTCGACGGGACGCCGGCCACCATATTCGACGCGGCCCATGACGAGTTGCTCGCCAGCACGGGCCTGCGCCGACCGAAGCCTACGTGACCGACACACCAACTATTCGGTAACGACCAGTTCCGCCTCCGACACTGTGCCGTCGACGATGGACCAGGCGCGGATGTCCGGCTGGTCGGGGTTCGCGAGCGAGCAGATCAGGTAGAGCGACTCGGGGTAGTAGGCAAGTTCGATGTCTGTTCGTGACGGCTCCGCGGGTGACGCGACGTGCGAGTGGACGATCGCCAGAACCGACTCGCCGCCCGCATCAAGCTCCGTCCAGGCGCGCAGCTGCTCATCAGGATCGATCGAGTAGCGGTAGGGCGACGCCGATGCGTTGCGCATCTCGACGTATCTGCGCGGCTCGCTGTCGCCAACTAACAGCCCGACGGCTTCATTGGGTAGTGCCGCGCGCGCGGCGTCGACGATTTGCTGGAGAAGAGCCGCGGTCAGCCGCATGCCGGACAATTGGGATCGCGTCGCAGCACCAGCTCGTCGAACGTGCCGTCGAGCGCGTCCCAGAGCAGCAGCCGGCCAATCAAAGGCTCGCCGATGCCGAGCAGCAGCTTCAGCGCCTCGGTCGCCTGGAGCAGCCCCATCACGCCGGGCACGACGCCCAGCACGCCAGCGACTGAGCAACCAGGCGCGAGCTCGGGCGGCGGCGGCGTGGGGTAGAGGCAGCGGTAGCACGGCCCGTCGAACGGCTTGAACACCGTCAGCTGGCCTTCGAACCGGAAGACCGAGGCATGCACAACCGGGATGCGGGCGCGGACGGCTGCGTCGTTCAGCGTGTAGCGCGTCTCGAACGTGTCGGTGCCGTCGATAACGAGGTCGAAGCCCGAAATCACGTCGTCAACATTGGCGTCGGTGAGCATGTCGTTGCTCACGACGACGCGCACATCGGGGTTCAAGCCCTTCAAGGTTCGTGCCGCGGACTCAGTCTTGGGCATGCCCACCCGGTCGTCTGCGTGGATGACCTGGCGCTGCAGGTTGGACGCGTCGACCGTGTCGAAGTCGACGATGCCCAGCGTCCCCACGCCGGCCGCGGCCAGATAGAGCAGCGCAGGCGAGCCCAAGCCGCCAGCACCGACCACCAGCACCTTCGCCTGCCCCAGCTTTGCCTGGCCGGCAGGCCCGATCTCGGGCATGACCAGGTGGCGGGCGTAGCGGTCAGCCGAGCGGTTAGTCGGTGGCTGCTCCGACGGGACCTCGATCGGCCGGCCTTCCTGGCGCCAGCGAATGATTCCGCCGGCCACCGAGACGACATCGCGGTAGCCCAGCGCGGCCATCTGCAAAGCCGCGTTCATCGAGCGCACGCCGCTGCGGCAATAGAGGACGACGGTCTTGGCGGGGTCTGGCGCGAGCGACGCGACCTTTGAGACGACGTCAGCCGGCGGCAGCAGAGTCGCCCCGGCCAGGTGGCCCGCGTTCCACTCGTGTGGCTCGCGCGTGTCGAGCAGCACGGCGCCCGCATCGATCAGCTGCACGGCCTCTGCCGGCAGAACCTCTCGGACCGGGCTATTCCTCATCCGTCTTGCCCTGCCACGTGACGCGATCGGAGACGGCCGACCTCAACGTCTCGAGCGAGAGCATGGCGCACTTCATGCGTGCCGGGCTGATCTCGATGCCCAGGTTGTGGAGCACTTCCTCGCGGCCCATGGTGGCTATGTCGCTCAGCGGCTTGCCCTTGATCTCGTCGGTCAGCATGCTCGCCGACGCCTGGCTGATGGCGCAGCCGCGGCCGGTGAAAGCAACGTCCGCGATGTCGCCGGCATCGTTGATCTCGAGCATCAGCGTGATGCGGTCGCCACACAGCGGGTTGGCCCCTTCCTTAACGGTCGTGGGCGTTTCGAGCGTGCCGAAGTTGTGCGGGTTGCGGTAGTGCTCGAGGATCTCGTCGCGGTAAAGGTCGTCCATGTGTGTGGCTAGTCTCGCGGTGGCACTAGTTTCGCGCGAAAAGCCGCTCGACCTTGTTGAGCGCTTCGGCCAGGCGATCGATGTCGTCGCGGGCGGTGTAGACGTAGAACGACGCGCGCGCGCTGGCTTCCTCGCCGAGGCGCTGGTGAAGCGGCATGGTGCAGTGGTGGCCGGCGCGAACGGCGATTGCCTCGCGGTCGAGGAGCGTGGCGACGTCATGCGGATGCGCATCAGCGAGGTTGAACGTGATGACCCCGGCGCGCTCGCTCGGCGACTTCGTGCCGAGGATGCGGATGCTCTTGACGCGCTCGGGCAGCACTTCCAGCGCGTACGCGACGAGCTCGCGCTCGTGCGCGCGAACGTGCTCCATGCCCAGACCCGACAGGTAGTCGAGCGCGGCACCCAGCCCGATCGCAGCGCTCACATCGGGCGTTCCGGCCTCGAACTTGTAGGGCACGTCGTTGAATGTCGTGTGACGCAGGTGGACCTCGCGGATCATCTCGCCGCCACCCATGAAAGGCGGCATGGCTTCGAGGATCTCGCGCCGCGCCCAGAGCGCCCCACTGCCTGGCGGGCCGAGCGACTTGTGGCCGCTGAAAACGAAGAAGTCGCAGTCCAGCTCCTGGACGTTGACCGGCTGGTGGGGCACGGCCTGCGCGCCGTCGACCAGCACCAGGGCACCGGCTTCGTGGGCCCGCCTCACCATGTCGACCACGGGGTTGATGGTGCCGATTCCGTTCGAAACGGCCGTGAACGTGACCAGCTTGGGCTTGGTCCGCAGCAGGACGTCGAACGAGTCCTGGTTGAGTCGGCCGTCCTCGTCGAAGGAGACGTACTCGAGATCGGCGTCCTTCTCCTGGGTCAGCAGCTGCCAGGGAATGATGTTCGAGTGGTGCTCCATCTCGGTCGTCACGATCGTGTCAGCCTTGTTGATGTTCTTGCGGCCCCACGCGTACGCAACGAGGTTGATCGCCTCGGTCGCGTTGCGCACCATCACGATCTCGCGGGCGTCCTTTGCGCCGATGAACGCAGCGATCTTGGAGCGCGCCGCCTCGTAGGCCGCGGTCGCTTCCTCCCCGATCTCGTAGATGCCGCGGTGGACATTCGCGCTGTAGTTGTTGAGGTAGCCCGCCACCGCCTCAGTCACGACGCGCGGCTTCAGGCTGGTCGCGGCGCTGTCGAGGTACGCCAGGCGGCGGCCGCGAAACTCGCGCTTGAAGATCTCGAAGTCGGCTTGGATCGCGACCGGATCAAGGGCGGGGACGATGGCCATCAGTGCGCAGCCTCGGCCGGCTCCGCGGGCTCGGCGGCTTCGTGCTCTTCGTCGGTGTCCGCTTCGAGACCGGCTTCGCGCAGGATGGGCGCGTAGCCCTCTTCCTCGAGGCGCAGCGCCAGGTCGCGCCCCCCGGAGGCGACGATGCGGCCGGCGGCAAGGACGTGCACCTGGTCGGGCGTTATGTAGTTGAGCAGGCGCTGGTAGTGGGTGATCAGCAGGACCCCGAGGTCGGGGTTGAGCTGCGCGTTGACGCCCTCGGCGACGATGCGGAGGGCGTCGATGTCGAGACCGCTGTCGGTCTCATCGAGGATCGCCATATGCGGCGCGAGGACGGCCATCTGGAGCATCTCGAGCCGCTTCTTCTCACCGCCTGAGAAACCCTCGTTGACGTAGCGCGCCGCGAACGCGTCGTCGAGCTTCAGCAGCGCCATCTTCTCGCGCAGCAGCTTGCGGTAGTCGGCCAGCTTGATGCCGCCCCGGGTGGCGTCCGATGGGTCGAACTGGTTGTCCTCCGGCTTCTGATCGAGCGGGCGGCTCTTGGCGTTGAGGGCGGTGCGCAGGAAGGAGGCGACGCTCAAGCCAGGTATGGCCGTCGGGTATTGGAAGGCAAGGAAGATGCCCAGACGGCTGCGCTTATCTGGGCTCAGCTTGAGCAGGTTGTGGCCCTTCCAGAGGACCTCGCCCGCGGTCACCTCGTAGCCCGGGTGGCCCATCAGCGCGTAGGCGAGCGTCGTCTTGCCCGAGCCGTTGCGGCCCATGATCGCGTGCACTTCGCCCTGGCGGACGGTCAGGTTGATGCCGCGCAGGATCTCGCGGCTCCGGTCGGCGACGGGGACGACATGGAGGTCGTTGATGACGAGTGCGCGGTCGTCCTGCTCCGCGGCCGGGACTTGTGGCTTGTTGAGTGTCTGGGTCATGACTCTGCGAGTGCTGGGTGCTGGACGTTTGTCAGTTGCACCGGGCCCGAGTGGTAGGGGTGGGTCGCGCGCGGCACGGCGAGATCAGCCAGGGTGATCGAATCGAGCGCCGTACTGATCGCCGAGCGGACGGTGAGCCAGAGGTGGTTCACGTTGCAGAAGCCCATTCGCTCGCAGATGCCCGCGTGCGCCGGATCCTCGCTGGCGCAAACCATTGGCGCGATCGGGCCCTCGAGGGCGCGCAGCACCTCGCCCATCTTGATTTCCTGCGGGGCTCGGCCGAGCTGGTAGCCGCCACGCGCGCCGCGCGTGCTGGTGACGAGGCCGGCCTCACGCAGACTGACGACGAGCTGTTCGAGGTATGGCCGCGGCAGGGATTCGTGGTCGGCCATCTCGGCGAGCGAGATCGGGCCGTTGCCGTGGTGGCGCGCCAGCTCGACCATGAGCCGCGTCCCATACTCGCCGCGCGTCGAGAAATGGACCGCGCCAGTGCCGGGGAAGATGCTCCGGGGGCGGCGCGGCGCTTCCGTGGTCACACGGGCGGCAGTGGTCGCGCGGGCGGCCGTTGCAGCGCGCGCGGCCGCGCGGGCAGCGCCCGCCGTACGCGCCGGTGAATTCCGAGTTATCACGTCAGGATTGAGTTTAGACCAGCCCCAATTGGCCCGCAATCGCCGCTACTGACCGGCGAGCTCAGCAACCTGAAAGTACATGTCCACCAACCCTGGCGTTCCCGGATCCACCATTCCGAAATGATCTACGCCGGTGAACTCACGGTACTCGGCGTCGAAGCCGGCTTCTTGAAGTTGTTCGGCCATGGCAGCACCTCCGGCTGAACATGTGTCAAGCGACCCACAGGCAAGACGAAATGGAATGCCATTTGGTGTACCCAGGGGTGTGGCCGGGTCGAACAGGCTGAGGGCGAGGATTGCATCCGGAACGCCGTCCGCGTCGGCCAGGCAGTCGGGTGTTGACAACTCCGCGTTCGCGCCGGTCTGGATGACGAGGGGACTGGAAAATGAATGGCCCACGAGAACCAGGCGCTCGGGATCACCTCCGTAGTCGGTGGTGTGAGCCCTCGCGAACTGGATCGCACACTGAATATCGAACGGTGTCGCGTCATCGTCTGCACCGATCGCGCGACTGCGGTACGTGGCTAGGAATACCACCGCTCCGTGATGTGCAAGGCCGGTCGAAATGAGATCCATGTAGCGTCGATCGGCGAAGGTGGTCGGACCACCAGGAATGAGCACGAATGTCGGCAGCGATGCACCGCTTTCGGGCGCGAGGATGTCGAGCGGGATCTGACACGCGCCCGGGCCACAGTCAACCGTGCTGGTAAAGGGATTGTCGACTTCTACACGAAGCCCCTCGACGAGCTCTGGCGGGAAGTCCCCCGCTGAGGGGGGCGAGTAGGGCCTGACCGTCACAGTGGCGACCGGGGACGGAGAGACGGTCGCAGTGGCGACCGGGGACGGAGAGACTGTCGCTTGCGGCTGAGGAGTGGCGCTGGGCGAAGCAACTGCCCCTGATCCACAGGCCGCGAGCAGCGCGAGAGTCGAGACCCATAGGACCGGCGCTAATCGCTGCAAGTGAGGGCGACGCCGGATCTTCATGGGTTTTCGCTCGTACCGCAACGTTCCCTCCCTGGCTAGCTTGCAAGGTAGGGGCCTCGAGCTCTTCTGGCCAGCCTCGCCAGCGAGACTCGAAGACAATCCGGGCGAAATGAGCAGCCAGCCGCGACCGCTCGTCCTCGGCATCTTCAGACGCGGGACGCTCATGCTCGGCCTCGCCAGCCTGCTGCGCCTAACCTCCCGCTGATGGACTTTGCCGAGGTCGTCCGAAAGCGGCGCATGGTGCGCAACTACGACGCGGGCCGCCCGGTCACGCGCGAGCAGCTCGAACGGATCGCCGCGGCCGCCCAACGCGCTCCAAGTGCGGGCTTCTCGCAGGGTCAGCGCATCGTGATCGTTATCGACCCGGCGCGGCGCGCCCGGATCGCCGAGCTATGCCACGAGGCCGAGTACGTCGACGCCGGGTTCGACCCGTGGGTCAGCCGCGCGCCGGCCATTTTCATACCGACTGTGAGCGAGGGGATCTACCACCGCCGCTACCAGGAGCCGGACAAGCTCCAGGACGACGGCACGGAGATCGACTGGCCGATCCCGTACTGGTGGATCGACGTCGGCGCGACGGCGCTGCTGATCCACCAGGCCGCGATCGCAGAAGGGCTCGCGGCGGGTTTTCTGGGGCTAGACGACTACGCCGAGCTGAAGGCCTACCTGGGCATCCCCGACGAGCACATGCCGATCGGGGTCATCACCGTCGGCTACGCGCTACCAGATCGGCGCTCGAAATCGCTCAAGCGCGGTTGGGTCGCCATGGATGACTTCGCCCATTGGGAGAAGTGGTAGCGCCTGAAAATCGGGGTTAGCGGATACCCGTGTCGTAGTTGACCTGGATCTCGGTGTACACGCCGGTTGCCACGGTGACCGACTGGGGCTGGGCAATGGGGTATGTATCGGTGCCGCTCTCCGGCGTAACGACGTAGTCGCCGGGCGCCAGGTCGATCTGAAAGCGGCCGTCGTCGCCGGACGTGATGGTGGCCACCTTGACGCCCTCGTCATCGAGCACGACCAGCGTGGCGACATAAGGAGTCAGGCAAGGCGCCGGGTCGGGGCTCCCCTCAACCGGGCATGTGGGGCCGAGCAGCACCGTGCCCTTGATGCCCGACGGCGGCGGCGGGGTGTCGAGGTTGATGCCGATCTCCGAGCAGCCGACTACCGATCCGGCCAGCAGCACAAGACCAAGCAACAGGCGAAAGCCGCAGCTCATCAGACACGGGCTGTTGTAACAGGGGCGCCCGCGGCCTGCTCGGCGGCACGCGCCAACACCCACAGCAGATCGGCCAGGCGATTGACGTACGGCACGACCCAGTCGCTCCCCAAGGGATTGGCGTGGTCTGCCGCGATGACGCGGCGCTCGGCGCGACGCAGGATCACGCGCGCCATCTCGAGCGCGGCGGAAGCTGGCGTCTCACCGGGCACGATGAACTCGCGCGGCATCTCGATCGCCGCTTCCCAGAGCGCCAGTTCGACCTCGACACCATCGAGCATCGTCTCGCTGACGCGCGTGACGCCGTCTTCGAGCCGCCCGCGTTTATCGGGAGCGGTGGCGAGATCGGCACCGACCACGAAGAGTTCGCGCTGCCAGCGCAGGACCGACTCGGCCAGCTCGTCGAGACCCGCCTCGGTCAATTCCGCGCGCGCCAGGCCCAGCGCGGCGACGGCTTCATCGACAGTGCCGTATGCCTCTGTGCGCGGGTCGTCCTTGGCGATCCGGCCGCCGTACAGCAGGCCGGTTGTGCCGTCATCGCCCTTGCCGGTGGCGACGGCGCTTTTCGCGATTGAGGGGCGGCGGGTTACCACACGAGGCCGGCGTCGCGCGGGTCCCAGCGCTCGGCCAACAGCGTGACTTTCACCTCGTTGTCAACGACGGTCTCGACCTGCTCCTTCACCTGCTGGATCATCGACCCAGCGTAAGGGCAGAATGGCGTCGTCAGGATCATCTTGACTTCGGTCTGTTCGGGGCTCTGGATGATCTGCTTGATCAGCGCGAGCTCGACCACGTTCATGCCGATCTCGGGATCAACCACGGCTCGCAGCGCATCGAGGATGGCGAGCTCAGTGGCGCGCGCTTGCGGATCGAAGGCGGGCGTGGCGATTTCAGCCGCGGGCGGCGTGGGCGCAGGCGACGCCGTCGCGGCAGCTGGCTTGGTCTCAGTCGAAATCTGATCGGGCATGTCGGATATAAATCGTAGCACCGGTGCCCCGCTGTCAGCCGACGACGACTCCGGTCATGTCGCGCAGGTGTTCGGGCAGGCCGGCTGCTTCGTCCGCGCTGAAGCCCGGACCGCGCAGCGCGCTCTTCTCGAAGAAATCGGCATAGCGTGCCTCGTTCTCCAACGCGAACCGGAACGCCTCGGCGATGCCAACGATGCGCAGCTCGGGATGGTTGGCGAGCATGTCCGCAGGCTTCAGGCCGTTCACGCGCATCTCGAGCAGGTTGCGCACTGTGAGGCGAGTGCCGTAGCAGAACGGCTCGCCGTTCATGACGAGCGGGTCGGACTTGACCCATTTGATGGTCATCGAACCAGCCCCGCGGCCTTCAGATCCACTTGTCGTCGCCGATGCCGGCGCCCTTCCAGAAGAAGCGGATGAGCGCGTTGCCCTTGTGATCCCCCGGCAACCGGCCGTGGCGCTTCAGGCGGTCGCTCCAGCGCTCGAACAGGAGCGCGGCGGCGCGGTTCTCTTGCGGCGTCAGCACCCCGCCTGCGGCATCGCGCAGGCCGCCGAGCAGTGCCATGAAGTCGCGCATCGAGACGCGCCGCGTGCGGTAGATGGGAATGACCCACTCGCCGTAGTTGATGACGAACCGGTCTTCGCCGGTCTCCATTGCCTTGGCGAGCTGCTCGAGGTGGCGGTCGTAGTCGCGCAGGAAGAGACGCAGCATGTCCTCGCTGTAGCGCTCGCTGAAACCCGGTTCGAGCCGCTCGGCGCCCTGTAGCGCGACGCGGCAGATTCTTTCGCGGTTGGCGCGCAGACGAGCCGCGGCCTCGGGCAGGCCGGCGCTGGCATCGGAGGGTGGTAGTCCGAGACTTGGGTGGGCCATCGGCAACCTAGTCTATCGGTTGTGATTGACCAGCCGACCGATCTGCAAGATCCCAGCGACTCAGCGCGCTATGCCCGTGGCCTGGGGTTGGGCTGGCTCGCGGCGGCTGCCTTCGCCGTCGTCTATGGGCTGTCGGCCGAGCTCGTCGGGCTGACGTTCGGCCTGCCGATCATCGGCCTGCTGGGCGGCTGGCTGATCGGGACCGCGGTCGCCTACGGCGGCTGGGGCGAACTCGAGCACCTGCCTCACCGTGGGTTGCGCCTTGGAGCAGTTTCGCTCGCCGTGGAAGGCTGGGTGCTCGGCGTGATCCTGTCCTACATCCTCAGTCAGGCGCTGATCCCCCAGGCGACGACTGCCCTGTCCGACCGAGTCACGCTGGGTGGCTTCTTCGACTACTTCCTGGGGCTCGATTTCGCCCGCTTCCTGCACGTGGCGGCGCTGCTGCTTGCGGCGCTCATGGCATGGCGCGCGGCGCGATGATGGACGCGTGCCGAAGCTGCTGATCGCTGTCGTCCACGAGGACGACGCGCAGGCGCTGGTCAACGCGCTCCGCAGTGCTGAGCTGCGCGTGACCGAGGTGCTGTCGCGCGGTGGTTTCCTGCAGGCCCGCAACGCGATGCTGTACATCGGTGTTGACGATGGCCAGGTGTCCGCCGCGATGAAGCTGATCGAGGAGAACTGCCGGTCGCGTGTCCAGGAGGTCGCGGCCGAGCCGCTCGGCGCGCTCGAGGCGTCGTTCCTGCCGACCGAGGTGACGCATGGTGGCGCGACCGTGTTCGTCGTGCCGCTCGACGAGATCAAGCGGATTTAGCGAGGCAATCGGCCGACTTCCTTGAGTCAGCTCTTTGACTGAGTCACTGACTTGGACTCACGAGTCACTCGTTGACTCAGTCATGGACTTGACTCAGCAAAGTGGGGCAACGCAGGTTCAGGGCGTGTCGCGCTCCTCGCCCAGGAACGGCATGTTTTGCTCGGCGACAGCGCGCAGGCTCATCTTGAGTGCCGCGGTCTTCTGATCAGCGACATCTCTCACGTAGCTCGCCTCTTCCTCGCTCGTCATGGCACGTCCGCGGACGGCTGCCACACGACCGACACTGAGCCACGCCAGGTGGTAGCGGTCCATCGCGCCCCACGCCTGGCTGAGTAGCTCATCGGAAATCTGCAGCCAGGTGCGCAACGCGGGCATGCTCGGCTGCTTCTGGAGCCGCTCCCCTTCAGCCACGAGGCGTTGCGTGCGCTCGATGAGCTCCGACCTTGTCACCGCAGGACCGTAGCCGATAGCGGCGCTATCTTCGGCAAGTGACAGTGAATGTCCTGACCGTGGATGCTCTGCGTCGGGAACCGGCGTTGCTCGATGAGGTCTTTGCCGGATTGCGCGGCAGGGTCGTGGCCGGTGACCTGCCGGCGGCTGGCCTCGCGGTTGGCGACGGCGAAGGGTCGATCCGCGCCGAAGTGACGGGCGAAGGCGGACGACCGATCAGCACCGACACGAACTTCTTCCTGGCCTCGATCACCAAGCCGATCGTCGCCACGGCCTTCATGGAGCTCGTCGAGGACGGTGCCGTGGGGCTCAACGATCCGGTCGCGCAATGGGTGCCCGGCATGGACGTTGGCGAGAAGGCCGTGATCACGCCATGGCACGTCCTGACGCACACGAGTGGCGTGGTCGACGTGCCGCCCGACGAGCTGGTGCGCGGCCGACCGTCCGCGGCACAGATGCTGCACTCGGTCGTCGAGCGGCCGTTGCGCTTCACCCCGGGCACGCGCTGGGAATACAACAGCGCGTCGTTCTACCTGCTGACCGCGATCATCGAGCGCGTCACCGGGATGCCCTATGTCAGCTACCTCGACGAGCGCCTCGCGCGACCGCTCGACCTGGGTCTGACGTTCGACCCGCGCCGCTCGCGCCGGCCGGTCATGCGCGTACAGGGCGCCGGCGTCGACAACCGCTTCGTCCGTTGGTACGTGGTGCGCTACCTGGCCGGCGCCGCGCTGCCGGGCGGCGGGCTTTTCGGCAATCTCGCTGACCTGGCGGCGCTGGGCGCGGCCTTGGTGTCACCGCGACCAAAAGGCGGCCGCACGGCCTTCCCGTTGAGCGCCGCGACCATCGCGCTGATGGCCCAGGACCAGACGCACGGCCTGCCCGGCGAGATCGATGGCGAGGAGCGTGCCGTCCACGTCGGGCTGGGCTGGGCCAAACCCACGTTGATGCGCGACGTGCCCGGCACGAAGAGCGTCATCAGCCACGGCGGGGTCAGCGGCGGTCGGATCTGGATCGACCTCGACATGGGCCTCGTGATCGTCTTCCTGACGAATCGCTGGCAGGCAGATCGCGGACCCGAGATCGACACGATCCGCGGCGTGTACGAGGCGCTCGCAAGCGAAGCGCAAGCAGGCGCACCGCGCGGGCTTGCGTGAGAGCGCGCAGCAGCGGCCGGCGGGCCGACTGCGGAGACAAGCCAGGGTTGCGCGCCTAGCGGTTCTCGCCCGCGCCCTCAGCGCGCGCGAACTGGCCAAGCCGGTCGCGGCAGGTGGCTGCGTAACGCTCGACCTGGCGCATCAGCCAGTTCTCGGCGCGTGACGTGTCCTCGATGAGCAACTCATCGCCGCGGTCGCCCGCCGTCACTTCAAAGCCGACGCTGCTTCGGAAATCGGCCTGCCAGTTGGCAGCCAGCTGGACTGCGACCGCAGCCACAACCGAGCGCGAGAACCACCAATCGAGGTAGTCCGAGTTCAGGCGATCGACCACGTCGGCCAGTCGCACTGACTCCCCGCGCGGCAGGCGGGCGATGAGATGGGCCACACGCAACCCGGCGAACGGATCTCCCGATTCGGCTGTTACCGGCGGCGCGATGCCGGGATCGGGCAGGCCGCCCCCGTCGCGCAGCTTCATCGTGGTTCGAGTCGCAATGTTGTCGGCAGCACGCGCGGCAGCAGCATTCCGGGGAGCGACGAGTCGCGGCGGTATTTCTTCGACAGGCCGGCCGAGCAGCGGGCGATGCCAGTGTCATCGTTGGCACTAACGGCGCGCACCGGCAGACGCTCGCCATCGACGATCAGAGCTAGCTCATCCGGCTTATCGAGCGCCGCCTGGTACCAGTAGCCGCGATCGCCCTTCCACGACCGCACGAATACCTCGCCGTCGTCGACTACCGCCCAGATCGTAGTGGTGCGGGTCGAGCCGTCAGGTCGGGTCGATTCGATGTCGAGCTCGTACGCCGCGTCTATCCGGCGGAGCGCGGCCGCGTCGAAGGGCACTAGAGCGGGTAGAGGTGGCGCAGCCCCCGCACGTCGCCCCAGCCGAGCGTCGTCTCGGCATTCGCGCATGGACCGTCCGAGGTGGTGCTCATCGTCAGCCGGCCATGCTTCCGTTCGCCCACGTGGCCCAGCCCGAAGATGTGGCCTATCTCGTGGGTCATCGTCGGCTCGAGCAGCTCCTGCCAGAAGTGACACGAGCCGGCGGTCAGCGCCCAGCTCAGGTTTGCATTGATCCGGATGTCCGCCTCCGTGATCGAATTGTTGTTGCCGTAGCGGATGCACGTGACGGCAAGGATGCCCGACGGCAGCGATCCGAAGCCAACCACGTTCTGGTTGTCCCTGGGGCTGCAGTTGCCGCGGTTCGTGACGCTGGGCCTGGCAATGGTTGTGCCCAGGTAGGCGGACGTCGCGCTGACCTTGTCGGCGAGGCCGCAGTCGTTGCGCGACTCGGTGATGTTGTCGAAGGAACGTTTGATCACGGTCAGCACTTTGGACTCGTTGAGTTCGTCCGGCGTCGACGAGGACCGGTAGGACCAGTTGAACGTCTGCTTCCACTTGCCGCCGAGCAGCGTGTAGGCCGGGTCGTTGCAGGGAGCCGGGGCCGCCTGCGCGGCCACCACGGCTTCATTTGGCCGGGCCGTGCTCGCGAGCGACGCGCCATCGCCGTCGCCCAGGGACGCGGTCGCAAACGTGGGGCTGGCAGACAGCGCCAGAAGCAGCGCCGGAACCGCAATAACCAGAACAGACGATGCGAATCGCCTCAATGCAGATCCCGCGCTCAATGCAGCTCCCACTCGCCGGGCTAGTTTCGCAGTCGCTCAGTAAAGCTGCTTCAGCCCCAGGATGTCGCCCAGCCCCAGGGTGGACTCCGCGTTGTTGCACAGCCCGTCCAGCACGGGGCTCATGGTCAGCCGGCCGTGGTCCGACTCGGCCACGTGGTTGAGTCCGAATGCGTGGCCGACCTCATGGGTCATGGTCGCTTCGAGCAGCGGCTCGCGGCTGCATGAGCCCGTCGCGAGCGACCATGCCTTTGACCTGTTGATCTGTATGTCTGCCTCGACCAGGCGGCCGCCGATCGACCACCAGCACGTGCGGGCCATCGTGCCCGAAGGCAGGTCGCGAAAGCTGATCACGTTGTGGCCGTCGTAGGAATTGCACTTGGCCGAACGCGTCGTCGTCCCGATGTACCTGGCGCTCGCGGCCAGCACCACCACGAGCCCGCAGTCGTTATTCGCAGTCGTGATGTTCGAGAAGGCCCTCTTCAGCACATCGACGACGGCAGTGCGGCTGAGCCGGCTGGGCGTGGATGCCGCGTTGAAGCTCCATTCCAGCGTCTCCTGCCAGCGCGGACCGGTCAGGTTGTATGCGCTGTCAGCGCATGCCGGAGGCGATGATGTCTGAGCGCCCGAGGTCTGATCGCTCGAGGCCTGATCGCTCGAACCAACGGCGGCTTGCGCTGCCCCGCTCGGTGCTGCAACGGCAGCAATAATGGCCAGGGCAACGGCGCATGCCAGCGGCTTGAAAATAGTCAACAGGAAGTCCCCCTTGAAGCGTGACCCGACGCAGCAACGACACGACCCGTGACCGCGAGGGGAGCCGTCATTTTACCTGAGAAGGTCCTCAATTTCCACCTCACGCGGGGGGACTTTCCGGCGACATGAGGGTTCCGCGAGGCTGGCTCAGGGCGATTCCGGCGTGCAATCGCGCGGCGCAGCGGAAGGTCGTGCCACGTCAACAGGCCCCGGCTCGGTCGTCACGAGGCGCGCCGCGAGCTGGACCTTGTTGGGGTCGTCGGGAGGTCCCTCGCTCGTCTGGACGATCAGGCGCTGCTCGCCTGCGGCAACGTCGTCGGCCAGCGAATAGTCCGTGGTGTGACGCTTCACGGTGAAGGCCTCGTACGCATAGCGTCGGCCGTCGCTCGTATACACGTCCACCTCTTGACCGATGAGCGCGGCGCCGTCGTCCACCCGCGAAGCCTCGAGCAGCGGGAGCAACATGCCGCGCCGGGCGTGGGCATACAGGTAGACCGCGCCGGGCTGTGCGGGCTGCACGTAGTACGGGAGATATGACGCGACATCACACGGCGGGAAGACCGGGTTGCCGACGGCATCCATGACGCCGGCAATCACCGGCAGGTCGACGCCAAGCGCCGGAATCACCAGCCGAGTGGCGGGAGCTGTCGGCGCGCCGGTCGATTGAACCGCCGGTGTTGCGGGAGCACCCGATGGCACGGGCGATACCGACTGGGCCGCCGGCGGCGAGGCGTTGGTAGTCCCACCTGCGGATGGCGAGGTGCCACTACCGCAGCTCACAAGAACGGCCGCGAGCAGGCATGCCGTCAGACAGACTGCTCGCGGCCGATACATCAGCGCTTGAACGCGTAGGCATTCCTGGCGACGATGGTGAAGCCACCGATCGCGGCAAGAAGGATGAGAGCGGCGCCCAGCGGGAGCGTCGCGTCCGTGGGCTCTGTTGCCGTATTCGGCAGCAGGCCGGGCTTGGGCGAAGTTGTCGGGCCTTCGACATCGCTACCGCCGGGCACCGCGCCGGGACCTGTACCCGGGCCATTACCAGGCGTCGGGCCACGTACGTCGCCGTCACCACCGCTCGGCGGAGGATTGCCGACATCGCCACCACCGCCGTTCGGCGGAGGGCCACCATTTCCACCACCGCCGGTAGGTCCTGTCGGAGGGGTCGAGTCATCACACGCGATCTTGAAGACCTTGTGCTTGCCAGCGCCCTTGCCGGTGTCGACAGTGACCTTGTACATGCCATCGGAGAGGGTGATGCTGCCGGTGTCCGGATCACGCGCCTCACCGTTCGCGTCCGTCACCACGGTCGCCGTGTAAGTGTCCGACCCGGCAACGTTGGAGCCGCCCTGGCCCACGATCGAGATGCCGAGCTCCTGGTTCGCGTGGAACTTGAACATGTGCACGTGGAAGGCACACACCTGGGGCTGGTTGCTCATCACCGCGGCTGGTTCTGCGGCGCCCTCGTGGATCTTCACGGTCCCACGGTTGTCGTGGGGATCGTTGCCGGTGGGCGGTCCGCCAGTGTGGCTTGGCTTGTGATGCGCCAGCGCGCTTCCCGCAAGGAGGAGCGCGGCGACTAGCGCGACCAGCAATATCAGCAGCGGTCTGCGCAGGACGTGAGGAATGGGCATCGCACGACTCGGCATTGAGCCGCCCCCTTTCGTGAGTTTGTCCACCGCCATTACACGGACGCGACGGTGGTCGGTTGTGTCCTTTCACCATGGACCACTACGCGACTCAACCGACTAACGGCTCACCGTGCGGGACATTGCACTGCCCTCACTGTCAAGGGTGTCACGGTGCCCGCTGGCACCATCCCGCGCAGCGCTCGGCGGGGAGGGACTCGCCTAGAGCAGCTCGCCGTGAGCCGACCCGGTAGGTGCGCCCTCGGGCGGCCGGGGCTCTTCACCGGGCGCGTAATCGGCCTTGTGGGATACGCCGTTGCCGTCGGCCGCGGCAGCATCAGCTGGCAGCACCGGCAGCGCCTGGCGCGCGGTGCCCTCGATGGCACCGACGCCGTAGGGCGTCCACTTGCCCGGCTGCTGGAGCCGGTGGGGCTGTTCGTTGCCGCGCTGGTGGACCTGCTGGAAGTCGGTCGGCTCGATCCACATTCGTTCGCCGTTGAGCAACCCCAGTACGCCCGATTGACCAGGTTCCGGCCGCGCGTGCTGGCACGCCTCGCAGGTTGCCTGATCGTGGCGCTTGTATTCGAGCGGCTCTTCGTAGGTCGTGATGTAGCCCTCGTAGTTGCGCAGCACGACCTTGTGATCCGAGTAGCTGATCAGGTAGTTGGGCATGACCGGGATCTTGCCGCCGCCGCCGGGCGCGTCAATGACATACGTCGGCACCGCATACCCGGACGTGTGGCCACGCAGGCCCTCGATGATCTCGAGGCCCTTGCCTACCGGCGTTCGGAAGTGACCTGAGCCCTCGACGAGGTCGCACTGGTACAGGTAGTACGGACGAACGCGCATCTCGACCAGCCGGTGGACCAGCTGGCGCTGGATGTTGACGCAGTCGTTCACGCCGGCCAGGAGCACGCTCTGATTGCCGATGGGAATGCCCACACGGGTCAGCTTGTCGACGGCGCGCGCGACCTCCGGCGTGATCTCGTTGGCGTGGTTGAAGTGCAGGTTCATCCAGATCGGGTGGTACTTCCCGAGCATCGCGCACAGCTCGTCATCGACGCGTTGCGGCAGGAATACCGGCACGCGCGAACCGATGCGGATGATCTCGATGTGCGGGATCTCGCGCAGCCCGCGCAGGATGTTCTCGAGCAGCTTGGGCGCGAGCGTCAGCCCGTCGCCGCCGCTGATGAGGACGTCGCGCACCTGCGGCGTTCGGCGCAGGTAGTCGAGCTGCGCTTCGTGCTCGGCGCGGTTGAAGTTCTGCGTGGGGTCGCCCACGATGCGCGACCGCGTGCAGTAGCGGCAGTAAGAGGCGCACTGCGTCGTCACCAGCATCAGCACCCGATCGGGGTAGCGATGCACCAGCCCCGGCACCGGGGAGTGGCGGTCCTCGGCGAGCGAGTCCTCCATCATCGCCGTGAAGGCCTCCTGCTCGCGGCCGAGCGGGATGACCTGGCGGCGGATCGGATCATCCGGATCGTCGGGGTCGATGAGCGAGATGAAGTACGGCGTGATGTCGACGCGGAACTTGTCGGGCGCGCCCAGGCCCTCGCGCTCCTCATCGGTCAGGTTGAGGATCTCGGCGACCTCGTCCAGCTCGTTGACCCGGTTCGAAAGCTGCCAGCGCCAGTCGTTCCACTTCTCGTCAGGAACGTCCGCCCACTTGGGGGCACGCCGGCTCGCAGCCGGGCGGCCGTCGGGGCCGAGCGCCAGCGCGGGATCGCGCCGGTTGATGAACGGTTCTTGCGCCACGGACAGGTCTGAGCTCACCAGTGCATATTCCTTATGCAGAGTGGATAGTGGCGCATCATACCGCGCCGTCGGAGCCGATGGCCAACCGGGCAAAGGTCATGTGCGTGTGGGCGGAGTTGATAGACTCGCCGCCGATGGAGCGAGCCAGGCAATTCGCGATCGTTTTCTGCGTGCTGCTCACTGGGGCAGTCGTGGTGTCGCTCATCGCCGGTTTCCAGCAGCTGATCCTGCATCCGTTCGCGCTGATCGGCTCGATCCTGCTTGCGGGCATCGTGGCCGCGATCATCCTCGCTGTGGCGCTCGTTCCGTCGCGGCGCACGACCAACTGGGTCGGGATGATCACGGGCCCCAACGGCCGCTGGCTCTTCCTCATCCTGATACTGCTCTGGGCGGGCGGCATGGCCTTCCTCGCGAGCCTGGGCATGGGCCCCCAGCAGAACGGTTCGCCCGCGTTCATTGGGCTGCTCGCCGGGATCTTCATCTTCATGGGCTTCATCTGGTCGGTGATCGGCGAGTAGCCGCTCCCGGGCGGCTGTGCCGGCCACCCCGCGCATGAGAACCGTCGACGTCTCCTGGGACAAAGAGGCCGGCCGATTCACCGCGCTTGGCCGACATCCCGGCCGGTCCATTGCCATCAACGCCCCTGCCCTGCCGACGGAAGCCGATCGCGGGCCGACAGGTTTCTCGGCGACCGAACTGCTGCTTGCTGCGGCGGGCTCGTGCGCGGCCTGGGACGTCGTCGAGATCCTGCGCAAGCGCCGCCACGAAATCAGCGCGCTGGACGTCAGCGTCGAGAGCGAGCAGGACAGCGATCCGCCGTGGACCTACCGCCGCGTTGCCCTCAATTTCCGGATTGCCGGCGACGGCCTGAAAGTGCCCGTGCTGGCACGAGTCATTCGGCTGTCGATCGTGCGCTACTGCTCGGTCATCACGACCATCGCCGGCGTCGCTGCGATAGCGGCCACCGTCGAGCTCGTCTCACCCGATGGCTCTCCCACGGGGCGCGTCCCGATCGAGCTCGCCCTTCCGGCGATTCCGCCGCCCGACTTCGTGGAGCCAGTCGTCGATGAAGTTGAGCCGATCGCGACCGATGAGACGTAGGCTCGTTAGCGCCGCCGTGTTGCTCGCACTTGGTTGCAATCCGACGTTGCCGCCGACCGCCACGCCCGGCCCGACTCCGACGCTGGCGCCCACAGCGACACCGGTACCTAGTGCCACGCAGGGTTCCATCGCTTCGTCGAGCCCCTCACCCTTGGGCCTGGCGTGGCACGACTGCGAGCTCGAATTTCAGTGCTCGACCCTTGAAGTCCCGCTCGACTACCACGAGCCCACAGGACCCACGACCACACTGGCCCTTATCCGGCGCCAGGCGGACATCCCCAGCGAACGAGTCGGCTCGATCGTCGTCAACCCCGGCGGGCCCGGCGGCTCGGGCATCGGCTTCGTCCAAGGCAGCTGGCATGTCTTCGGACCTGAGCTGACCAATCGGTTCGACATCGTCGGCTTCGATCCACGCGGCATTGGCCAGAGCGACGCCGTTCACTGCCTCGACACCCGTCCCGCGCTGACAGCCGGCGTCCCGGACACGGCCGCAGAGGAAGCCGCGTACGAGGAGCTCGCCCAGGACGTCGTCGCGGCGTGCGTAGCCAACAGTGCCGACCTCCTGCCTCATGTGGGCACGGACAACGTTGCCCGTGACCTCGATCGCATCCGTGATGCGCTGGGCGAGGGCAGGCTCAATTACATCGGCTTCTCATATGGCACGTTCATCGGCGCCCTCTACGCCGACATGTTCCCGACCAACATCCGGGCGATGGTCCTCGACGGCCCGCTGGATCCCACCGTCGACTTCGCGACCTTCATCCACGACCAATCGGCGGCCAGCCAGGACGAGCTTGACGAGTTCCTGGACAGCTGCGCCCCTGACCCATCCTGTCCCTTCAGCGCCGGCGATCAGACTCGCGCGAATTTTGAAGAGCTGATGGGCCAATTCGAGGCGGCTCCCATCGACGGCGTCACGGCGCCAGAGGCATGGGCCGCAATCTACGGGGAGCTCGTCGCCGATGACGATGAGGGCCTGGCGACCATCCTCGAGCTCGCGCGGGACGGAGACGTTTCTCTGATACGACTGGCGGGCGGATCCGCGCGAGACGCCCGTGGGCTGGACGGCTACGAGGCCGTCAACTGCCTCGACTACGCCATGCCGCAAGATCCAGAGGGAATGGCCGCAGCCGCGGCAGAGGTCGAACGGGTCGCGCCGGACATGGGCCCGACCAACGTCTACACCTACTTCAACTGCGCCTACTGGCCGGTCGGGCCCACGCGAACTCCAGGGCCGGTCGTGGGCGCGGGTGCGCCGCCGATCCTGGTTATTGCCTCGACCGGCGACCCGGCCACGCCC
>JAXDLE010000105.1:0-2575 GCA_034666725.1 Chloroflexota bacterium
AGGATCTCGTCCTTGTCGATGCGCACGACGTTGCCCTCAACCACGTCGCCGTGCTTCAGGCTGCGGATCTCGGTCGCCTGCTCGCTGAGCAGCTCTTCCATGGTCGTCGGCTCGGGGCCTTCGTAGACGCGCGGCGCCGGTTTGGGCGCGGGCGCGGGTTCGGCCGCGACGGCAGGCTCGGCCTCCACGACAGGTGCATCGGCAGCATCCGCGGCGGGCGCCTCGCCAACGTCGGCAGCATCGGCGGCAGGCGCATCGGCAGCATCAGCGGCAGGTGCATCGGAAGCATCCGCGACAGGCGCATCGGCAGCGTCGGCGGCAGGTGCATCGGTAGCGTCCGCGGCAGGCGCATCATCACTTTCGGCAGCAGGTGCATCGATGGAGTCTGCGACCGCCTCTCCGACGGGCTCCGCAGCTGGCTCCAGCGCGGCCGCGACCTCCACGGGCTCGGCAGTTTCCTCCATCGGCTCCGCTGCCGCGGGTGCGTCGGCCATCTCGGCCTCGGCCACCTCGTTGTCGGCCATCCGTGCGGCCTCGACGTGTGCGGCTGCCTGCTCGTCGGCCATCGCCATCAGCTCCGCCATCGCGGCATCGCTCATCGGCGGCTCATCGGCCGGGGCGGGTTCGGTGGAAGCGGGTGCGTCGGCCGCCATCTCATCTGTGGCGACGGGTGCTGCGGTCGCCGTGGCGTCCGTGGTGGTGGGCTCGTCGGCGGTCGTTTCCGCCTGATCGGTCCCCTCCATGCCTTCTACGGTCAAAGTGTTGTTGTCCTCCAGTCGAAAGCTCCTCGCGGAAAACAACAAGACCCGAGCATTGCTCGGGCCTCCGACATCGGGGTTGTCTGCAGGTGTCCTGGTGGGCTCTTCAGACTCCTTTGACGTGGTCCGGGCGACGCTCTTCTCGCTGCTCCCCGTAGGGCCTGCGCATCCTACCACGGGCATGCGCAAACACACGCATAGATAAGGGGCCACATAGAGTGGCGCCGTGCCTGAGCTGCCCGACGTGGCGATCCTCGCCGACACGCTCGATGTGGTGCTCGCCGGCCGACCGCTGACCGGCTCAAAGGTCGCGCAGACATTGGTGTTGCGCGGTACCCCTGCGGAGCTCGCTGCGTTCGAAGGCCAGACCCTGCTGGACATCACGCGCCGCGGCAAGTTCCTGGTGTTTCGCTTCGAGCGCGACCGGATCGTGTTCAACCCAATGCTCACCGGCCGGCTGGGCGTCGTCACCGCGGGCGAGAAGGCATGGCCGCAATGGGCAGCCATGTTCGAGTTCGGCGCGACAACCGGCAAGCCTCGGCGGCATCCGTGGCCGTCAGCGAAAAGCGCCTGGCTGCCGCGGCGCGACCTGGGGGTCGAGCTGCGCTACCGCGACGCGACGCGCATGGGCAAGATCTACCTCATGCCGATGGGCGTGGCCCGACCGGTCGCGGGCTGGGACGAGCAGGGCCCGGACGCGGACGATCCGGCACTGACGCTTGATGTCTGGCGCGAGCGAATAGCGCGCCACTCCGGCGAGCTGAAGAGCGTGCTACGCAACCAGCAGTTCGTCGCCGGGATAGGCAATGCCTACTCCGACGAAATCCTGTGGGCCGCGCGGCTCGCGCCATATCGTAAAAGGACTTCGCTCGCGCCCGATGAGGTTGACGCGCTCTACCGAGCGACGCGCGAGACGCTCGCCTGGGCGATCGCCCAGCTGCACGAGCTTGTGCCGCCACGGCTCGAGGTGGAGCAGCGCGAGTTTCTGAACGTGCATCGCAAAGGGGGCAGCGCCTGCCCGCGTTGCGGGACGCGCCTCTCGCAGGTGTCCGCGGGTGGCTTCGACACCACGTTCTGTCGCGGCTGCCAGCGCTAACCGGGAGAATCAAAAGACCCGGCCGCGAGGCCGGGTCGCGTGGTGAAGCGGGAATCAAAAGGATCCTGGCGACGACCTATTTTCCCGAGGAGCTACCCCCTGAGTATCTTCGGCGCTGGAGAGCTTAACTGCCGTGTTCGGGATGGGAACGGGTGTGGCCTCTCCGCTGGAGTCACCAGGATCCTTCATGAAGTGAGGACGTGATCAGCGCGACGCGCGTGCCGTATGGCACCGCTCGCCGTGTATTGATGATCTTCAGTTTCTGCCGCGCGACAGCGGCGCGGATCCAGATCTTCATTCAGCCGGCCACTTGGGTCAGCTGTTGAAAGAGGTCAAGCCCTCGACCATTAGTACGGCTCAGCTCCACTGGTTACCCAGCGTTCACCTGCCGCCTATCAAACAGATCATCTCTCTGTGGTCTTACCCGGTTGACCCGGTGGGGAACCTCATCTCGAGGCGAGCTTCGCACTTAGATGCTTTCAGTGCTTATCCCAACCGATCTTGGCTACCCAGCGATGCCCTTGGCAGGACAACTGGCACACCAGCGGATCGTCCACTCCGGTCCTCTCGTACTAGGAGCAGCTCCTCTCAAGGTCCCTACGCCCGCGATGGATAGAGACCGAACTGTCTCACGACGTTCTGAACCCAGCTCACGTACCGCTTTAATTGGCGAACAGCCAAACCCTTGGGACGTACTTCCGCCCCAGGATGCGACGAGCCG
>JAXDLE010000106.1:0-16491 GCA_034666725.1 Chloroflexota bacterium
CACGGTGGCACGGAAGAGCAGAAGCAACGCTGGATCCCAAGTGTCGCGGCTGGCAGGAAGCTCACCGCATTGGCGCTGACCGAGGCCGGTGCTGGTTCGGATGCGGCCAGTGCCCGGACCAGCGCCAAACGCGATGGCGACGCGTGGATTCTCAACGGCGAGAAGCGCTTCATCAGCCAGGGCGACGTCGCCGACATCGTCGCCGTGTTCGCGGTCACCGACAACAGCCCGGAGGCGGTCAAGGCCAAGCGCCATATGACCTGCTTCTACGTCGAGAAGGGCACGCCCGGATTCACCAGTCCGCGGGTCGAACACAAGATGGGCATCCGCGGCTCGACGACCGCCGAGCTCGCCTTCCAGAACGCCAGGGTGCCGGACGCGAACCGAGTCGGCAACGAGGGCGACGGCTGGGCGCTCGTTAACAGGACCTTCGAGCGCAGCCGGACCGGCATCGGTGCCCAGGCTGTCGGCATCGCCCAGGGCGCGACCGACGTCGCGGTCAAGTACGCGGGCGAGCGCAAGCAGTTCGGCAAACCCATCGGCGCGCACCAGATGATCGGCGCGATGCTGGCCGACATGACAACGCGCACTGAGGCCGCGCGACAGCTCCTTTGGGCCGCGGCAGAACATATCGAGGCCGGCGACAAGCACGCTGCACGCTGGGCAAGCATGTGCAAGCTCTTCGCCGGTGACACCGCGATGGCCGTGACGACGGACGCGGTCCAGGTGCTGGGCGGCTACGGCTACACCACCGAGTACCCGGTTGAGCGGATGATGCGCGACGCCAAGATCACGCAGCTCTACGAGGGCACCCAGCAGATTCAGCGGCTGATCATCGCCAAGGACCTCCTGGCGAGCCAAACTTAACGGCGTGGCGCTGCACCATGGGCCGCTGACGGAGCGTCTGCTGCCGCGCGGCCCCTGGCGCTGGGCTGGCATCGTCGGCTGGTCCGCACTGCCGTTCGTTCGGATCCTCGTTTTCGGGCTACTTGGCGCGGCCGCCGGTCTCGCGCCGGATGTCGGCACTCTCGTCAACAGTCACATGTCGGGGGCAATCCTGAACGCCTACGTGATCGCCGTGGCGCTCCTCGGCACGGGCATTCTCGCGAAGCAATTGGAAACCCTCGGAGCGCTGGGCGGCGGCGAGGCGGCAAGGTGGACGCGCCACAACCGGTCGATCGTGGTGCCCTTGGTCCTGGCCGTTGGCCTGACCTTCCTGAACGGTGCGTCGCAGGTCCAGGAGTTCGGGACGCAGGCCGTATCTGGCGCGCCACAGGTGTTCGGCATCGACTTCCTGTTGACGCTGCTTTTCCGCATTCCGCAAGCGACCGCTCTCTACTCGACGGCTATTGCTCTGCTCGCCGTCGCCGAGCTGGGCAGGCATCCACCGCCCGGAACGTTTCCCGAGGACCGCAGCCTGGGCCTTGGCGCGGTCGGCGAGCTGCTCACCACGGTCCTGTTTGGGTACGTTGCGATCTTCATCCCGGTACTGCTGTTTGGCACGTCGGGCAACGTCCTGGCACCCCGCGTTGGCGAATTTCTGCTCATCGTGGGCGTGCTCGCTCTCGGTTTGGCCGCCATTCTGGTGGCAGCCTGGAGCATGCATCGACGATTAGTCGCCGAGCGGGCTCGCCAGGTCGGCGCCGCCCGGGCGCGCTATGCCGTCGCATATCGAGGCGCTCTCGCGGGTAGCGAACAAGGCGCCGGGACGGCGCTGGAGACGGCGCGACTTCTACTTGAAGGGGCCGAATCCATACATGAGTGGCCGTTCAATGATCGGACGCTGCGCGTCGTGGGGCTCTTGCTGACAGGCGTCATCACCGGCATCGTTCTGCGCGTCGCGATCCTCACCCTGGGCATCTGAGAACCGCCACTCCCTGCCCTTAGCGCCGGACCTTCCCTTACTCGGCTACAGTCCCGACGGTGAATATCGTCGTCTTGCTCAAAGCCGTGCCCGTAGTCGGCACAGAGAAGCTCGATTCGGGCCTGCTGACCGATCGGTCGGTGCAGCTGGAGGCCAACGGCAACGACGAGTACCTGCTCGAGAAGGCGCTGAAGCTGACTGAGGCCCACGGCGGCGAGGTGGTGACGCTCACCGTGGGACCTGCCGGGGCGACCGAGCCCATCCGGAAGGCTCTCGCGATGGGCACTGCCCGCGCCGTCCACGTTGCCGACGACGGTCTGCGCGGCTCGGACATGCGCGCGACCCTCGAAGTCATCGCAGCGGCGCTCAAGAAGATGCAGCCGTGGGATCTGGTCTTCGCCGGCGCGGACACATCCGATGGCCAGGGTGGGGTGCTGGGCGCGGCGCTTGCGGTCCGACTCGGCTTGCCGTACCTGTCCTACGCGTCGGAGATCGAACCGACCGACGCGGGCGGGGTGCGCATCCATCGCTTCAACCCGACCGGCTACGACATCCTCGAGGCACCGACGCCGGCCGTGGTCATGGGCACGCAGCTGCTCGGGGCGCCGCGCTACCCGTCGTTGCGCGGCATCATGCAGGCGCGCACCAAGCCGGTCGAGACGTGGTCGCTCGCCGACCTTGGCCTGACGCCCGCCATTGTTGGCGCGGGAGCGGCAACGACCAAGACCCTTGACGCTTCCAAGCCACCGGAGCGCGCCGGCGCGACCTTCGTGCGTGAGGCGCCCGATGAGGCAGTGGCCAAGGTCGTCGAGTTCCTGGCCGCGCGGAGGCTCATCTGATGGGCGGGCAGATCTGGGCAATCGGCGAGATCTCCGACGGCGCGCCGACGAAGCTGACGCTCGAGCTGGCCACGCTAGCGCGAACCTTGGCTGAGGAGAGTGGGGGAGAGGCACAGACGGTGCTGATCGGTACCGGGGCGAGTGGCGCAGCCCCCGCCGCGGCCGCTTATGGGCCGGACGTGCTCGCGGTCGAGGCGAATGCCGATGGCCGGCCGGTGGCGTCCGTGGTAGCTGCCAGAGTGGCGGCGCTGGTGGCGGAACGTAAGCCCGACTTCCTCTTGATCGGTGCCTCCAACGACGGCAAGGACATCTGCGGCATGCTGCTCGGACTGACCGATCTGCCGCTGCTCGCCAATGGCGCTGGTGTGGCCTGGGGCGAGGGCGCGCCGAACGTCGAGATGAGCACCTTCGGCGGCAAGCTGGTGACGCACAGCACCTTCGCCGGCACGCGCGGCATGGTGATCGTCCGGCCAGCTTCGGTCACCGCCGAGCCTGCGACCGCGCCGGGCAAGGTGGAGACGGTCGCGGTCGACGTTGCCGACGAACTGCCAGCCGTGAAGGTCACCGGCTCGGTCGAGGAGTCCGGTGCTGCCGCGCCCATCGAGGAAGCGCGCATCATCGTGGGCGCCGGGCGGGGCATCGGCTCGCCCGAGGGCCTGAAGGTCATCGAGGATCTCGCGGCGGCCATCGGCGGCGCCGTTGGTGCGACACGGGCCGTGGTCGACTCAGGCTGGGTGCCATACGGCCAGCAGATCGGCCAGACAGGCAAGATCGTCAAGCCGTCGCTCTACCTCGCTTGCGGCATCAGTGGCGCGATCCAGCACAAGGTGGGCGTCCAGACCGCGAACACCATCGTCGCCATCAACCGCGACGCCGATGCGCCAATCGCCGAGTTTGCCGACCTTTTCGTGGTCGGTGACCTCTTCGAGATCGTGCCGAAGCTCGCCGCAGCCATCCGCGCCCGGAAGTCGGGGAGCGCCTGAAGCCCGTGAGCAGGCGCGCTGCTCTCGGCTTCGTGGCCTTTCTCGCGGTCGTCGCAGCGTTCGTCGGCGTGACCATGTGGTCGCAGTGGACGCCAACCGTGCCAGCTGACGCCGCGCTCCAAACGATTGCCCGCGCAACGCCGGCCGGCCAGGAGTGCCTCGAGCGCATCACCAATGAGTCGGGCTGGCTCGACCTCTGCTGGGAGGTGACGCAAGAGGTGGACGGCGACCCGGTCAAGGACTACTACGCGTTGCGCGTCTATGGCACCGCTAGCGGCCAGACCGGAACCGGCGTTCGCTGGTGGCGTGTTCGGACCAACCTCGCGGCGGACTCTGCGCCCGTTGCGGATGGGGCGTTCCAGGGCTGGTCCAGGTCCCGCGACGGCGCGTGCGATCCGGCACAGGTAGCGGACTTCGAGATACGGTGCGGCCGCACGCGCGGCGAATACTTTGGCGTCTGGGGTTACCAGGTGACCTGGACCTGCGTGGGCTGCGTCTTGGCCGATCAATCGGAGCATCCCGTGGTCATGCACTTCGACGTGGGGGTTCCCCAGGGCGAGGCTCCGGCCTTTGAAGTGGGTGCCGACTTTGGCGCATAACGAGTTGACCGAGGCGGCCGGGCCGATCGCGACCCTGGCTCCGATCCAGATCGAGGGCAAGACCTACGAGCGCATCGCGCTGCGCACGCGCATGGTCGCGTTTGGCGACGACCTGAATGCCCTCGTGAGGGAATACGCCACGCCGCTGGCGAGGCCGGGCGACTGGATCGCATTGTCGGAGAAGGTCGTCAGCGTCTGCCAGAACAACGTGCGCCACATCTCGACAGTCAAGGTGCGTTGGCTGGCGCGGCTGATCGTCAAGGGGGTCAAGAAGTACCCCGAGGACATCGCCTGGGAGCATCCGGCCAAGATGCAGGCGGCCATCGACATGGCCGGCTACCCGCGCATGCTGACCGCGCTGGTGGTCGGTGGCCTGACTCGCCTGGTCGGTATCCATGGCGTGTTCTGGCGGATCGCCGGCCGCGTTTCCGAGATCGATGGCTTCAACCCGCGCGCGATGTGGCCTTACACCGAGTACGCGATCCTGCCGCCGAAGGACCCCGATGCCGTCGTCCAGCGCATCGAGGACCAGGCTGGGCTCCCGACAACGATCATCGACGGCAACAACATCGACGTGAAGATCATCTCGTGCAGCCGCAAGCTGCCCGTCGATGCGCGCATCGCGCGGCTCATCCTGCTCGACAACCCCATGGGCCAGGACGAGGAGCTGACGCCGATCATCCTCGTGCGCGAGGCCGTCGCCGCCGCATCCTGACGGCCGCCAATCCGCCGCGCGGCTGGATTTCACCCGCTATCTAGTGGTACAGTCTCGTCAAACCACTACCTGTAGTGGCCAACCAGCGAGGAACTGCCATCCGTGCGTTGCCCTAACTGTGGCGATCGAGATACCCGCGTCGTCGACTCGCGCGACATCGATGACGCGGCCATTCGGCGCCGACGCGAATGCAACGTGTGCTCGACGCGCTTCACCACCTACGAACGCATCGATGCCGCCCGCCTGACCGTCGTCAAGAGCGGCGGCAAGCGCGAGGAGTTCGACCGCGAGAAGCTCGCTTCCGGGCTGGCCAAGGCGCTCACCCGGCGGCCGGTGCCTGAAGACGCGGCCCAGAAGGCAGCCGAGCAGATCGAGACCGCCCTGCGTGCCCGCGGCACGTCGGAGGTGCCATCGCGGCTCATCGGCGAGGCGGCGATGGCCAAGCTGCGCGAGCTCGACCAGATCGCCTACATCCGCTTTGCGAGCGTGTACGAAAGCTACGAGGGCCTGGAGGATCTGCGCAAGGAGGTCGACTCGCTCCTCGCCGAGCGTGAGGTCGAGCCCGAAGTCGGGCGCGGTGGTGGCGGCGGCAGCGCGGCCGGGAAGCGCTACCCCAAGCGCTAGAGGTCTCGGCGCGGCCTAGCCGGGCACCGCGCGGTAGGCCGCGTAACCGAAACCGATCGCGGCGAGGATGATCGGCGTAGCCAGGGCGGCGCCGACGGCCCAGCTTGGTGATGGCCTGAACGACAGCCCGACACCCAGCACGACCAGGTTCAGGACCAGGTAGCCCAGCGCCACGTAGCTGAGTGCCACCAGGGCATCGTCAACCTTGCCGCTGATCAACATGACCGCGGCAAATACGACCGCGCCGATCACGGCCGCCACGGCGAGCGCGATGAGGGTGCCGCGAACGGCAATCTGACCCCTGCTCGAAGGACGCGCCATGGACCGGGGATCGTAGTTGATAATCGGCCCGTGTCTGTCCTGTCCGATCGCGACATCCGCGCCGCCATGCAGGCTGGCCGCATCCGCATCGATCCTTACGACAAGACCTGTCTTCAGCCGTCGTCGGTCGACCTGCACCTCGACAGCGAGTTCCGCGTCTTTCGCAACAACCGCTACCCATTCATCGACGTGCGTGCGCCCCAGCCCGACCTGACCGAGCTGGTGGAGATCGAGGAAGACGAGCCCTTCATCCTTCACCCAGGCGAGTTCGTCCTGGGCCAGACGCTCGAATGGGTCGAGCTGCCCGACGACCTGGTGAGCCGATTAGAGGGAAAAAGTAGTTTGGGGAGGCTTGGCCTCCTCATTCATTCGACCGCCGGCTACGTCGATCCCGGTTGGAAAGGCAATCTGACACTCGAGCTGTCGAACGTCGCCAACCTGCCGATCGCGCTGTACCGCGGCATGAAGATCGGCCAGATCTCGTTCTTCAAGATGTCCAGCGCGGTCGAGCGACCGTACGGCTCGGTCGAGCTCGGCTCCAAGTACCAGGGCCAATCGACTCCCACGGCCTCGCAGTTCTACAAGGACTTCGAGGGCGCGCAGCGCAAGCCCAAGGGCGGCCCCAAACGGTAGGCACGTGCTGAACGAGAGCGTCGACTGGCGCGCCGATCTCGGCGGCGGAACACGCATCGCGCTCGTCCAGGCGGGCACGTTCACGACCGACGCGGGAGCCGCGTTCGGCCCGGTGCCGCGCAGCATGTGGCAGCGCCTCGTCGAGGCCGAGCTGAACCCGAACAGCACCCTCAACCAGGCCTTGAACTGCCTCCTGATCGAGACGCCCGGCGGCCGCGTCCTGGTCGAGACAGGCATCGGCGAACGCATGGATGAGCATCACCGCGAGCAGCGCGGAGTGACGGGTTTGCCGATCCTGCCTGCCCTCAAAGCCGCTGGGTTCGATCCCGACACCGTCGACCTGGTGGCGCTCAGCCATCTCCACTTCGACCACGCCGGCGGACTTATGACCGAAGAGGGCGGCCAGGCATTCCCGCGCGCGCGGATCGTGGCCCAGGCCGACGAGTGGGAGTTCGCGCTGGGCACGAACCCGAGACTGATCGCTTCCTATGAGCAGCCCGACCTGCGATTGGTCGAGCCGTGGGGCCGTGGCGGTTCGGCAGCCGGCGACGAGGAAGTTCTGCCCGGCGTGTCGGTCGTCCGCACCGGGGGCCATTCGGGTGGGCATCAGGCAGTCGTCGTCCGTGGTGCCAATCAAACCGTCGGCTTCTTCGGTGACCTGTGCATGCGCCCGTGGAGCGCCAATCCGCGCTGGGTCCCGTCGTTCGACGACTTCCCGCTCACGAGCGTCGAGGTCAAGGCTTCGCTCTTCCGCCAGGCGGCTGAGGAAGGCTGGACAGTGGTCCTCTCGCATGAGCCTCGCCAACCGGTGGGCCGCTTCGTCGCAGAGCGCGACCGATTCAAGTTCGAGCCCGCGTTCTAGCGGGGCTTCTCGCCTTCGAAAAGCAAGCGCACGTCATCGCTGGTGAGAACCCGGAACTGCCACACGGACACGACCCACGCGACGGCAGCGAAACCCAGCCCGACCTCCTTCGATACCTGGCCCATCGGCAAGCTCAGAATCGAGAAGCCGACCGGTCCCTGCGTCGTGAGAAACAGCAAGCCGATCAGCGGCAGTCCGACGATCCCGAGCACGAGGAACACCAACGCGAGAGTTCGCCAACCCGGGCTGAAATGAAGCAGGCCCCAGCCGATCGGCAGACCCAGGGCCCCGAACTCGATGTCGATGCGCCCATTCATGAGGGCCAGGAGGATCGCGATCAGCGAGGTCGCGCCGGTGAGCATGAAAAGTGCCGCGACGACCTTGAGCGAGGTCGGGATCAGCTCGTTGTTCCTCATCCGTGGATCTGCGGTCCCCACCAGACGGCAGCCGCGATGATCACGTAGAGCCCCAAGAGCATCGCCCCCTCGAGCGCATTGGCCTCGCCGTCGAGCACGATCGCGAAGACCAGGATCACGCTGACCGCGAGAACGCCGAGCAGCAGCGGCGTGAACACGAGCGTCAGCGGCGCGGGCGCAACAAGGAAGCTCAAGATCACGAGGACGGGCGCGAGGAAGAGCACGATCTGGAGCGCCGAGTTCAGCACGAGTGCCAACGAGAGATCGGCCCGGTTCTGGTAGGCGGCCGTGATGGCGACCAGGTTCTCGACCGCGTTGCCGGCGAGCGCTATCACGATGAGACCGGCGAACGCCTCGCTCATGCCGATCGAGGCCATGGCCGGCTGCAACGCCTCGACGAACCAATCGGCCACGAACGCGGCAGATCCGGCCGACACGGCGAGCGTCAGGACCGTTGGCAGGAGCGGGCTGGGCGGATGCTCGGGCTTGCCCTCTTCCTCGACATCGGGCCTGGTGCCTGGGCCGGCCTGCGGCAGGCGCAGAAAGATCGGTATTGAGACCGCGAACACCACAAGCAGCGTGATGGCGACGACCGCCGACAGCTCGTTGGCGTGGCCGAAATCGGGCGCGCCGATCTGTGTCGCGAGGAACGGCACGATGAGAGCCGCCACGCCGAGCAACAGGACGGTCGCATACAGGCCGTTGGCCGCGCCTGAGAACTGGAGCCGGCCATGGCGGAGGCCACCGACCACGAGCGAGAGCCCGAGCACGAACAACAGGTTGCCCAGGACCGACCCGACGATGGCGGCCGCGACGACGCTGTAGAGACCGGCCTGCAATGCAAAGACCGCCAGGAAGAGCTCGGGCAGGTTGCCCAGGACGCTCTGGACGACGCCGGTCGCGGCGGGGCTGAGCCGGTGCGAAAGCTTCGTTGTCGCCTCGCCCACGCAAAGTGCCCCCAGGGCCAGCGCGACGACCCCCAGGATGAAAACGACGATGGGCGAAAGGCCGCCGAACTTGGCGACGGCGAGGACGACGAACGCCACGGCGTAGCCGCCGTAGACGATCAACGTGCGCCGTTCTATCGCGGGCATGCCGCGAAGACTAATCGGCGAGCAAAGGGGCGAGGATCTGCTCCACCTGGGTGCGCGTCACCGGGCCCAGCACGATGCTGCGGATCACGCCATACCTGTCGAGGAAAAGCTGAGTTGGCAAACCGAATGCGCGGTAGGTATGAAAGACCGCGGACGTGGCGTCAAAGCCGACGGTGTAGCCGAGCGAATAGCGCTGCACATATGCGCGGACATCTTCGATGGTCGTCTCCTGGACGCTCACCGCGATCAGCGCCAGACCCTCGTCGTCGTGCGCGGCGAAGGCGTCACGCAGGACGGGCGTCTCCTCCTGGCACGGCGGACACCAGGTCGCGAAGAAGTTGATCCAGACCGGCCGACCGCGCAGGTCGGCAAGGCGAATTGGCTGGCCATCGAGGTCGGTCAGCTGCAGGGTCTGGCCATCGGCGGTGGTTCCGCTGAGCTCGGGCGCGATGTCGCCGATGCGCAGCCCTTCGACGGGGTCGCCCACCGGAACGAAGCCGTTGCCCGGGGTGGGCAGGCCGGGCGTTGGTGCCGCGGCGAGCGGCGTGTTGACAAAGACGAGCACGAGGCCCGTTATGACGACAGCGACCAGCACGGCCACGGTCTGAAACATGCTGAACGGCCCTATGAACGGCCGCTGCCAACGACCGGTCATCAGACCTGCGGCCAGAGCGAGGCGAACGCCTGGGCCAGGATGCGCAGCCAGTCGAAGACGATGGCTACGCCGATCAGCACGACCAGCCCGCCGCCGATAAGCTCGATCGTGCGCCCGTGGCGCAGGAACGGCCGTATCAGCCGAGCCGAACCGCCCATTGCCAGGGCCAGAACAATGAACGGGATACCGATACCCAGGGAGTAGCCGAGCAGCAGCAGGACCACCTGCGGCGCAGCGCCCAGCTGGATCGACAGGCCGAGGATCGCCCCGAGCGTCGGCCCGACGCACGGCGTGTGGGCGACCGCGAAAACGCCGCCCAGGGCAAGTGCCGCGAGCGGGCTGCGGGCCGCGAGGCCGCCGACCGGCGGTTTACCGAATTCGCGCCGCGGTCCAAAGGTGCGGTTGAGCACCCCGATGCGCAGCACGCCCATCAGGTTCAGGCCCATCACGACCACGATCAGGCCACCGGCGATGCGCACGGGCGGCAGCTCGAACAGCGGGCGCAGGGCATAGAAAGTGAGCCCGAGCACCGTGAATGCGGCGCCGAATCCGAGCACGAAGGCGAGAGCGTGGGGCAGGACTGCCCAACGCGACCGTGGCGCGAGGTCGACCGAGGGCCCGGCGGTGGGGGTGACGATCCAAGGAACGTTGGCCGCGGCGACGACGCCGAGCTGGCCCAGGTACGCCGGCACGACAGGCAGGACGCACGGCGAGAGGAATGAGACAAGTCCCGCGAACAGCGCCGCGGCGATGGTCAGCTCCACGCGTCAGGCGAGCCGCGGCAAGACGCGCTCGAGGAAGCCGTCGATGGCCCGCCGGCCCATGGCCAGCGGAAGCTCACTACCGTTGAGTGCGATCACGGGTATCAGATCGCCATAGCGCGCCGTGAGTTCCGGATCGGTGTCGATATCGACCTCGCGCACGCGCGCGATCGAGTCGCCGCGCATCACTCGCGCCTCGAGCGCAGCCTGCAATTTGTCGCGCGTCTCCGCGCAAAGTTCACAGCCGTCGCGCGCGTAGAACAGCAGCGTCGGCAACTCAGGGGAGAGGCTCATGACCGCTCCGAGTCTAGTCCCGGTAGCCGTGAGCCTAGAATCGGTGAGCGCGCCCCCGTAGCTCAGGGGATAGAGCGAGGCCGTCCTAAGGCCTGCGTCGGGAGTTCGAGTCTCTCCGGGGGCGCCACAACGACGCAGCGTCGTCACCTGCAATCGCCGCCATGTCTGCGAAGAACGGCCGTGGCCAGCGGTCCCGGTCCCGACCACCGACGCCAGCGCAGACTGTGCTGCCCGCGCGGCGCTCCGTGTTGCTCCTGGCAACCCTGAGGTGGCCGGCGACTCTCTTGACAGCGGGCAAGAGCTTCGTGACGCTGGCCTCAGTGTCTGGACGTCGACTGCTACTGCTGGCCGTTGCTTCCGCTATGGCAGCCGCCTGTTTCCCCGCAGACCCATCATCGAGTGCATTCGCCGTTAACGACTCAGGCGGGCCCGTGGTTATTCGATTTGAGGCGCAACAGGAGGTCATATCGACTGTCCTTGTACCGGCGGACGGTCGGGGGCGGGCGTTTTTCATGGGGATAGCAGGTCTTCGCTCTCCTCACATGACGGTGATGGACTCCGACTGCCAACTCTTAGGCGAGTCCTCAACAGCGATGAACTTCGTTTTTATAACGATCCACGAAGATCGGACCGTTACCTTCGAGGACATGAGCGACCCGAACAAACCTCTGCCGACCTGGATGTACGTCCCTTATCCCAGCGAGATTCCGAGCTACGCGCCGACGGACCTCTGCGCGTAAGCGGTCCGAGCCCCCGACGCCCGCGCGCTTGGACGTCATCCATTCGGCACTTGCGCGCGCGCACCTTCCGAGACACGATGACGGGAATGCGAAGGCTCACCGTCTCCTTGGTAGCAGTCCTCAGCGCGACGTGTGCGTCCCCGACCCCGTCGCCCATTCCGACGGTCCTTCCCACGCCCACTGCGACCCCCACTGCTAGCCCGACCGTCGCGCCAACCCCGATCCCAACGATTTCGTCGCCTTCCCCGACGGGATCGGCAGGATCCCAATTGTTTGTCAAGGAAGGGGACGGCGTCTCCGGGACCGGCTATGTCATTCAGCAAGCCGATGGCACTTTGAGGCTGTGCGAGTTGGCGGTTGGGATTCCAGAAGCCAGCCCTTCATGCGGACCAGTGGCCGTCCAAGCCGTGAGCATGCCGATCTTGCCGCTGCCTGGCTGGCATGAAGATGGTGGTGTATGGCTTAGCTCTTACGTCGCCGTCTCCGGGACCTGGGTAGGCGAAGGCATCGCCGTCGCAACGGTGGCGGAAACGGCTCACCTGCCGACCTACGAGACACCCATCGTGCCTTGCCCTCCGCCTGATGCCGGATGGAACCCCGGCGAAGGGTCCGCATCCGCGCGTGAAAGAGCTAGTCTCGTGCTTGGCGGCGAAGTCGACGCCCACCCGAGTCTTTATAGCGGGATGTGGGCGGCCGCTCCCGGCGACCGAAGTCAAGCCACAATCATCGTCGTCGGTGTTACCGGCTCGATCGACGATGCATCAGTAGCTCTACGCGCGTTGTACCCGTTTGATCTGTGCCTCACCTCCGTCGCCTTCAGTGCCGCAGAACTACATCACTTGGCGCTCGATCTCGCCGCCACGTCCCCGGCTTGGACTGTGAGGGTCGATACGCCCAACGATCGCATGCGCCTAGGGCTCGCCGTGGTCGACCAATCAACGCTCCAGATGCTTAGCACATTCACATCGCAACCGATTGACATCAAACCTCTAGTCCAGCCCGATTAGACCTCACGGGACATCTTCGAAGGCTCCTCGGTGCTCTCCTGCGTCGTCTGGCACAAGGCAGCGCTCCGAACGGGTCCGGGGGCGCAGCGCCGACGCCTATTCTTGCCACGTGCCCCGGATCGAGCAGCGTTACATCGATGCGGTCTTCTACCTGTATGCGAGTGAACAAGATGCGCAGGAGGACGCTCGCGGGGGCGGCACGGGCTTCATGGTCTCGGTCCACGAGTACGGCGCCATGGTCTCCACGATCTATGCGATTACCAACGCTCACGTCATAAACGGTGGCGCGAGCGTCATTCGTCTAAACCAGAGCGATGGACAAGCGGACACGATTGCCACGGATCCCCAAACCTGGTTCAGGCATCCGGATGGCGATGACGTGGCCCTGCTTCCGTTGGCAATCCGCCGAAGCGACTACGCGGTAAATGCCATCCCATCGGAATGGCTTGTAGACCCACCTAGGCAGCGGAACCACTCGATGGAATCGCTCGCCGCCGGCGATGAGATCTTTTACATCGGCCGATCGACATCATTGAAGTCGTCGCAAAAGGACAGCGTTCGCCCGACGGTGCGTTTCGGCAACCTCATGGCAACGTGGACCGAGCGAGTACGCGACCGCCCACTAGGTATCAATCAGGAAAGTTTCCTCGTCGAAGCGCGCACCAGAGTTGGATGGAGTGGCGCGCCCGTGTTTCAGTACGTGCCGTACGAGTACTCCTGGCGAGGCCACATGGATGGACTCAGGGCACGGTCACGACATTGGGAGTCTCGTGAGGGACGCCTCGTAAGCAACCCCGTCGTCGCCCGTGGTGAAGACGTGTTGCAAGTGCTTGGCGTTTCGTGGGGCTACCTTCCTCACCGCGGATCGGTTTACGACGCGAGCGGCCAGGCGCTGCCGCAGTACGTCGACGAAAACACGGGCATTATGTGTGTCGTGCCCGCTTCCAAAATCAACGACCTTCTATACCACCAGGATGTCGTGGTGCTTCGAGAGCATCAAACAGCTGAACGATCCGCCGAGGGGGACGGCGAAACGACTGCGGCTGTCGCGACGACGGAGCCTTCAGAGGAATCAGGTGGTGCGCCTCCGTTCACCCGAGAGGAGTTCATCGGCGCGCTCCGTGAGGTGAGTCCCCCTAAGCCTTCAACCTGAGAGTCGCCTTTCGTGGGCTGCTTATCTGGCCGGCAGCGAGCCCCGGCAGCTGTCCATGGGCACCGGCGCAGCCCAGCCTCTACGACTATGGCTCGCCCTCAGCCAGCATCCGCGTGACCGCGTCCACGTCCTGATCGCCCGCTACTGAGGCATCGCGCGCGATGAACATGAGAAGGCGCACCGCACGTCCGCTTCGGGCTGCGGCTGCGACCTTGTGATGACCGTCGAGCAGGTAGGTAGCCAGACACCAATGTTCGCCGTGCTCGTAGCTTGCTTCGTCCTTGTCCCACGGCGTAACCGCCGGTGCACGTACGTCTAGCACCGACACACCGAGCGCGGCTGGCTCCGCACCCGCCTCGAGCTGACGCTGATAGTGCGCGACGCGCTCGCTGTCTAGGTGGTGCGGAGGCTCCAGCGGAATGACAAAGTGGAAGAAGTGCTTGGGGTTCGTGGGCCTTGGGCGCGGACCATCGACTGATGCCCGCGCGCCCGTTCCTGGTGGCAGCGCCCGGGAGCCCGCACGCCAGTACGGGGTACGAGGATTCGTCGGAACGCCTTCGTACGCCGGCATTCCGAACAGGTCCAACGACTCGTGACTGAAGTAGTCATCGGGCTCGCACGGCCCGGTCAGTGAAGGTTTGATGCTGGCGGATAGCACCGCGTAGTCGCCAGTCGGGAGCAACGACCCTGCGGCGTTCACGATGTCGTCGTCCAGAAGGCCGATACCCGATGCAAGCCGGTCCGCCACGGCGGTTGGGGACAAAAGGTTGCTCTTCGTCCGCTCGAACATGAAGGCGCAGGTTTCGCAGCTGCCGCCGATGACGAAGGCGCGTTCACCACGCAGTGTCAGATAGCGCGTCCATCCGTCGGCCGCAAAGCCAACGACTGATTCGAGCGTGGTGACCTTCTGATGCAGTCTCACGAGGTGATTGTCTCCTAGGCGCCCCTGTCGTTGGCGACTTTGCGCCGTCGCCGGGCGCTGGCAAGGGCCAAAATGAACCTACCAATTCTCAACGCCGCTGATCAGGTCGTGGTCATCGAGAGCTCAGGTTATGCGGCGTACCAAGCGAGCGGATCCTGCGTGGGGTCCTGAGCCCCCGAGGCTCTCCGGGGGCGCTTTTCTGCCGGCCGTTCGGCACTTGGGGGCGCGGCGTGCTTCATCATCCGCCACACGTGAACGGGGTACCGTAGGCATGACGGAATGCGAAGACTGACTTTTCTGTGGGTGGCCGTTCTGTGCGCGGCATGTGCGTCGCCCGCGCCGACGCCCACTCCCGCGCCCACCGTCACGCCAACTCCAATGCCGACACCCACCGAGGCTGTCCCGACGCCAACGGCCTCACCATCACCCGTTTTGGATGTGTTGGAGAAGTGGCGGTATCCCATCGATGTGGGGGAGTGGCAGGCCATTTGCATGGGGGGCGTCGTGGTCGGCGACTGCAAGGGCGTCGCAAAGCTCTTCATCAACAACCTGGCCCGGAACTGGCACTCGGTTTTCGAACAGAGCGGCGGACATCTTTCAGTAGCGGCGAGGCCGCAATGCCCGTCAGCGATACCTGACTGGGCGGATCCGACCTCCTGCTGGCAGGCTATGGCACCAGTAAGCGATGGTGACGTGTGCATGATCATCGCCCGCGGCCCGAGCTCACTGGGATTCGGGCAGGTAGGCGGCGACGACATGACCGGTAGAGCCGTGTATCCGGAGTCGTGGGAGCCATGCGCATGACCGTGAAGCGTGACGCCACCCGCGCGCTAACTCAGGCCGCGTACCAAGACAGCGGATCGGTGCGCCGGTCCTGAGTCCCCGAGGCTCTCCGGGGGCGCTCGTTCGTCGGAATATTCGCTACACGACCCAATGTCCGTCGCGAACGACCTTGGTCACCTCGAACTGCGTGTCGTTGAACTCGACTCGCAGCAACAATGCCGAGCCCTCGCAACCCTGATCGACGTTCGCCTCAACGAAATACTCGTGGTCTATCGCCATCGGTCGCTGCAACCTCAGCATCGTGCGGTCCTCCCAATAGGGGTGGCAGTTCAATGGGCCATAAGCCGCCTCATCAACGACCGATTCGGGGGCGTCGACGGGTTGCAAATCTGCGATCGCCGAGAGCATCTCTGTCAATGCGGCTTGACTTGGGTCAGTGAGTCGATCACCCCACTGCAGGAAGACGGCGCCGGCAAGTTCCGGAACCTCGGATGGCAGATACCACCCTGCCGGGTACGTGAGGTCGGTTAGTAGGTAGCTTTCCGATGTCATTTCAGCGGCCTTGTTAGTTGCGATCCAAGCTGCCACTGCGCCAAAGATCAGGTCCTGAGACGCCTCAGGGGCTGCACTGGCGGTAACGGCCGTCGGACTCGGGGAGGGTGTTGAGGTAATCCAGGCCGGCAATGACCGTGGAGGCCGCTCGGTTGTCGGCTGCGGCAGTGAGACAGCGCATCCAGCGGATAACGCGAGCAGGACCAGCAACGTGGGAACCACGCCGACGGATTTCATCTCGACATATATTGGCATGAGCCTTGGCATCAGCCAACGAGTACCAGGCCAACGGATCGTCGTCTAGGCTGCGTCGGTAGCGAGCCCCCGAAGCTCTCCGGGGGCGCCACCAAGACGCGATGAAGAGGAATCCTCGACTGGGCCCCGGGCCTAGACGGCCGGGTTAGGCTGCGCACTTCGCCCCCTTAGGAGATGAGCGGTGCCCGCCGACACTGGTACATGGGTAAGCCTGCTGCAACTCGTCGTTTCGATTGCAGGCGTTCTCATAACCGTCTGGCTTGCCCTGATTGTCCAACGGAGCGCGGCGCGCCTTACTCAACTCGAGTTCGCACGGGCACTGCGCGACACCTGGCTTCACGTCGACGACGTCACACTCAGGGATCCGGAACTCATGCGCCTCCTCGACCAGTTCCTTCCTCCCCGCGAGACGACAGACC
>JAXDLE010000107.1:0-11383 GCA_034666725.1 Chloroflexota bacterium
ATCGCCTGGATCATGTTCTTCATCACGGCGCTCGGCATCGTTCTGCGCCGCCAGGGTGTGACCCTGCTCTTCGACCCAGGTCTCAACGAGCAGGCAATCTCGCTCACAGCCGACACGCTGTCGTTCATGTTGCTCGGCCTGACCGGGCTCTCGCTCGTGATCATCCTGGCGCGCGCGTTCTACAGCGGCCAGGACACGCGGACACCCGTGCTGACAGCGTTCATCGACCTGGTCGTGGCGGTGTCCGTGGGCGTGGCGCTTGTAGGCAGCATGGGTCTCTCGGGCATCGCCCTCGGCCTGTCGGCGGGGGCGTGGGCCGAGACGATCATGCTCGGATTCCTGCTCTGGCGGCGGATGCCCGCCGTGGGCCTCGAGTCAGTCCTCCGGCCGCTGTTGCTGTTCGCGATCGGCGCCATCATCGCGGGCGTGGTGATGGTTTTCGCCGTCCGATTCACAGACCCGCTGATCGGTGCAGCGCCGGGCAAGATCTTGCTGCTCGGCCAGATCCTCGCGGTCTCCGCATTGGGCGGCCTGACCTACGTCCTCTATACGAAATTGCTCGGCATCCCCGAGCTCGGTCAGGTCATTTCCCTGCTGCGCTCCTCGTTCCGCCGCGGTGGCGGCGGCGGTAGGTCACCAACGGCGGACGAACGCGAGACCGAAGCCGAGCTGACCGGTGGTCCGCCCGGGATGGCCGAGTGATGGCAGCTGCCGACCTATCCGGGCTGGCCGAGCTTCTCCGCGCGCGCGGCCTGCTGCGCTCCGTCGATGGATCGGTGGACGGCGTGGCCCTCAATGGAGTTCAGTTCGACTCGCGCGACGTTTCCCCTGGCGACCTATTCGTCGCGATCACCGGCGCCGCGACCGACGGCCACCTGTATTGCGCCCCGGCGGTCGAGCGCGGTGCGGCCGCGCTGATCATGGAGCGGCCGCTGCCCGACGTCGCTGTGCCGCAGCTCATCGTCACCTCGTCGCGCAGTGCCCTGGCGCTCGCTGCCGCGTGGCTCCATCGCTTCCCGAGCCGCGAGCTTGGCGTCATCGGCATCACGGGCACGGACGGCAAGACGACCACTTCGTACCTGGTGCGCGGCATGCTCGCCGAGTGTGGCTACCCCGCCGGCCTGCTGACCACGATCGAGGCAGTGGTCGGCGGTGAGAGTCGGGGCTACTTGGGTCACACGACGCCGGAGGCGCCGATCATCCAGGCCGACCTGCGCGCGATGGTCGATGCCGGCGACGCCTTTGCCGTCGTGGAGACGACGTCGCACGGCCTGGCGCTCGAGCGCGTGGCCGAGGTCGCCTACGACATCGCGGTCCTCACCAACATCACCCACGAGCACCTCGATTTGCACGGTACGTACGAGGCGTACGTCGCTGCCAAGCAATCGCTTTTCTCGCGGCTCGCGATGAGCGAGGCGAACCCCGACAAGGGATACGGCAAACACGCCGTGATCAACGCGCGTGACGCGGAGGGTGCATCGTTCGCCGCTGCCGCACGTGATGCCGGCGCGAATGTGCTGACCTATTCGGTAGGCGACGACACCGCGGCGGACATAGTCGGCACCGACGTGCGCGACCTGCCCGGAAGCGTCGCCCTGAGCGTCCGGACCGCGCGTTGGCAGGGCGAGGTCGAGGTTCATCTGGCGGGGAGCTTCAACGCCCACAACGCGCTCGCGGCAATCGGTGTCGGCGAGGCATTAGGCCTCGATCCCGTGGCGATGCGCCGCGGCCTGTCGAGCGTCCGCCATGTCACGGGCCGGATGCAGCCTGTCGACGCCGGTCAGCCCTTCGACGTCTACGTCGATTTCGCCCATACGCCGGGCGCTCTGGCCGCGACCATTGCGGCGCTGGCACCCGTGGCTGCGGCCCGCGGCGGTGGCGTCATCTCCCTCTTCGGCTCACCCGGATCGCGCGACATCGCCAAGCGGCCCATGATGGGCGCGGCCGCGGCCGAACACTCGCGCGTCGTGATCGTCACCGCGGACGACCCGCGCAACGAGGATCCAGCCGCGATCGCGGAGGAAATTGCGGCGGGCGCGCTGGCCGCCGGCAAGACGCGTGGCACGGACCTGTTCATCGAACCGGACCGTCGCGCCGCGATCCGCCGCGCATTCGAGATCGCCCAGCCCAATGACATCGTGCTGCTCGCCGGCAAGGGCCACGAGGCGACCATCGCCATGAAGGACGGGCCGCAGCCCTGGGACGAGCCCGCGATCGCCGCGGCGATTCTTAGAGAGCTCGGTTACCCCCGGCCCTAGTCGACCGCGGGCACGGCGATGGCGAGCAAAGCGTCGGTGATCGCGTTGGCGTCAATACCCGTCCGGTTGGTCATGACCGCGACTGTCAGATCGAGCTCCGGCAGGTACCACATGGCGGCGTTGAAAGCGCGCAGAGTGCCGGTGTGACCCTCCATGTTGTGGTCCTGGAACGTGCGCATGCGCGTGCCCATGCCGTAGTAGCCGCCTTGTTTTTCGGGATGGAAGGTGAAAGCGGTCATGCGCGCCAGTGATGCGTCCGACAGGATGTCGCCGCCATATAGCGCCCGTCCCCAACGGGCGATGTCGGGCGCGCTCGCGACGATCCCACCGGCCGCCCAGATGACCGTGCCCTCCGACTGGGTCGGGCGATACGAGCTGCCGTCATCGATGGCGATGTTGCCCGTCTTGGTCTTCTTGTAGCCGCGCGCCGAGCTCGCGGGTGGCGGACCGTCGCCCTGGAAGTAGGTAGCGCTCATGCCGAGCGGGGTGAAGAAACGCTCGCGCCAGACTGTGCCGAGCGGCTTGCCGGTCTCCGCCTCGATCACCAGCCCGAGCAGGATGAAGCCCGTGTTGCTGTAGTGGTAGCAGGCCCCCGGATCGCAGTAGGGCGTGCCGCTCAGCTTGCTGAGCACCATCAGTGGTGTCCAGGTGCGATGCGGACGGCTTACGACGAGTCGCGAGTAGTTGGGCGACTCATAAAGGTTGAACACGCCGCTGGTATGGGTGAGCAGCATGCGCAGCGTGATCTGTGAGGCTCGCGGGTAGGTGGGCAGCCAATTCGACAGCGGGTCGTCGAGTGTCAGCGCGCCCTCATCGACGAGCTGCAGGATGCCCGCCGCGACGAAAGTCTTGCTGATGGAGCCGACCACGAACGGGGTGGCGGTCGCGGCCGGCCTTGCAGGCGAGACCTCGGCCAAGCCGAGAGCGCTCGACCACGTGGAGCCGTCGGGGAAGGTGATCGTCGCCGAGATCCCAGGGATGTTGAGCGCCGTGCGTTGCTGATCGAGCGCCTGGCGGAGCTGAGCGTCAAGCTGGCTGGCGAGGGTGCCCGCCGGCGTGATCGTTGGCGTGGCCGGGGCAGTCGGGCTGGCGCCCGGGCTTTGGGAGGTCTCCGGAGTGGTGATCGGGCTCGATGTTCCCGATGGGACGAGGCTGGGCGTGAAGGTCGGCGAAGACGAAGCGATCGCCGTGGGCGTGGGCGCGCTCGTGCAGGCGGCAAGCAGCACCGCCATGGCGAACGAGATCGAGCGCAGCAACGAGGTCACGGGGAGCAACTTTAACGTCCTGCGCGGAGACGACGGCAGGGTGTGGTGCTCGGAAGCACAGGCTCATCAAGGTACACTTGACGCTCGATGTCGATCGAGCCCCTGAGCCGCCCGCAGGAGAGCGCCGCAGGCGGGGGGCCGCGTGAGCGCATCACGGGCGCCCTGTCCTTTGGCTTCAGCAGGCGCGCGCTCAACGCTGCCGAGCGGAAGCTCGAAGAGGTGCTCGCGGCGCATCACCCCACAGCGAATGTGGAGCGGGTACGCACCGCCTGGCAGTTCGCAACCGAAGCGCATGGCGCCCAGAAGCGGGCCAGCGGTGAGCCGTACGTCAGCCATCCGCTGGCGGTCGCGCGGACCCTGGCCGATCTGGGCCTCGATCCCGACGCAATCGTTGCCGCGCTGCTGCATGACATCCCTGAGGACACGGACTTCGGCGTCACCGACATCGAGGAGCGCTTCGGCCCGCGCGTCGGGCAGCTGGTCGACGGGGTCACGAAGCTGGGCAAATTCGGTTCGTCACGGACGACCGAGGAGCAACAGGCCGAGAACATACGCAAGATGCTCCTCGCGATGGCGGAGGACATCCGCGTCGTCCTCATCAAGCTCGCTGATCGGCTGCACAACATGCGCACCATCGCCGCGCTACCGCCCGAGAAGCAGCAGCGCATCGCCCGCCAGACGGCGGAAATCTACGCGCCGCTGGCCGAGCGGCTGGGCATTTGGCAGATCAAGTGGGAGCTCGAGGATCTGGCATTCAAGGTGCTCGAGCCTGACGAGTACCGGCGCCTCGCGGACCAGCTCGAGACTCGGCGCAAGGAGCGCGAGGCGTACGTCAAACGCGCCATCGTCGTGTTGCGCGACGCCCTGGCGAAGGCCGGCGTGAATGGCGAGCTGAGCGGGCGGCCCAAGCACATCAGCAGCATCTGGAAAAAGATGCAGCGCAAGGGCGCGTCACTGTCCGAGATCTACGACGTGCACGCAATCCGGGTGCTCGTCGATGAGATCCCCGATTGCTACGCCGCGCTCGGCGTGGTGCATTCCCTGTGGCGGCCCATTCCCAACCAGTTCGACGACTACATCGCGGTGCCCAAGGCGAACGGCTACCAGTCGCTCCACACCGCGGTCATCGCCATCGACGGCAAGCCGCTCGAGGTCCAGATCCGGACCCAGGCCATGCACCAGGTGAGCGAGATGGGCATCGCCGCCCACTGGCGGTACAAGGAAGGCGGCAAGGCCGACCGCGGCTACGACGAGAAGCTCGCCTGGGTGCGCCAGCTGATGGACTGGCAGCGCGACGTGTCGGACGCGACCGAATTCGTCGAGGGACTCAAGGTCGACCTGTTCCGGGACCAGGTTTTCGTGTTCACGCCGCGCGGCGACGTCAAGGATCTCCCCGCCGGCTCGACGCCACTCGATTTCGCGTACCGCATCCACACCGATGTCGGCCACTCGACGATCGGCGCCAAGATCAACAACCGCCTGGTGCCGCTCGACTACAAGCTGAACAACGGCGACATCGTCGAGATCGTGACCACCAAGGCGGCACGTGGCCCGTCGCGCGACTGGATGGACAAGGTCGTCACCGGCCACGCCAAGGACAAGATCCGCCAGTGGTTCAAGCGCCAGGAGCGCGAGGTCAACATCGTCCACGGTCGTGAGGCGCTCGAGCGCGAGCTGCGCCGCCTGGCACGCTCCTCACTCGAGAAGCTCGGGCCGGAGCGGATCGCGGAGATGGCCGACGCCTACAGGCTGGCCAGCGTCGACGACTTCTTCGCGGCGATCGGCTATGGCGCGGTGTCGGCGCCCCAGGTCGTCGCCCGGCTCGAGGTCGTCAACGACGTCAACGAGCAGGTGCTGCCCCAGGTGGCGCCACCGACCGCGGCGCGAACAGACGGCGTCCGCGTCAAGGGCGTCGGCGACCTGATGATCCGTTTCGCCAACTGCTGCCATCCCATCCCCGGCGACCACATCATGGGCTACATCACCCGCGGCCGCGGCGTGACCGTCCACCAGGTGACTTGCCCCACGGTCGTCAACGAGCGCGAGCTCGGCCGGCTCATCGACGTCGAGTGGGAGAGTGGCGCTCAGCAGACGTACCCGATCGCGATCCGGGTTGACGCCTACGACCGCCAGGGCCTGCTCAACGAGATCACCAACGTCGTGGCAGAGCACAAGGTCAACATCATTGCCGCGTACGTGAAGGTCAACCCCGACCACACGGCGACGATCCAGGCGACGCTCCAGGTCGCCTCGGTCGATCAGCTGGCGCGTGTCCTGTCGCGCATCGAGCAGCTCAAGGACGTTCACGCCGTCCAGCGCGAGCTTTCCTAGGAACGTGACCAAGCTGCTGATCCGCGTAATTGCGGCCGCTGCGCTAATTGCGGCCTGCTCGGGCGCCCCTTCGTCAACCTTGACGCCCTCCGCCCCGCCGAACCCACGGGCCACGCCGACCCAATCGCCACCCGAGCCCACCGCGGTTGCTGCGACGCCCGTCGGAATCATCGCCATCGGCCATTCGGGGCTCACCGGTGAGGGCACGGCGGGGCCTTATGAGGCCAACCCGGCGGCATCCTGGGCGACAGGCAACGACCTCGCGGTCAACAGCGTCTACATGCGCCTCGTCGCGGCTCGGCCTGAGACCCGGGGTGTCAGCGCCAACACCGCCCGTGGAGGCGCCGTAGCGTCGGAGCTCAGATTCCAGGCGGCCAGCGCCCTGGCAATAGTGCCGGCGCCATCTTTGATCATTGTCCAGACCATCGACAACGACATCCAGTGCGATGCCGCCAACGTGACGGAGTTCGGGCAGTCCGTCGCCTCGGCGTTGGCGTTCATCCACGACGCCTCACCCAGCTCGAAGATCCTCGTCGTCGGCCAAATGGGGCGGCCCAGCGTCTCCTACATCACCGACCTGGTCGCGCAGGTGCCCGAGCAGAAGCAAGCCCTGACCTGGGATGACGAGTGCACCTTCTTCGACACGAGCGGCATGATCAATGAGCCGGGCTTCGCCAAGCTGACCGCGGCTATTGACGCATACGAGGCGGAGGAGGCGCGCATCTGCGCGACGGTGCCAAATTGCTTCACCGACGGCGGCGTGCGGAAGCAGTGGATCGACAAGATCGAATATTTCTCGTCCGACTTCGCCCATCTCAACAAGACGGGCCAGGCCGCTGAGGCCGAGCAGATCTGGCCGGTTGTGGAGCAGGTGCTCGGGCTCTAACCGGAGCTAGGCACTCCCGCCGCGGACTTGGTCGGCGGCGGCGCGCGCCACGACCTCGAATCGGTTGTCGCGATAACGGTCGCCGCCGCCCGCCGCCGCGCGGCGCGACTCGGCGAGATAACGCGGGATGAAACGCAGGCCGTTGGCGTACCACTGGCGAACGTGCATCAGCTCGTGCGCCAACTCGGCCTCATCGAGCGGCCGCCAGGCGAAGATCCAGCGCCAGATCGTGATCGCCAGCCATTCGCGCATGACCAGCCGACCGCCGATGCCCCGCAGGAAGGGCAGGACGATGACTCGGTGGGCAGGTTGAGCGCGTGTCACGCTCGCTAACCTAACGCCATGCCCAAGTTCCAGGCGCCGCGCGGCACGCGTGACCTCCTGCCGGCCGACATATCGGTCTGGCGCCAGCTCGAAGACAGCGCGCGCCGCCTCGCGGCGCAGTACGGCTATCAGCCCATCGAGACGCCCATGTTCGAGGACAGCGCCGTTTTCGAGCGCGGCATCGGCGAGGCGACCGATGTGATCGAGAAGGAGCTCTTCCGCGTGCGCACGCCGGGTGGCGACAAGGACCCCTGGGCGCTCCGACCGGAGCCGACTGCCGGCATCTGCCGCGCTTACGTCGAGCACGGCATGCACACCCTGCCGCAGCCGGTGAAGCTGACGATGTTCGGGCCGATGTTTCGCTACGACCGGCCACAGGCGGGCCGCTTCCGCCAGTTCTACCAATGGGACGTGGAAGCAATCGGTGACGCCGGGCCGGCGATCGACGCCGAGATCATCGAGCTCGCCTATCGCTTCGTGAGCGGCGCCGGTGTGGCCAATCTCGAAGTGCACCTCAACTCGATCGGTGACGCCAGCTGCCGCCCGAGGTACATAGCCGCGTTCGTCGAATACATGAATCGCTTTGCCGGTGATCTGCCCGAGCTCGAGCGCAACCGCCTGGCGAAGAACCCACTGCGCGTGCTCGATACCAAGAACCCGCGGACGCTCGAGCTGATGGCCGACGCGCCGCGGCTCTCCGACTACCTGTGCGATGCCTGTCGCGCCCACTGGGACGGCCTGCTGGAGCACCTGTCGCTGCTTGGCATCGCGGTGACGCCGGCGCCGCTGCTCGTGCGCGGCCTCGACTACTACACGCGCACCGCGTTCGAGCTGTACCAGCGCGGCGCCGAAGGGCAGCAGTCGGCGCTCGGGGGCGGTGGGCGGTATGACGGGCTCATCGAGCTGTTCGGCGCCAAGCCGACCCCCGGCGTGGGCTTCGGCCTGGGTATCGACCGCATCGCGCTGCTCACGAATGGACAGGCTGGCGAAGCGGCGACGGCCTGGCATCCCGTGGCCACGGTCGTAGGCGCCGACCCGGCTGCTACCGCTTTGCGGCTAAAGCTCGCGACTGACCTGCGCACTGCGGGGTTGGCCGTCACGGCCGATCTCGCGCCACGCAAGCTAGGGCGTCAGCTTGAGGGCGCGGCGCGCGATGGCGCGCATTTCGCGATCGTCGTCGGCGACGAGCTCGACGCGGGCCAGGTACAGCTGCGCGATTTGGAGGCTGGCACGCAACGGGTGGTCAACGTGGCCGACCTGGCGCGTGAGCTCGAGCGCGCCCACGCATCGCACCGTCACGGCGATGGCGCCAAGGGCGGCGCGAAGGACTAGAGGCCGCCCAAGCCGTGGCGGCGCGCCAACTGGGGCAGCTCGTCGAGCGACTTGCCGCGCAGTTTCTTGAGGGCCGATGTCAGGGCGCCCTCGACGTCGTTCCTATCCATCTCGAGCTCTGCCGCGACTTCTGATGGTCTGGCGCCGGCCGCCGATAGCCGAACCACGTCCGCCTCGCGCCGCGACAGTCCGCGCGGATATGTGAAGAAGAGCCGGCCGCCCGGCGCCGACGCCTCCTTGAAATTGAAGAGCGTCAGGGCCGACACGCGATCCGACCAGCCGCGCATGCCCATGCGCTCGAACCTCTCGCCCGCGGCCGACAGCAGGTTGAGCGCCTCGCCGTAATAGCGCGGTCCCGCGGCGGCGAGGATGACCGCCTCGTCGTAGCCGATCAGCGCCACCTGTGGCAGCGACCCGGTTGCCGTCGCCGACGACCGCGCGGCAGCGAACGCGGCGCGCGATTCGGCGAGCCGGCCCGCCATGCCCAGGAGGCGCGCCTCAGTCAGGTCGATCGACGCATCCACCTGCCCGCCGACCCCAACGCTCCGCGCCAGGCCAAGCAGCGTCAATCCGGTGGGCGCATGCTCGGCCGCGCCGATCTCCCAAAGCGCCGTAAGCGTCGCCCTCAGAGCTGCATCGCGATACAGCGTCAGCGGCGGCACTTCGGTCACGGCCGGCAGCAAGCGCTCGAGCAGCGCACCGGCCTCGGCAGGTTTGCCCGAACGCTTGAGCGCGATGCACCGCAACGCGCCAATCAGCAGCCCCGCGGGCCGCGGCTTCTTTGGTGCGGCGACGGCCTTCGACGTGGCACGCCAGTCGGCATCGAGGAAGTAGTCGATCGCGAAACGGCTGATGGTCACCTCGTCGGCCAGCATCTCGGCGGACGGCGACGGCGCACCGGCCAGCCCCGGCAATATGCCCTCCGCCTGCTCGATCCTTTCCCGGGCAGCGGCGAATTCACCGCGCGTTGAGTGACACCGCGCCAGTAACGCCAGGGCCCGGACACGGTCACGCACTGACCCGTAACGCTCGGCCGTGGCGAGGTATTGGCTTGCCCACCCCTGTCCCTCGTCGAACATGCCCAGCCGCCCGATTAGGTCAGATGCCGTCGCGCCAAGAGCGCGCAACGTGGCGGCTGGACGGCGCCAGGCGCGCGCGGCTTCGGCGGCGGCGGCCGTCTCGACGCGCGTCCGCGGCCGCTGGAGGACCATCAACTCGGCCTTGTCAGCTTCCGTGCCTTGCGTGCTGAGAACCGCGGCCGCCTGTGGCTGGAGATCGGCCCAGGCGAGAACGCCGACACCGTCGAAGTCCAGCTCCTGCCAGGTCTCCGCGAGCAGGCTGAGTCGGGCATGGGGCAGGGAATCGGAGCGGGCCGATCGGTCGGCTCCCAGTCTCTCGAGCGCAGCCTCGCGCAGCGCGTCGAGCGCGGATGCCTGGTCGGCGTCGATGCCGTCGGCCAATGTGCGCAGCGTGTCGGTCACCGCGGCCAGGGCCTCGGCTGATGGCGACGCGCGATCCGCGGCGTGCGCGGGTGTACCGGCCCCGCCAAGCTCGAGTGCGCGACTCGCACTGGCGAGCGCGTCTTTGCGCAGGCCGGCCGCTGCCTCTGCGAGCGCCAGCCGCCCCGTGAGGTCGAGGCGCGTCGCATTGTCTTGGGGCGCGACGTCCAGCGCGGCGCGCAGGCAATTGACGGCGCGGTTGTGGGCGTAGGCCGCGCGCGCCTGCTCGGTCGCCAAGAGGAAGTGGCCCAGACCGCGTTCGCGTCCGGGGATGCTGCGCGACTCGAACCAGTAATGGGCGAGCTCTGTGGCCATCTGGCGGCGCTCGTTGCCCGCCTCGGCTTCGAGCACCTCGGCGACACGCCGATGGAGCTGCGCGCGCAGGTGCGGCGCCATCGCGCCTAGTAGCGCGGTCCTGATCTGGGGATGGACGATCTCGTAGCGCGTCCCGTCGCCGTTGACCCTCGCCAGCCCGTCCGCGACCAGGCCGTCCAGCGCCTCCACGGCCCGGCCCTTGATGACGCCCGCGATAGTAGCGACGACGTGCGGCGCGGCTCCACCGGGAAACGCGGCCAGAACATTGAACGCGGCGCGATTCGCGGTGGGCAGTCGCGCGGCCCGCCAGGCCACGACCTGGTCGATCGACTGCGGCAGCGCCGTGGGTGGGGGCAGCGTCGCAGCACCACCCGGCCCGGGCAGCAGGCTCTCTTCTACCATGTGGCGATAGAGCTCAACGCTCAACAGCGGATTGCCGTGGCCAACTGCCTGGATCACGTCGACCGTCGCGGGCATGATCGGCCGGTCACTCATCGCACCGATCAACGCCGCCGTCGCGCCAAGGTCGAGGCCCTCGAGCGCAATCTGGTCGAGGACGCCGGCTGGTTTCGTGGCGCGCGCCTTCTTGACGACGATGCTCGACACGCAGAGCAACAGCACCGGCGCGCCGCGCAGCCGTCGCGCGAGGTAATCGACCATTGCGCGCACATCTGCGTCGGCGAGCTGGTATTCGTCAAGGACCACCAGCAGCGGCGTGCGCGCGGCCATGCGCGTAAGCCAGCCGAACAGCGCCTCGCCCAGGCGCAGCCGCTCGTCCACTGGCTCCAGCGGCACCGCCGGGACGAGCGTCGGCAAGGCCGCCGCCAGGCCAGGGCAGATGCGCAGCAGGGGCCCGGCGTCCGTTCCCAGATCGGCCAGCACCTGGTCCCTCGGCATCGTGAGCGCGGCGTTTTCGATCGCCTCGGCCAGTGCGCCGAACGGCCGGTCGAGCAGACCCGCGCGACACTCGCCCCACGCCACCGACATGCCTGCCGCGCCCGCGCGATCGGCGGCCTCGCGCGCAAGCCGCGTCGTGCCCACACCGGGCGGTCCGGACAGAGTCAGCAACGCGCCACGCCCGGCGACCGCATCCGAGACGCGGCGGCGCAGCACGTCGAGCTCCTTCTCGCGCGCGAGGAATCGGGTCGGGGTGCCAGTCATCGGGTCGGCTAC
>JAXDLE010000108.1:0-17586 GCA_034666725.1 Chloroflexota bacterium
TCTTCGTCGGGCGCCTGGAGACTGAAGCCGCTGCCGAAAAGCTGGCGCATACCGCGTCGCAGGTCATGCAGCGTGCGATTCGTCAGCGCGATGTCGGCGACGCTCGCCGCGCGGCGCGCGACCTCGCCGCTCGGCCAGAAGCGCGCGTAGACGTGGATCGCCACGAATCCGTCCGCCAGCCACGCGATGCGCACCGAGTCGTCTTCCTGCACCGGCTGAATGTGCCGCTTGTCGCCGCCGCTGCGCTTTTGCTGACGCCTGCCACTGCCGCGGCTGCCGGCGAGCCGTCCGGCTACGAGTACTTCCACACGTACGCCGAGGTGAAGTCGGAGATCGACGACGCGGTCGCGGCGCATCCGGGCATCGCGCAGCGCTTCTCGATGGGCACGAGCTATGAGGGCCGCCAGATCTGGGGCATCAAGATCAGCGACAACGTCGCTACCGATGAGAACGAACCTGAGGTTCTTGTCGTCGCCCAGATCCATGCCAACGAGCGCGCTTCGGACGAGATGGCACTGTCCCTGGCGGAGCTGCTTGTCGACGGCTACGGCGGTGACTCGCGCCTGACCGACATCGTGAACAGCCGCGAGATCTGGATCGTGCCTATGGCCAATCCTGATGGCGCCGAGTACGACATGTCCGACGGCGTCTTCCGCCACTGGCGCAAGAACCGCCAGCCGATTCCGGGCTCGACCTACGTGGGCATCGACCTGAACCGCCAGTTCGGCTTCAAGTGGAATTGCTGTGGCGGCGGCAGCAACACGCCCAGCGCGCCCAAGTACCGCGGCCCGGAGCCGTGGTTTGCGCCCGAGACGCGCGCGTATCGGGACTTCATCCTCGGCCGCGTCGTCGGCGGAAAGCAGCAGCTCGATATCGTGCTGAGCATCCACGCGCACGGTCGGATGGTCCTCTGGCCGTACGGCTACACCAAGAAAGACCACCCACCCACGATGTACTACGACGACTGGCGCGCGTTCGTCGCGCTTGGTCACGACCTGGCCGCACTGAACGGCTACCGGCCGCAACAGACCAGCGATTTGTACGTCGTCGACGGCGACGAGGGCGACTGGGCGTACCACGACCAACGCATCTTCGCGTTCGCGTTCGAGCTCGCCGGGGGCAATCCCGAACGCTCGTATCCGACGCTGGCCCAGCTCGAGGCCGATCAGGCGCGCAACCGGCCGGCACTGCTGCTGTTGCTTGAGCAGGCCGACTGTCCGTATCGCGCGGCGGGCGTTGCCCTCGCGGCCAAGCACTGCCCATGAGCCTCCGCGGGCGCCTAGCTGCCGCGATCCTCGCCGCGCTCGTATTCGCGACCACTCCGGCATCGACTCGGGCGGCGAATGACTTTCCGGCCAATCACGAGGGCTACCACACGTACGCCGAGACGAGCGCGTTGCTCGACGGCGTGGAATCGTCCTACCCGACGATTGCGCGCAAGTTTTCGATCGGCCAGAGCAACCAGGGCCGCCCTATCTGGGCGCTCAAGATCAGCGACAACGTGGGCTCCGATGAGAACGAGCCTGAGGTGCTCTTCACCTCGCAGATGCACGCCCGCGAGTGGCTGTCGCAGGAAGAGAACCTGCGCATCATCGAGCTGCTGTCGTCGAACTACGACAGCACACCGGACACGCAGCTCGAGGGCCGCGTCACCGACATCGTCGACGGCCTCGAGATCTGGATCGTGCCAATGCTCAATCCCGACGGCGCCGAGTACGACATCGGCAATCCCAGCAGCGGCTTCCGCAACCAGCGCAAGAACCGCCAGTCGGTCGGCAGCGGTGTGCAGCCGGGAATCGACCTCAACCGCAACTTCGGCTTCGGGTGGGCCTGCTGCGGCGGCTCGTCGGGCAAGCCCGGCTCGTTCTTCTACCGGGGCCGCGAGCCATGGCAGGGCACCGAGACGGCGCGCCTGCGCGACTTCGTCCTGGGCCGCATCATCGGCGGCCGGCAGCAGATCCGCGCGGCGATCGATTGGCACGCGTTCAACGAAGAGATCATGTGGCCGTTCGCCTACACCAAGACCGACCTGCCGCGGCCCATGGCGGTCGACGATCTGGCGGCCTTCAAGGCGCTGGCCCGGGGGATGGCCGACTTGAACGGCTACATGCCCAAGCAGCTCAGTGACCTCTACGTCTTTGATGGCGGCAGCAGCGACTGGCTATACGGCGACCAGCGCATCTTCTCGCTCACGATCGAGGTCTACCCGTTGAAGGACTCGCACGTCGGTGGCTTCTACCCGCCTGACGACGTCATCGAACGCGAAACCACGCGCAACGACGGCGCCGTGCTGTATTTCCTCGAGCACGTGGCCTGTCCGTATCGTGCCGCGGATCTGGACGACACCCACTGCGGACCCCTCGAAGACGACTTCGAGACTGCGCGTGGCTGGCAAATCGACCCGCTGGGCACCGACAGCGCGAGCAGCGGCGCGTGGCAGCGCGCGATCCCGGACACGAACAAGACCGACGCGGGCCAGAAGCAGCGCGCCTATGGCTTCAGCGCGCGCTACGCGCTCGTCACCGGGGCGCCGCGCGGTGCCAGCGCAAACGCGAACGATCTCGACGGCCTGAGCTCGGTCCGCTCGCCCGAATTTGACCTGGGTGGCGCGAGCTCCAACGGTTGGCGCGTCCAGTTCCGGTACACGTTTGGGCACGCAGCGAACGCGAGTGCAGCCGACTACCTGCGCCTGATCGTTGATGGCACCGAGGTGTGGCGTTCGGGCGGTGCCGCAAGCGAGCGCAACGCCAATTGGCAGCTCGTCACCCTCTCGCTCGACGCCTACGCCGGACAAAACGTGCGCCTCCTTTTCGAGGCGTGTGACTGCGCAACGGAAAGCCTCGTCGAGGCGGTCGTGGATGATGTGCGCGTCTACCAGGTGCCTTGACGGACGGGCGTAGTATCGGGACCAACGAGGTGCGAGCGTGACCAACGACCGCAAGCGCCACTATGCGTGGCCAGATCGGAGGACCGGCGACAGCGCAACGTCGCGCGTCCTGCCGTCAAGCGCGGATCAATCGGCCGGCTTCAGCAACCTCGCTACCCAGCCCCGAGCGGGCAACATCAGCAGTGACACGCGGGCCGGCTACCGAGGGTGACCCGGGCCATGTGCGGAACTACGTGCCTGTTCCGCCCGCACGGATCACCTGATCTGAGGTAAGGCCCACACTCGTTCCCGGGGTGTGGGTCTTCTGATTCATTACCTTGCCCCGACGAACCGTCGGTGCCGTCCCGTCGCTTGCTCGTCACATCGTCTGTGTGATCTTGCCGATGGTCCGCGGGCGGTTGGGGTCGAGGCCGCGCGCCACGGTCAGGTGGTACGCGTAGAGCTGGCCGGGCACGATCTCGACGATCGGCGAGAGCCAGTCCGGTACATCGGGCGGCAGGCGCAGTCCCTCGTCGATGTCCAGCGCCTCGTCCACGTCAGACACGACCAACAGGCGTGCCCCGAATTCGTGGCGCAGCCGCGTCAGAACCTCGAGTTGGCCCTCGAGCGCGACACCTGAGGGCGCGACGGCCAGGACGGCAAAGTCGGGCTCGGCGAGCGCGAGCGGACCGTGCTCGAAATCGGCCGTGGAGTAGGGCTGCACGAGCAGTTGCGCGAGCTCCTGGAGCTTGAGCGACCACTCGCGCGCCGTGGCGTAGGCGAAGCCGCGGCCCAGCACCACGCCGTGCGTGCGCGCGGCATGGCCGGCGCCGACCGCTCGTGCCGCGTCCTCGGTCGTGAGTGCGGCGGCAACGAGACCAGGCACGCGCGCCAGGTCGGCCGTCTCGTGATCGCTGGCCGCGTCGAGCGCGGTCGACAACAGAGCAACTGCGAGCAGCTCGTTGGTGTACGACTTGGTCGCGGCCGTGGCGCGCTCGGGCCCGGCCTGCAGGTCGATCACCTCGTCCGCCGCCTGCGCGAGCGGCGACGAGGCGTCGTTGACGAGAGCGACGGTCAGCGCGCCCTGGCCGCGTGCCTCCTCGAGCACCGCGACGATGTCTGGCGAGCGGCCCGACTGCGAGATGCCGATCACGAGCGCGTCACGCATGTCCGGCCGCGCTCCGTAGAGCGTGACCGTCGAGGGCGCGGCGAGCGCGACGGTGAGCGAGTTGCGTATCGCGAAGAGGTACTGGGCGTAGAGCGCGGCGTTGTCGGAAGTGCCGCGCGCCGCGATCAGGACGAAGCGCGGCCGGCGCTCCCCCAAGGCTGCCGTCACGCCGGCATAGGCGCCCGGAGCGGCGTCGAGCAGCCGCGCCAAAGCCTGCGGCTGCTCGTGGATTTCGTCGCGCAATGACATATCGGCTCGAACGGTACACAGGCACGAAAAAGCCGGAGGGCCCGGGTGAGGGGGCGCTCCGGCCAGAGGAGAGGGGAGTACCGAGCTAGCTGTTGGTGCTGCTCGCGCTTGGGCTGGGGCTGGCGCTCGCGTCGGAGCCGTCCGAGTCGTCCGGGCCGTCGCCGATCCAGAACATTCCGCCGCCATGGCCGTGGCCACCCGGGCCGAAGCCGTGTCCGCCGAATGGGCCGAGGCCGCGCAGCTGGTCGAGCGTGATCTGGCCGTCGTTGGCGATGCTGTCGAAGCCGACGCGCAGCGGATCGTCAGCAGGCAGCTGATCAATCTCATCCTGCGTGATGACGCCGTCGGCGATGAAGCCTTCGACGAGCGCGCGATGCGCCTCCATCTCGGCCTGCTGCTGGTCGACCCTGTCCTGGAGCGCCTGGGTGATGGCGTCCGACTGGGTCTGGGTGATGGTGCCGTTGCTCACGAGGTCGGCGAGGACGTCGGTGAGCAGCTGCTGGCCGGGATGGGCATCGGTCGAAGCGGTGACCGTGATGGAGCCGCTGTCGGCCGCGCCGGGGTCGAGGAGTCCGCGCGCCTCGTCGACGAGAGCGGGCGCGGCCGCTGCGACCGCAGCTCCGGCGATCAGCAGGAAGCCTGCGATCGGGAGCCAGATGAGCCGTTTCATGGGCAGAGATACCTCCGTTATCGGACGTTGTCCGTCCCCCCGATTTGGGTTGATGCCGTGCATGCTCGGGACGCGGACTGATGCGCCCCTGTCCGCAGGCTGGAGGTTGGCTGTGAGTTCCGCGTCGCGCAGAGCGGCGGAATCAGCCGCGCGGCAGGGTCAGCGTGAAGGTGGCGCCGCCGCCCGGGGTCGCGGCATGCTCCAGCGAGCCGCCGTGCGCGGCTGCGATCGACGCCGCGATGGCCAGTCCCAGGCCCGATCCGCCGCGATCGCGCGTCCGCCCGGCGTCCGCCCGGTAGAAGCGATCGAACACGTGCTCGACATGCTCGGGCTCGATGCCCGGTCCGTGGTCGGCCACCTTGAGTTCCACCGATTCGGCGTCCGAGGCCAGCTCGACCTCCACCGGTGAATCGGCCGGGGTGTGCACGCGCACGTTGGCCAGCAGGTTGCCGACAAGCTGGCGCAGCCGGTCCTCATCGCCGGTCACCCTCACGTCGGGCGCCAACGCCGCGCTCACCGGCCGAGCAGGCTCGACCGCTCGGATGTCGCGCAGCGCGTCGTCGACGAGCTCGGTGAGCGCCACCGGATCCTGGCGCAGCGGGCGGCCCTGGTCGAGCCGCGCGAGGAGGAGCAGGTCATCGACGAGGACGCTCATGCGCTTGCTCTCGCTGCCGATCCGATCCATTGCCTGATCCAGCTCGGCCGGCTGCTCGAGCCCGCCTGCGCGATGCAGGTCGGCATAGCCGCGAACGGTCGTCAAGGGCGTGCGCAGCTCGTGCGACGCATCTGCCACGAACTGGCGCAGCATCCCCTCGCTCGCCTCCTTGGCCCGCAGCGCGTGCTGCTGGCTGGCAAAGGCCGATTCAATCTGGTCGAGCATGCCGTCGAAGGCGTGGCCGAGCTTGCCCATCTCCGAGCCGTCGTCGGGAACGCCGACGCGCTGCGAAAGGTCGCCTGACGAGATCCGGCCGGCCGTGGCAGTCATGCGCTCGAGCGGCTGCAGGTTGCGCCGGATCAACAGCCAGCCGATAACAAGAAGCAGCCCCAGCACGAAAAGCCCGACCAGCACCAGGGTGCGGATGAGCGCTGACATCGTGCCGTCGAGGCTGCGCATAGGTGCGCCTAACACGGCGTACGCGCCCTGACGACCGCGCAGTGCCACGACGCGGTAATTCAGGGAGTTGTCCACGGCCGGCCGCTCGACGATCGTCCCGATGGGCAGGGCGGCATCACCGTTGATGGCGACTTCGGGTAGCGGGTCGGGTGCCGAGGCAAAGCCGGAGGGGAGAGCCTGGACCGATTCTCCGTTGGAGTTGTAGAGCAGCAAGGCGAAGCGGCGCCCCGTCGGATCGTTCTGTTGCGGTGGGCCGGGGAGCACGTCCGAGAACTGCGCAGTCAGCAGGTCGTGGTCGAGGTCGGCCACGAGGCTGGCCCGTGTCAGGCCCACGACCGCGGCGCCGGACACAATCAGCGCCAGGGCAAGCAGGGCGCCCATGGCCAGCAGCAGCCGCGTGCGCAGGGTCAAGGGGTTAGCTCGCTTCGGCGCGCAGCGTGTAGCCGAAGCCGCGCACCGTCCGGATGAGCGGCTCGTGGCCGGTATCGAGCTTGCGGCGCAGGTACGAGACGTACGTCTCGACCACGTTGTCGTCGCCATTGAAGTCGTACTGCCAGACGTGGTCGAGGATCTGCTGCTTGGAGAGCACCCGCTCGGCGTTGAGCAGCAGGTAGCGCAGCAGGCGGAACTCGGTCGGGGAGAGGCGCACTTCGGTGCCGGTACGCCAGACCTGGTGGCGATCCTCGTCCATCTCGAGGTCGCGGTATTTCAGCCGGTGTTCCGCCGGTGAATCGGCAGACGTCTTCGTCCGGCGCAGTAGCGCGCCTATGCGCAGCGTCAGCTCCTCGAGCGAGAACGGCTTGGTCACGTAGTCGTCGCCGCCACGGATGAAGCCGGTCACGCGGTCCTCCTCGGCATCGCGCGCCGTGAGGAAGATGACCGGCACGAAATCGCCGTCGGCGCGCAGCCGGCGACACACCTCGAAGCCGTCGATGTCGGGCAGCATCACGTCGAGCACGACGAGGTCGGGCGGCGACTTGGACGCAGATTCGAGCGCGGCTGATCCGGTCGCTGCCGTCGCCACCTCGTAGCCCATGTAGCGCAGGGCGGTGGACAGCAGCTCGGTGATCGGCGCTTCATCGTCGACGACGAGCACGCGACCGCGCCGCTCCGCGTCCTGGCCGGGCCGGCTGGTGCGGCCGGTGCGCGAGGATGGGGTTGCTGAGTTCACGCTCCGTATTCCATCCCGGGAACCTTAGAAGATGCTGTGACTCGCCCGATAAGCGGCTGGCCTTTGTGGAATCACAGCGAGGTCACAGTCTTCTCTTGGGCTAAGGCACAGGCGCGACCGACAATGTTGGTCAATGCCAAGACGCCGATTGCTTCGCACCGCGCTGCTTCTCCTCCTCCTTGGCGGGGCGGGCGTGGCAATCGGCGCCTGGTACTTCTTCGGTGGCTCCCCGCCAGGGACGGCGAGCATCGACAGTGCCGGGAGCGCGGTGCCCACGACCGCTGCGACGGACGGATCCTCTGCAACCTCCGGCCCGCTCACCATTGACGGCACCTGGAGCGTCGACACATCGATCGGATCCTTCACCGACTTCTCCAACTCATGGGCGGGCTTCCGCGTTGACGAGGTCCTGGACAACATCGGCAGCTCGACCGCGATCGGCCGCACACCCGGCGTGAGCGGCACGCTCACACTGTCCGGCCAGACCCTGTCTGCGACTCAGATCACCGTCGACCTGACGAGCATCACCAGCGACCGCCCCCGGCGCGATGGCCCGATTCAGCAAACACTCGAGACGTTCCAGTTCCCGACCGCGACCTTCACCCTGACGCAGCCGATCGAGCTCCAGTCAGTACCTGCCGAGGGCGCCACCTACGCGGTGACTGCGACCGGCGATCTGACAATCCACGGGGTCACGCGTCCGGTGGACTTCGCCCTCGAAGCGCGGCTCGTCAACGGCGTCATCGTGATCGTCGGCCAGACCCCGTTCAACTTCAGCGACTTCGGCATGAGCCCGCCGCGCGCGCCGGTGGTGCTGTCGGTCGACGACCACGGCATCATCGAGCTGCAACTCTTCTTTACGAGGTCCTAGCCCCGGACGGCGCCACCCAAAGTGCGGAACTGGCGCGAAAGTGCCGCTTGAGCGAAACCATCTCGGATTCCCCGAATCTTGAGATGTCTTGGCTTGGCCATCGACGGCAATGGCCCCTCGGCGGCTCTCAGTGGACCTGGCCGTGGCCTGGTTCGTTGCCCTGTTCGCGCAGGAAGCGCTCGATCTCGCTGATCAGCTCGTCGCCCGCCGGCAGACCCGACTCGTCGACCATCTCCTCGAGGCGCTTGACGTAGCTGCGCGTCTTCTCGTCAAGGGATGCCGCCGTGTCGAGCCGGGCGCGCAGCTGCTCCGCTTCGGCGCGCAGCGACACTGCCTCCACGCGAACGCCCAGGTGAGTCGTCACCGCCTCGAGCAGCGCGACCGCGGCCAGCGCGTATTCGCCGCTCACGTAGTGCGGGATCTGCGCGAAGTAGCCGATTGCGGGGATCCCCGCCTCGGCGATCGCGACGTCGAGCACGCTGAGCGCCGCCGATGGCACACGCAGCCGGCCGCGCGGGCCCGCTTCGACGTCGCCGCGCAACAGACCGGGCGAGGATTCGGTCCCGAGGATGGGCACGGTCCGGGTGTGTGGCACCGCCGCCGGGATGGCGCCAATCGAGATCCACTGCTCGAGCTCGACCTGGCGCGCGAAAGCGACCACGTCGTCGGCCAGCTCGCGCCAGCGGAAGTCGGGCTCCGGACCGGTCAGCACGAGCAGGTCGCGCTCGCCTAGGCGCGTGCGCCGGATCGCCAGGTTGGGCCAATCAAGCCGTGCCGGCCGGCCGTCGATTATGTGCAGAGTCGGGCGGCGGGCGCGGTAGTCGAAGAGTCGATCGGCGTCCAGCTCGGCGACCACCGGCGCGTCCTCGTCGATCAGCGCACGAACGGCGAGCGTCGACGCTGACCCGGCATCGACCCACGCGTCGAAGGCGACGACCATCGTCGGCGCAACCAGTCCGCCGTCATCGACAACTCGAAGCAGGCTCACTGGCCCAGCATAGGAGCGGCGCGCCGAATCGGCCGCCAACGTGCCGTCAGCGGCCGTCCGGTCGGTCGAAGTGCTTCAACTTGGTGCCGCTCTTCTGGCGGCGCGTCAGCTTGTCTGCGGCTGGTCCGCCGTACAGCAGCGTCACCAGCTCGACGAAGACACCCTCGAGGTCAAAGTCGGCCTTCTGGCGTGAGAACCACTCGTGGACGTTGCGCAGATCGCGGTGCAACAGATCGGGCGCGTGCGGGTTGGCAAATGCATCGACCGCCTGTGGGAAGTCGATGATGACGAGTTTTCCCTGCCACCAGAGCATGTTGTAAGCCGACAAGTCGCCGTGGACGATGCGCTCGGCACTCAGCGCACGCAGGCTTGTGAACAGCTGCTCGCGCGCGTCCTGCGCCTGCTCACGCGACAGCCCGGCGCTCGCCAGCCGTAGCGCCGCACCTTCGCGATTGCCGATGTACTCCATGAGGATGCCGTCCTCGGTCTGCTCGACCGGATAGGGCACGCTCGCTCCGGCCTCCCAGCCTCGTTTGAGCGTCGCAAATTCGAGTGCCGGCCACATGCCCTTGGCCAGCTCGTGGCCGAACCTGGAGCCCTGCTCGAGCGCCCGTCGCTCGCGCGGCTTGAGTCCCCAGCCAACCTGGTAGACCGCGTCCGCGCGATAGATGGTGCCCTTCGAGAAGCCGAGCGCCTCGAGCTCGCCCTTCTTGGGGTAGCGCGGCCTATAGCGCTTGTGCGCGAGGAGGTGCGACGAGCCGTCGTCCGCGACGCGTTCGACGAGAAAGACCTCGGCTTCCTTGCCCGACTTGAGCACGCCGGCGTCGCGATCTTCGTAGGAATGGGTTATGAGCCATGGTGGGACGGGCGGGTCGCCCGTCATCGAAAGGGACAAGCGAAAGTCTCCGATAAGCGGGTAGGGGTGAACGCATCCCGACGAACCGGAGGTGATGGCGGGCGGTGCCCGCGCCTGGATCGAGCGCTCGTATCACGCGAGCGCGGCTCAGACTGGGGCTAGCGGCCCGGGATTGCCTCCGGCCGGCAGGTGGAAACGGCAATGACAGTCATCGTCTTTGTCTCCCTTCATCTGCGGCCGACGAGGCGGGTTGGTGAGCGCTGCGCAGTGTACCGCACAATAGGACCGTCAATGGCTGCTTTGCCGACCGGCACGGTCACATTCCTGTTCACAGACATCGAGGGCTCGACCCGGCTCGCCACCGAGCTGGCTGAGCGCTGGCCGCCGATCCTCGAGCGCCACCACGCGCTCATGCGCCAAGCGATAAGCGCGCACGAGGGCACCGAAGTGATGACGGAGGGCGACGCGTTCTTCGTCGTCTTCCGCGCGCCGGCCGCGGGGGTGAGCGCGGCCGCGCAGGCGCAGCGCCTGCTCGAGCACGAGACATGGCCGGCAGGCGGTGAGGTCCATGTCCGCATGGGCATGCATACCGGCGAGGCCGTCCTGGGCGGTGACAACTATGTCGGCCTCGACGTTCACCGCGCGGCCAGGGTGGCGTCGGCCGGTCACGGTGGCCAGGTGCTCATCAGTGAGACGACGCGCGTCCTGGTCGATCGCGCGCTGCCTGAAGGCGTCGACCTCAAGGACCTGGGCAGCCACCGGCTGAAGGACCTCCCGACTCCCGAGCACATCCACCAGCTGGTAATCGGTGGTCTCCCCGCGGACTTCCCGCCGATCAAGTCGCTCGATGCCAGGCCCAACAACCTGCCCATGCCGGTGACCACGTTCGTCGGCCGCGAGCGGCAGATCGAGGAGATCAAGTCGCGCCTGGCAGTCAGCCGGCTGCTCACACTGACCGGGCCCGGTGGCACGGGCAAGACGCGGCTCTCGATCCGCGTTGCCGAGGAGCTGCTCGACGAATACCGCGACGGCTGCTGGTTCGTGCCGCTCGACGCGCTGCGCGAAGCCGACCTCGTGCCGTCGTCCATCGCTTCGGCGCTGGGCGTCCGCGTGCCGGGTGACCGGCCGGCGCTCGACGCCCTCAATGCGTGGCTGGCCGAACGGCAGCTGCTGCTGGTGCTCGACAACTTCGAGCAGATCACAGCGGCGGCGCCACTGATCGGCCAGATGCTCGCGGCAGCGCCAGGGCTGCGCGTCCTGGCGACGAGCCGCATCCCGCTCCACATCTACGGCGAGAACGAATACGCCGTGCCGCCGCTGGCCACCGTGGCCGAGCTGCGCGCGGCCGCGCACGACCCCGAGAAGCTCTCGACGTACGAGGCGGTGCAGTTGTTCATCGAGCGGGCAGTCGGTGCCAAGAGCGACTTCACGGTCAACAACGCGAACGCTCCGGCAGTGGCCGAGATATGCGCGCGCCTCGACGGTTTGCCGCTGGCCATCGAGCTTGCCGCGGCGCGGATCAAGCTGCTCTCCCCGGAGCAGATTCTCGCCCGGCTGGAATCAAATCTGGGCGTGCTCGCTTCGTCGGCGCAGGACCTGCCGGAGCGCCAGAAGACGATGCGCGGCGCGATCGAGTGGTCGTACCAGCTGCTCAGCCCCGACGAGCAGAAGACTTTTCAGCGCCTGTCCGTCTTCCGCGGCGGCTGCACGCTCGACTCGGCCGAGCAGGTGGTGCTGGGCTCGGACCTCCGGATCGACATCTTCGACGGTCTCGCGTCGCTCGCCGACAAGAGCCTGCTGCGCACGGTCGATGCCGGCGCGGAGACGCGCTTCGCGATGCTCGAGACGATCCGCGAGTACGCGACCGAGCTCCTGAGCGCTGCCGCCGACGCCGACGATATTCGCCGCGCCCATGCGCGCCATTACTTCAAGCTCGCCACTGACAGTGAGAGTCACCTTACCGCGCAGGACCAGGGCGTGTGGCTGGATCGACTGGAGCGCGAGCACGACAACCTGCGCGCCGCGTTCAGCCGCGCCCCCGAGCTGGGCATGCTCGACGACGCGCTTACCGCCGCCGGCGCGATCTGGCGCTTCTGGCAGCAGCGCGGCCACTTCACCGAAGCGCGAACTGTCTACGACCGTTTGCTGGAGCAAAATGGCGCCTCGCCGGCGGCGCGCGCCAAGGCCCTTGTGGGCGGCGGCGGCATCGCCTATTGGCAGAACGACTATTCGGTGGTCGGGCCCTGGTATAGCGAGGCCGTGGAGCTGTACCGCTCGGTTGACGACAAGGCCGGCACCGCGGAGGCGCTCTACAACCTGTCGTACGTGCCGCTGCTCGCGGGCGACCTGCACGAAGCGGCCCGGATCGGGCAACAGGCCGTTGAGCTGTTCGAGGAGCTGGGCGACGAGCCGGGCATCGCCAAGTCCTCGCAGGTGTCGGCGTTCGTCGATTACTACGGCTCGTCGCCGGCGGAAGCGACTGCGGGTCTCGAGCGCTCGGCCGAGATCTACCGTCGCCATGGCGATCAATTCCTGCTGGCCGACGCCCTGATCTCGACCACGCTGCCCTACGCCAATCTCGGCAGATGGGACGAGGTCGCACGACTCACGCGCGAGGGCCTTCAGATCTTCCAGAGCATCGACAACAAAAGCGGCATCGCGATGGTCTACAACATCCAGGGCGCAGGTCTCACGCACCTGGGCCGGCCCGAGGAAGCGGCGCGAATCTTTGGTGCATCCGAGGCGCTCCGGCGGCGTATCGGAGGCGGTGCGCCAACCCAGCTCGTGAACACCGAGCAGTACCGGATGCGTGCGGAGGCGGCGGTCGGCCCCGAACGATTTGCGGAGCTGATCGATGAAGGCGGCCGCCTCTCCGACGAGGAGGCGCTGGCGACGGCCATGGCGTTCGAGGCCGCACCGGGCAGCCCCGGGTTGCCGACGCCCGAGCCGTGGGGGGTCGAGCTCGAGCGACGCAACGCTGCCGCGGCAGCAGCCGGGTCGGCCGAGTGAGCGACGCGTCAGGTTCGGCGCGGACCGAGGGCTGGGCCAAGAGTCTGCTCGCAGGATCTGGGCTGGTGCTGATTTTCCTTGGCGCGGCATTGTTCCTGCTACCGGAGTACGGCGCCGAGAACTTCGCCTGGAACGTGTCGCCTTTCCTGGCCATGACCATCGGCGGCTGGTCCATCGGGTTGGGGCTGATGGCGCTCGATGCATCTCGACTCTGGGCGCGCAACGGACTGTCACGCGTATACGCCTCGGTGGTTGCCGTGTGGCTCTTCTGCGTGCTCGAGCTGGCGGTCGTTGTCGGTTTCGCCGGGCTCCTGCGGACCGACCACTGGCTGACGTATCCGTACATGCTGGCACTCGTCCTGGGCGGTCTCTCGGCCGTGCTGGGCGCGCCAATTCTGTGGAAGCGCCGGCCCCTGCTGGCAAAGCAGGGCGATGGCTCGCCGACCTGGCTGCGCGCGACCTACGGGCTGTTCGCGCTGGTGGCCCTGGGACTTGCCGTCGCGGCCCTGACGCTCGACACCTCGGTGCCGCGCGTCGTGCCCGAGCCGCTCTCGCATTTCTCGGCCACGGCGTTCGCGGCGTTCCTGCTGGCGCTGGCCGCGGGCGCGGCGCCCATGGCCGTGACGCGCGACGTCGAGCCGCAGGCGCAGTACGCCCGGGCCGGGCTCTTCCCCGACGTCCTGGCGCTGGCCGCGGCGTTGTCGTTCAGCAATACGTTCGACTTTGCCGTGCGGCCGGGTGGCTGGCTATACATAGGCGCGTACGTGATCGTCGCGATCGTCACCCTGGCAATCGCCTGGTGGCATCGCCGCGGCAATGCGCCCGTCACCTGGCGCCACTGAGTGATCACGCAAGTAAGCGGCGGGTAAGTCGTCCCGATTAAGGTGATGACATGAGCGAGTTCCGCGGCTTCAAGCGCGAGGCCATCCAGTTCCTGGCGGACCTTGCGGGCAACAACGACCGCGGGTGGTTCCAGCCGCGCAAGGCCGACTACGAGCGCATGCTGAAGGAGCCCATGGAGCAGCTCTGCGTCGCGTTGTCGGAGGGTTTCGCGGCGCGCGGCGTGCCGCTCGAAGCGGATCCCAAGAAGTCGGTCTTCCGCATCTACCGCGACACGCGCTTCTCTAAGGACAAGTCGCCCTACAAGACGCACATAGCCGCGTCATTTCCGTTGAAGGGTGCCAAGAAGCAGATGCACGGCGACGGCGCGTATTTCCACTTCCAGCCGGGTGAGATGTACATGGGCGGCGGCATGTGGCACGCCGAGAAGCCGCGCCTGGATGCTTTCCGCGCGGCCGTCATGAAGAAGCCGGACAAGGTCCGTGCAGCGTTCGAGGATGCCGGCTTCGTCAAGGTATTCAAGGAGGTCAAGACGGAGGAGGCGCTGAAGCGCGTGCCTGCCGGTTACCCGGCCGATCATCCCATGGCTGACATGTTCCGCTGGAAGGACGTGATCTTCGGCAAGCGCCTGTCCGACGCGCAGGTCCTCTCGACCAGGCTGCCTGACACGCTGGCGGATGCCTACGCCGCAGCCCTGCCCGTCCTGAGGTTCCTCGCGACCCTCGGCTAGGTGGCGTTCAGTCGAGCGGGGTCAAGCCTCGGCGACGAAATAGTTGTCGTGCTCGCGGTAGAAGTCGGCCATCTCGCTCTCGCCCGGCCGGCCATCGCGCGCGAACCGGGCATTCGCCTCGAAGTAGGCCTCGCGTGGCGCGCCGGGCGCGAAGTGGATGAGCAGCGTCGCGGGCGCGTCGGAGTCGTTGCGAAAGCCGTGGATGCCGCCCTCGGGCACGTGCACGAAGTCGCCTGGCTGAGCGTCTATCCACTGACGGCCGTCGTAGATCTTGATGTTGCCGGCGAGCACGTAGAACGACTCGGTGAACGTGCGGTGGAAGTGCGGCCCCGGACCACCGCCGCGAGCGACCGATTCCCAGCGGTAGAGGCCGAACAGGCCGCGCGTCAGCTCGCCGGTCGCGAGGTAATGGCAGCGCGTGCCGTTGGGGTAGACGAGCTCGGCCGCTTGTTCGACCGATCGGTAGGTCGCGTTCGCCTCGCCCGAATCTCCTTGGTACCTGGGCTCCGGGTATCCCATTCCAGCCTCCTTGCGTTCAGAAGTTGGAGGTTACCGCCCCAGAATCAGCGCTGGCGCGCCCCCATCGATCCGATGCGGTTGGGCGGCGGGGCCGGCGGCGCGATATCGCTCCGGTCCACGTTTGGGCTGCGCTCCGCGTTTGAGCTGCGGTCCGCGGTCGCGCTGGCGTCACTGCGCCGCCGGCGGCGGCCGGCCGCGACGCGACCGACTGCCGGACGATCGGCCGGCACGAGGCCGTTGTGCTGGCGTTTGACTGCATACATGCGCCGGTCAGCGGCGCGCACGGTTTGCGGCCAGTCGCCGTCGAACACCGCCCAGCCCAAGGACAGTCGCGGCATGAGGCCGTGCTCGGTCAGGCGCCACGAGCCCATTGCGCGCTCGATGCGGCGCACCACCTCGCGCACAGCGTTGGCGTCGACATCGGGCAGCAGCGCCAGGAACTCATCGCCGCCCACGCGGCACAGGACATCGCCCGTGCGCAGGGTCGAGAGCAGCATGTCGGCGGCGCCGCGAATGACCGCGTCGCCCGCGCCGTGGCCGTAGTGATCGTTGATGTACTTGAGGCCGTCGAGGTCAGCGCTTATGACTGAGTACGCGCCGTGTGACGAGACGCGCGGTGGTGCGACGAGCGCCGCGTCCCAGGCCGCGCGATTGCCGATGCCGGTCAGCGGATCAGTCTGCGTCGCGCGCTGGAAGTTCTGCCGCTCGGCGTTGAGCTGCTCATGCACGATGGCCTGGTTCAGGAGCTGCTCGGCCGACTGCGCGAGGACGCGCCCGATGCGCTGGCACAAAGACGTGAAGCCACGCTCGTGACCAGTCGCATGACCCAGCGCCAGCGCGCCCAGGTCGAATTCAGGCCCAATCGGCAGGGTCATGCGCGAGACGACAATCTGCTTCCAGACCTCCGGGTCCGGTCCGACTGTCTGCTCGACCATCGGGTCGGTCAGGGCTGCCGCGGCCTCGAGGAATTCGCCCGCGTCGCGCCCGACCATCTGCGCATCGGCTTCGGCGCTATCGCCCATATCCATGCGGACGATCTCGAGCGTTGTTTGCTCGCCCGACTGGACGCGGACCGCAGCGACATCGCATGACAGTGCCCGCGCGGCGACCGTTGCGATGTGGCGCGCGGTCTCGCGCACGTTGGTCGCCTGATATGACTGGAGCTCGCGCATCGCGTGGACGAGCTCGAGCTCATCGCCCAGGAGCTTCTCGGCAGACGCGTGGCCGGTCTCGCCGACGACGCGCGCGGCCTCACCGACCAGCGCCGCGTCGGAGACGCGCTTCGTGGACGGACCGCCAAAGATGACGAGGTGGGCGTGGCCGACCGGCACGAGGACGGCATCGGCCGCCCAATACGGTCCGGCAATGTGGGTCGGCACGTCCGTCGCGACGCGCACGGGCATGGCAACCTTCCACGCCTGCGCGACGGTCGGGTTCTCCGCCATCCGCACCTCGACGATATTGGCCCAGCCCGCGCCACGGCCTTTACCGCCGATCAGCTTGAAGCCGTCCGGCTGCGCCTCGAAGACCAGCACGTCTTCGGCCAGTGATTTGGCCGTTCCGTTCTGGTGGTCGGTCTGGTGTTCCCCTCGGTCGAAATGATCGGCTCGTTCAGCCATGGCGCCATGATCGGGTGGCGCGTGCACGCACCGGAGTGGCCCATTCGTAACCGGGGGCATGGCATTGGTATTGCCGAGGTCATATGGCGGAACCTTTTGTGGACGCGGACGCTCGGGATGTTGATAACGCCCGCCGTGGGCTACCGCTGAACGTGGGGAGCAGAGCAGGAATGAACAAGGCCTCGATCTTCAACATCATTCGCGCGGCGGTCGTCGTCGGCGCCCTCGTGGGCGTGCTGGCGGCACCTGGCGCAGCGAGCGCAGCTGGGCGCGACTCCGACGGCGACGGGCTGAAGAACGGCTTCGAGATCAATTGGAGCCACACCAACCCGAACAGGGCGGACAGCGACCGCGATGGCCTCAAGGACGGGAAGGAAAACCCCGACAAGGACGGCCTGACCAACAAGCAAGAGCAGAAGATGCAGTCGCTCGGCGTCCACGACGACCCGCTCGATGCCGACTCCGACAACGACGACACGATCGACGGCGACGAGGACGAGGATCACGACGACCTCGACGACGAGGGCGAGTTCGAGTCCGGCACCGACCCTGAGGACGCCGATAGCGACAACGATGGCGTCGACGACGGTGATGCCGATGAGGACTGCGACGACGTCGACAACGAGAACGAAGACGAAGTCGGGCTCAAGCCGCGCGATGCTGACTCGGACAACGTCGGCACGATCGACGGCGACGAGGACTCGGACGGCGACGGCATGAGCGACGGCGACGAGGCCGACATGGACGCCGGCATCCACGACGACGGCGACATCGGCGGCGACGGCGGCGACGTCATCGGCGACGGTGGCGACAGCACCGACATCAACGACGACGGCACGCTCATCGACGACAGCGACGCCTAGAACGTCGGCGCGCCCCGTTCGGTGGCCGCCTCCGCGACGACGGTCACAGGCCG
>JAXDLE010000109.1:0-5449 GCA_034666725.1 Chloroflexota bacterium
CGGGGACATGATGATGGTCGGCATAGGATAGAAGTAGAACCAGAGGTGGATGGACATGACTCGCGATGAAGAACGCCAGCGGCGCGCCCGGGAGGAACCGATTGTCAGGGGCCTGCCCGATGCACCGGGTATCGGCGTCGCGATGCGCCTAGCACCCGGTCTGGGCGTCCACCTGCGCGGGCTTGCGGACGAGGTGCTGGTCAAGGAGTTCGCGGGCGCGACAATTTCGCGTTTCGAGCGCGAGGCCCTGGCCACTGCTGTTTCGGCGGCGAACGACTGCTTCTTCTGCATGGACTCGCACGCCGAGCATGCCGTGGCCCTGCTGGAGCCGAAGGACGCCGAAGGAGCCCGGCCACTTCTGGAGCTTGTCAAGACCGGCGCGTCGGCTGGGTTCTCGCTCAAGATGCAGGCGCTGCTGATCATTTCGCGCACGGTCCAGCGCAACCCGCTCGAACTCGGCGCGGATGACATCCAAGGTGCCCTTGATGCGGGTGCATCTGATGCCGACGTGCAGCTGGCTGTGCTCATCGCGGCAGCATTCTCGATGTACAACCGCCTGGTGGACGGATTCCGCGCAAAGACGCCGGCCTCGACTGATCCCTACCGGGCGCGCGCTGCGGAGATAGCGGCGCGCGGTTATAGCGCGGCGCCGGCGGGCGCGACCCCGAGCGGGGCGATGGAAAGCCCGCGCGGCGCAGGCTGACGTTCGCGTCTCTCCAATCCGGCCTAAACGTGGCAAGGCGCACGCGCTGGTTCGCGGCGATGGGACTGGTCGCCATCGTCACGCTTGTCGTGATAGAGCTCGCCCTCAGGCTGGCCCCGCAACTGGAGGCGCGCGCGAGCGGCGCGCCGCGCTTTGTTGAGGAGGCACGGGCGGCTGGCATTGTCCATGCCTACGAAGGGGGCTCGGATTACCTCGTCGGTGGTGGCGTCGCCGTGTTTGACTGCAACTCGGACAACCGGCCCGAGCTCTTCATCGCGGGCGGCAGCGCTCCGAGCGCCCTCTTCATCAATGACAGCCAGCCGGGTGGCGCGCTGCACTTCGAGCTGCGTAGCAGCGCGGCGACGGCGCTGGTGGCCGTGACGGGCGCCTACCCCGTTGACTTCGACAGCGATGGCCTGACCGATCTCGCCATTCTGCGCAGGGGCGCGGACATCCTCTTGCGCGGCCTCGGCGACTGCAGCTTCGAGTCGGCCAATCAGGCCTGGCAATTCGACGGGGGCGATTTGTGGTCGACCGCCTTTAGCGCACGCTGGGATTCGGGTGCCAGCTGGCCAACCATTGCCCTGGGGCACTATCTCGAGCCGGCCAGCACGGGCGGCCTCCGCCCGTGCTCCGACAATCAGCTTGTACTGCCCGATGCCGCGGGCGAGGGGTTCACCACGCCGGTGCCGCTGTCGCCCGGTTGGTGCACGCTGTCGATGCTGTTCAGCGATTGGGACCGAAGCGGCCGGCGCGACCTGCGCGTTACCAACGACCGGCATTACTACGCCGACACCAGCGCGGGCGAGGAGCAGCTGTGGCGCGTGCCGGAGGACGGGTCAGCGTCGCTCTACACGGCAGCTGACGGTTGGCAGCCATTGCGCGTCTGGGGCATGGGCATCGCCAGCTACGACGTGACCGGCGACGGCTATCCCGAGTACTACCTCACCAGTCAAGGCGATAACAAGTTGCAGACGCTTGCCGACGGTTCTGGGCAGCCGCGCTACGAGGACATTGCGCTGGTGCGCGGCGCCACCGCGACGCGGCCGTACGCCGGCGACACGTCGCTGCCCTCGACGGCCTGGCACGATGAGTTCGCCGACGTGAACAACGACGGCTACGTCGACCTCTTCGTCGCCAAGGGCAACGTCGAGGCCATGCCGGACTTTGCAGCGCGCGACCCAAGTGACCTGCTGATCGGGCAGTCAGACGGCACATTTCTCGAAGGCGCCGACGAAGCTGGTCTGGCCGACTTCGCGCGCACCCGCGGTGCCGCCCTCGCGGACCTCAACGCGGACGGCATGCTCGACCTGGTCGTCGTGGTGCGCCAGGAGAACGTGCGCTTGTGGCGCAACGTCGGTCTCGGGTCCGCCGATGCGCCGACGCTGATCGGCAACTGGCTGGAGGTGCGCCTCGAGGAGCCGGCGCCCAACGTCGACGCGATCGGGGCATGGGTCGAGGTACGCGTTGGCGACCGAACGCAGCTGCGCGAGGTGACGGTCGGCGGCGGCCACGTCAGTGGGCAGCTAGGCATGTTTCATTTCGGGTTGGGCACCGCCGAATCGGCTGATGTTCGGGTGATCTGGCCTGACGCAGAGATTGGCCCGTGGCAGAAAGTCACCGCCAACCAACGCGTGCTCGTCGAACGCGGCGCCACGACTGCGGTCGCCCTCCCGTGACAGCGCGCCTCGAGGAGGTTGCGCTGCCCGACTTCGGCCTGCCCGAAGGGATGCCGGCCCTGCCGGCGGCGCTCTACCGGGAGCGGCTGGACCGCTTGCGCGAGCGCATGGAGCGCCATCGCTACGACAGACTCCTGATTTACGCCGATCGCGAGCACAGCGCCAATCTCGCCTGGCTTACCGGATTCGACCCGCGCTTCGAAGAAGCGCTGCTGGTCGTCGGTCCTTCGGACGCGCCGGCGCTGCTGGTCGGCAACGAGTGTTGGCCCATGGCGGGCCGCGCACCGCTGCCAATGCGCCGCCACCTGTTCCAGGAATTCAGCTTGCCGGGCCAGCCGCGTGAACGATCGCGGCCGCTGCGCGAGATCCTGGCCGGGGAGGGGGTCACGCCCGGCACCCGCGTGGGCCTCGTCGGCTGGAAGGTATATGCGCGGCCCGAATCATCGGATGTTCCCGCGTACGTCGTCGATGAAGTGCGCGACCTGAGCGGTGCCACTGGGACGGTCGTGAATGCGACCGGCCTGGTCATCGATCCGGCCGATGGGCTGCGCGTGATCAACGAGGTCGAGCAACTGGCATACCTCGAGTGGGCTGCATGCCAGACATCGGAGGGAGTGAAACGGCTGTTGTTCGGGATACGCCCCGGCATGACCGAGCACGAGGCAGTTGCCCTGCTCGGCTGGAACGGGACGCCGCTGTCGTGTCATCTCATGTTGACCGCCGGACCGCGCGCCAGCTTCGGCTTGCTCAGCCCGTCTGATCGGGTCATCGCACGGGGCGATCAATTCACGACCGCGTTCGGGATCTGGGGCGCGCTGAACTGTCGCGCCGGATTCGTCGTGGCCGATCCGGGCGAGCTCGACCCGCATGTGGCTGATTACGTCGACCGTCTGGTGGCACCGTATTTCGAGGCGGTGGTGGAGTGGTATCGCGCCCTCAAGGTTGGTCAAGTTGGCGGCACGCTCGCCGAGATCATTGGTCGCCGCCTGGGAGATCCGTTCTTTGGCGTCGCCCTCAATCCGGGCCATCAGATCGGGCTCGACGAGTGGGTCAATTCGCCGGTCTGGACCGGTTCGACCGTCGAGCTGCGCTCGGGCATGGCGCTCCAGGTCGACATCATCCCGGCCACCGGCACCGACTACTTTACGACGAATATCGAAGACGGCATCGCTCTCGCCGACGAGTCATTGCGCGCCGATTTCGCCGCGCTCTACCCCGCCGCCTGGAGCCGCGTCAACGCGCGTCGCGCGTTCATGGCCGAGTCGCTCGGCATCGCCCTCCACCCCGACGTGCTGCCGCTATCGAACATCCCGGCATGGCTGCCCCCGTTGCTGCTGACGCCAGGTCGCGCCATGACCGTAGTCTGAGCAAAGTGCACAAATGTTCTAGAATAGTTGGGCTGTGGACGAAGTTGGTGGATGAGCGCCTAGCGCCGCCTCGACGGCGCCTGTAGCGTCGCGCCGAGTGACGAGCTTGATTGCCCCGAACGACTTCACGCATCTCCACGTCCATTCCGAGTTCAGCCTGCTCGACGGACTGGGCCGGATCAGCGAGATGGTCGATCAGGCCAAGACGCTCGGCTTCGACTCGCTCGGGCTGACCGATCACGGCGCGCTCTACGGTGCGGTGGCGTTCTACCAGGCCTGCAAGGCAGCCGAGATCAAGCCGATCATCGGCGTCGAGACGTACGTCGCCCGGCGTTCGATGGCCGATCGCGAGGGCAAGGCCGATGCCCAGCCCTACCACCTGATCCTGCTCGCGAAGGACTGGACCGGCTATCAGAACCTGTGCCGCATCGTCACCGACGCGCACATCGACGGCTACTACTACAAGCCGCGCATCGACCGCGACTACCTCGCCAAGCACTCGGAAGGTCTCGTGGGTCTGAGCGGGTGCCTCAACGGTGAGGTGGCGCGTGCAATCGAGACCGGCGACATGGACGAGGCCAAGCGAATCGCGGGGAGCTACCGCGACATCCTGGGCGACGGCAACTTCTTCTTCGAGCTGCAGGACCACGGCCTGCCCGAGCAGCGCCGGCTCAACGAGCACCTCATCAAGCTCGGCCCGGAGATGGGCATCCCGCTCGTGGCTACTAACGACCTGCATTACGTCCGGCGTGAGCAGCACGAAGCCCACGACGTGTTGCTGTGCGTCGGCACGGCGGCGAACCTGGACACGCCGGGCCGCATGCGCTTCGAATCGAGCGACTTCTATCTGAAGAGCGCAGCCGAGATGGCGGCCCTGTTCAGCGATCAGCCCGAGGCGATAGCCAACACGCGGCGGATAGCCGAGATGGTCGACCTGCAGCTGCCGTTCGGTCAGCTCCGGCTGCCCGACTTCCCGGTACCGGAAGGCCACACCGTCGAATCATGGCTGCGCAGCGAGTGCGAGCGCGGCCTGCGCGAGCGCTATGGCACAGTGACCGAGGCGCACCAGAAGCGGCTCGACTACGAGCTCGGCGTGATCATCTCGATGGGCTACGCGGGCTACTTCCTCATCGTCGCCGACTTCGTGCGGTTCGCACGCGAGCAGCGCATCGCGACGACATGTCGAGGCTCCGCGCCGGGCTCGATCGTGACCTACACGCTGGGCATCACGCCGGTGGATCCCATCCTCTACGAGCTGCCCTTCGAGCGCTTCCTCAACCCCGACCGCGTGACGATGCCGGACATCGACGTCGACTTCGAAGACGCGCGGCGCGACGAGGTCATCCGCTACGTCACGCACAAGTACGGCAGCGACCACGTCGCCCAGATCATCACCTTCGGCACCATGCTCGCGCGTGCGGCCATCCGCGACGTCGGTCGGGTGCTCGGCCTGGGCTACGGCGAGGTTGACCGCATCGCCAAGGCCATCCCGAACCAGCTCGGGATCAAGCTCGAGGAAGCTCTCCAGACGTCACCCGCCCTGCGCGAGATGCGCGACGCCGACCCCAAGGTAAGGCGGCTGCTCGAGCTGGCCCAGCAGCTCGAAGGGGTGGCGCGCAACGCGTCAACGCATGCCGCTGGCGTGGTCATCAGCCGCGAGCCGCTGACCGAGCTGATGCCGCTCCAGCACGCGACCAACT
>JAXDLE010000110.1:0-25453 GCA_034666725.1 Chloroflexota bacterium
TCATGGACACGTCGAGCTACGAGCAGTTCTCAATGACGCGCGAGCAGCTGGGCGATGCGGCCAACTACCTCGTCGAGGGCATGATGGTCGACCGAACCTCGTACGAGGGCGAGACGATCGGCGTCGATCTGCCGGTCACGGTCGATCTCAAGGTCACCGAGACCGAGCCCGGCTTTGCCGGTGACACCGCGAGCGGCGCGCGCAAGCCGGCCACCACCGAGTCCGGCCTCGTTGTCCAGGTGCCGCTCTTCGTCCAGGTCGGCGACACGATCCGCATCGACACCCGCACCGGTGACTACCAGACCCGCGTCTGACCGGCCTGCGCCATAGTCGGTGGCGCTTATGCAGCGGGCGACTCAACGGATGAACGAGACGCGCTTTCGAGTGGCGAGCGGGCGTTATTGGCCGCTCAGCCGACGTCCCATTCGCCCGACGCATGAATTTGCGCTGGAACGGCCCGCGCACCCGGCTCGGTCATCATTTGATCCACGGGGCGCATACGTCGCGGCGCTGAGGCGCAGTAGGGTAGGGCGGTGAGAGAGTCGATCCGGCCGATGGAGCCGATGAAGCCGGCGCAGGCGGAGACAAAGGCAGCCAGCCTGCCGATCCTGTCAGTCGGTGACCTGACCGCGCTCGTCAAGAACACGTTGCGTGCGGCGCCACGGTTGCGTGAGGTCTGGGTCGAGGGGGAAGTCGGCCAGGTCAGCATCAGTGCCGCCGGGCACTGCTACTTCACGCTCAAGGATGAGCGCGCGCAGCTCAAGTGCGTGATCTTCCGCGACGACCGGCTGATGATGCCGTTCGAGGCGCGCACGGGGTTGCGGCTCATTGCCCAGGGCAACATCGACGTGTTCGACGCCCAGGGCGCTTACCAGCTGTACGTGCGCTCGATCCAGCCCAGCGGCTTCGGCGATCTCGCGCTCCAATTCGAGGCACTCAAGGCGAAGCTCGCCGCGGAAGGATTGTTCGAGCAGGCGCGCAAGCGACCGCTGCCGCCCATGCCGCAGAACATCGGCGTGGTCACGTCCCTCAATGGCGCCGTGCTGCATGACATCAGGCGCGTCATCGCACGGCGCTGGCCCATGGCGCGGCTCGTCGTATCGGCCTGTCAGGTGCAAGGCCAGGGGGCCGCGGCCACCATCGTGGCCGCGCTGAGGCGCGTCGCCAAGTGGACAGACGACGAGACCGGTCGCGCGACGGACGTCGTGATCCTCGCCCGGGGCGGAGGGTCGCTCGAAGACCTGTGGCCGTTCAACGACGAGAGCGTCGTGCGCGCAGTGGCCGCACATCCGTGCCCCATCGTGGTCGGCGTGGGCCACGAGACGGACGTGACGCTGGCCGAGTTCGCTGCGGACGTTCGCGCGCCCACGCCATCGGTCGCGGCAGAGCTCGTCGTGCCGACGCGCGTCGACGAGCTGGCGCGCGTCAGTCAGCTCGGCGCGCGGCTCAATGGCGCGCTCAACCAGACGCTCACGACCCTCCGACAACAGCTGAGCACCGAAACCCGGGCGCTGGAGGCGCGTCACCCGCAAGCGCAGATCACGGCCGACCGCGAGCGAATCGGTGTGCTGCTCGATCGCGCCGCGCGCGTCGTCGCGCGCCGCCTCGAGGTGGAGCGCACCGCCCTGGGCCGTGCCGCGGACGACTTGCCCGCGCTTGCGGCTGGAGCGATAGCCATTGCCAGGGGAGAGCTGGGCCGTGAGTCGGCCGCGCTAAACGCGCTCAGCCCGTATGCCACCCTGGAGCGCGGCTACTCAATCGTGCGCGGCCCGGACGGCACCGTGCTCAGGGACGCCCGGAACGCCAAATCGGGCGACCAGATCAGCGTCCGCCTCCAGCGCGGCGAGATCGGCGCCCGCGTCGAGACCGTGCGAGACTCGACGCCGTGACCGACCCAGCGACGAACACCGCCGCCACCGACGCCGAACGCCAGCGCATCACGGCGCTGCCCTTCGACAAGGCGCTGGCCGAGTTCAAGAGCGTGGTCGAGAAGCTCGAGGCGGGCAACCTGCCGCTGGAGTCATCGATCGCGCTGTTCGAGCAGGGCGTGCTCCTCCAGCGACGCTGCGAGAAGATGCTGTCCGAGGCAGAGCTCAGGTTCCAGCGTCTCGTCGAGCAGGCCGGCGGCAAGGTTAGGGCCCTCGATCTGAGCCTGGGCGAGACCGACGACGCGACCTAGGGAGCTGGCAGGGTCGTAGAATCAGATCCGGCCGGCTCGCGCTGGCGCACAACACTCACGACCCAGGGTTCGTCCCTGTGAGGCGAACACCAAAGGGAGAAGCCGCTTGACCCTCCTGGGCAACCTGTCCGGTCCGCGCGACCTGCGCAAGATGAACGAGGACCAGCTCGAGGAGCTGTGCGCCGAGCTGCGCGGCACGATCATCCAGACCGTCGCCAAGACAGGCGGCCACCTGGGCAGCAGCCTGGGCGTGATCGAGCTGACCGTCGCGCTCCATCGCAACCTGGAAAGCCCGACCGACCGCCTCGTCTGGGACACGGGCCACCAAGCCTACGCCCACAAGCTGCTGACGGGCCGGCTCGAGAAGTTCGGCACCTTGCGGGCGATCGGTGGTGTGGGTGGCTTCCCGCGCCGGGTCGAGAGCGAGCACGACGTCATGGACGGTGGCCACGCTGGCACCGGCCTGTCGATCGCCGAGGGCCTGGCGCTGGCGCGCGAGCAGAAGGGCACCAAGGAGAAGATCGTCGTTGTTGTGGGTGACGCGGCGCTGATCAGTGGGATGTCGCTCGAGGCGCTCAACGACATCGGCCAGCGCCGGACCAAGATGCTGATCGTCCTCAACGACAACGAGATGAGCATCTCGCCCACGACCGGCGCGCTGAGCGAGTACCTGTCGCGGATCAAGCTGTCGCGCACGTACCGTGGCGGCAAGCGCGTGTACCAGGACGTCCTCGGCAAGCTGCCCGTCCTCGGCAAGCCGGCCATCGAGCTTTCCAAGCGGATCCGATCTTCCGTCCTGTCCTTCGCCCAGCCCGGTCAGCTTTTCGAGGACCTGGGCATCTCGTACGTGGGCCCCGTGCCCGGTCACAACCTGCGTGCTCTCAACAACGTCTTCAAGAGGGCCCTGCGCGACCTCGATGGGCCAGTCATCGTCCACGTCCGAACCCAGAAGGGCCGCGGCTACGAGCCCGCGATTGCCGATCAGGTCTCGTTCCACGGTGCCGCCCTGCCGCCGATGACGGTTGTTCCGGGTGGCCAGATGGGCGCGCCCTCACCGGCCGCAGTCGCGGGCAACGGCGATGGCGAGGCGACTCCGTCCATGGCGCAGGCTGTGGCCGAGAAGAAGAAGGCGCCCAACTACACCGCGGTCGCATCCGCTGAGCTGATTGCGCTCGCCAAGGACGACCCGCGCATCGTCGCGATCACCGCTGGTATGCCCACCGGCACGGGGCTCGCCAAGTTCAGCGACGCGTACCCGGGCCGCATGTACGACGTGGGCATCTCCGAGCAGCACGCGATGACGATGGCGACTGGGCTCGCTCTCGGGGGCTTGCGGCCGTACGTCGCGATCTACTCCACGTTCCTCCAGCGCGCCTTCGACCAGCTTGTGCACGACGTGTGCCAGAACGACGCGCCCGTGGTCATAGGTGTCGATCGGGCGGGTCTCGTCGGTGAGGACGGTACGAGCCACCAGGGCATGTTCACCGTCGCCGCGCAACGCCAGCTGCCCAACCTGATCGTGGCATCACCGCGGGACGAGCAGGAGCTGCGCCGGCTGATGCACACGGCGTTCGGCCAGAACCACCCGTTCGCGCTGCACTACCCGCGTGACGCGGGCTTCGATCTGCCCGATGTACCGCCGACCCCGATCCCAGTCGGCCAGGCCGAGGTCATGCGCGAGGGCAGGGACATCCTTATCGTGGGCTTCGGTCCGATCGTGATGCGCGGCGCGGAGGTGGCTGATGCGCTGACTGCCGAGGGCTGGTCGGTTGGTCTGGTCAATGCGCGTTTCGCCAAGCCGCTCGATGAGAAGACCATCCTGGACCAGGCGCGCGGCAAGAAACTGGTCGTGACCCTGGAGGAAGGAGTCGCGACCGGTGGCTTTGGCGCGGCCGTTCTCGAGGCGCTTGCCGACGCTGCGCTTGCCGATGAGTCACTGCGCGCCATCCCGGTCAAGGTGATCGGCCTGCCGCGCGACCATTTCGTGGATCACGGCGCGGTGAGTGATCTGCGGCGCTACCTGCGGATCGACGTGCCGGGCATCACTGCGCAGGTGCACGAAGCGTTGACTGAGCTTGAGCTCGCCGCGCCCGTCGCCTCGCCGGCCGCCGCGCCGCGGCGGCGCACGCCAAAGGCCAAGACCGCCTGAGCGACCGCTCCCCGCGCAAGGTCCGCCTCGACGATCTGCTGGTCGCGCGCGGCCTCTGTGCTGATCGGGCCGAGGCCGCGCGGCTTCTCCTCGCAGGCGCGGTCAGGGTCGGCGAAGGGGATGGCGGCCGGCTGGACCGCAAGCCGGGCGAATCGGTGCCCGCCGATGTCCCCATCGAGATGGTCGCGCGGCCGCGCTTCGTGTCACGCGGCGGCGAGAAGCTGGATGCCGCGCTGGACTCGTTCGCGATAGACGTCAGCGGTCGCGTCTGCCTCGACGTGGGCGCATCGACCGGCGGTTTCACCGACGTGCTGCTAAAACGCGGCGCGGCGCGCGTCTATGCTCTCGACGTGGGTCGTGGACAGCTCGCCGAGGTTCTGCGCCAGGACCCGCGCGTCATTTCGATGGAACGCACTCATGCCGCGCGGCTCGATCCAGCCGCGGCCGACCATGTGGCGCTGCCCGAGTCCGTCAGCCTGGCGGTCATCGACGTCTCGTTCATCTCCCTGACCCGCGTCCTCGCCGGAGTCAAAGCCACGCTGGCCGGGGGAGGCGAAATTGTCGCGCTCGTGAAGCCGCAATTCGAAGCCGCGGCCGCCGACGTGCCAGGCGGTGTCGTGCGCGACGCGGCCGTCCAGCGCGCAACGGTCGAACGCGTCGTCGCCCATGCCGCCACCCTGGGTTTTGCGCTCACGGGTGAGGTTGAGTCGCCACTGCTTGGGCCCAAGGGCAATCGCGAGTTTCTCGTCCACCTGGTGCAGGCCTGATGCAGCGCATCGGCTTTGCCTTCAACCCGACCAAGCCGGAGGCCGTGGAGCTGCGCGACCGAGCCCTGGCGTGGTGCAAGAAGCACGGCGCAGAGGCGTGGTCAGCCGAATCACAGGCGACCGATGAGCTGATCCAGGGGCTCTCCCATTCAGAAGCCCTCATCGTGCTCGGAGGCGACGGCACCTTCCTGCGCGCGGCCCGGGCGCTGGCGAGGGTCGACGTCCCTGTGCTCGGGGTGAATTCGGGTCGCATCGGGTTCCTGTCGAAGGTCGAGCCGGAAGGGCTCGAGCAGACGCTCCAGCACCTGCTCGATGAGAACTATCAGATTGAGCCGCGGATGATGCTCGAGGCGGTGCTCACGCGCGGTGCCCATCCCGACGGAGGGTCAATTGCCGGCCGTTTCGCGGCCTTGAACGACGCGGCCATCGTCCGTGGCGCGGAAGCGCGCGTCCTCCACCTTGAGGTGGAGATCGACGGCTCACATCTCGCGACCTACGTCGCCGACGGAGTCATCGTCGCCACCCCGACGGGCTCAACCGCGTATTCATTCAGCGCCGGCGGGCCAATCCTCGACCCGACCGCGCGCAACCTCATCGTCACCCCTGTCGCTGCGTACCTGTCGGCCATCCGGAGCGTTGTGGTCGGGCCCGCACATGCGGTGCGCGTTCGCTTGGTCGATGGCCCACCGGGCATCGTCAGCATCGACGGCCGCGACGACTACCCGATCGAGGTCGGCGACTCGGTCGAGGTGCGCGCGATGGACCGGCCGATGCGCTTCATCGAGCCACCGGGCGCCCTGCGCTTCTGGGACCTGCTGCGCCAGAAGGCCGCGCTGCTCTCCGCATAGCCAGGCGGCCGCTTGCCGCCAAGCGCGCATCCATCAATCCGATTAACAATCCGTCCTGCGTGACTAACGATCCGGCCTTCGTGACCATCCATGCAACGTGGATGGTTAGTCGGATCGGTGGATACCTGATCGCAGCCAGGCGACGCCGGCCAACTGGGCATTCGACGCAGCGCTAGGCTGACCAAATGCTGCGCGAGCTGGCCGTCCGTGACCTGGCGCTCATCGAGCGCGCACGCGTCGAGCTGGGCGCGGGACTTACCGTGATCACCGGCGAGACTGGTGCCGGCAAGTCGCTGTTGATCGACGCGCTGGGCCTGGTCATGGGTGCGCGGGCCGATTCGGGGCTGGTGCGCCACGGCGCCACTGGTGCCCGGGTCGAGGCGCTCTTCGATCGTGCGGGCGCGGCCGACAACGACGGTGCGACCGACGATCCGCTCATCTGCGTGCGCGAGGTGTCGGCGGAGGGCAGGAGCGTGGCGCGCATCGACGACGAGACGGTCACGGCCGCGCGCCTCGCGGCAACCGTCGATCCGCTCGTCGAGATCCACGGCCAGCACGACCAGCAGCGGCTCCTCCAAGGCGCGTGGCAACGCGATGTGCTCGACGCGTATGGCGGACATGGCGCGCTGCGGCTCGAGGTGAGCGACGCAGTGCGGGCGTTGCGCTCGAACGAGGCCGCGCTGCGCGAGCTGACCACCGATCCGGCCGAGCTCCAGCGCCGCCTTGAGCTCGCCGCGTTTGCCGCGGACGAGATCGAGGCCGCGGCGCCGCGGGCGGGTGAGATCGATGAGCTGAGGTCGCGGCTGGCATTGGCCGGCAACGCCCAGCGCATCGCGGGGCTGTTGACTGATGCCCACGACGCGTTGAGCGGCGAAGGTCGCGGCGCACACGATGGATTGGCGCGGGCGTCGCGGGCTGTTGCCGACCTTGCGCGGCTGGACCCGAGCGCGGAACCCCTGGCTGACCGAATGAACGGGCTCGAGGCGGAGCTCGATGACGTGGCGCTCGAGCTGCGCCGCCGAAGCGATTCGATGGTCGAAGCGGTGGGCGACACCGACGAGATCGAGGCGCGCCTGAACATCCTCTATGGATTGCTGCGCAAGTACGGCGAAGACGAGGCGGCGCTCGCGGAATACGGCGCCCAGCAGCGCGCTGAGGTCGACCGATTGCACGGCACTGACGCCGAGCGCGCGCGCCGCCAGGCAGACGGGGAACGTCTCGCAGCGGCCGCGCACATCGCGGCGACCTCGCTGCACGAAGCGCGCGCCAGGACCGCAACAGGCCTGGCAGGGGAGGTGACCGCGCGGCTGGTGGAGCTTGGGTTTCCGTCGGCGGCCTTCGTCATAAGCCTCGACGACGCGACGCTCGACGAGAGTGGCAGTGATTCGGTGAGCTATCTCCTCGCGCCCAACCCGGGCGAGCCGCCCCGGCCGCTTGCCAAGATCGCTTCAGGTGGCGAGCTGTCGCGCGTCGCCCTTGCGCTGAAGTCCGTCCTCGCGACCGCCGACCAGACGCCGACGCTGATATTCGACGAGGTGGACGCGGGCATAGGTGGGCGATCCGCCGATCCGGTCGGTCGGCTGCTGTGGCGCCTGGCGCGCGACCACCAGGTCGTGTGCGTCACGCATCTGCCGCAGATCGCCGCATACGCCGACGGCCACCTGCGCATTGAGAAGACGGAGCGCGACGGTCGCACCACGACTCTCATCACGCCACTCGATGCTGGGGAGCGGCGCGTCGAGCTGGCGCAGATGCTCGGTGGCGTGGCCGGCGCCGAGGCGACCCTGGCCGCTGCGGACGAGCTGCTGGCACGTGCGCGCGAGGTACGCGAGGCGGTCAGCAATGCCGCTTGAGGACGCGATCGATGCCTACCTCACATACCTGAGGGTCGAGCGCGGCCTGGCTGGCGCGACCATCGCGGCGTACAGCAACGACCTGCATGGGTTCGCGCGGGTGGTCGAGACGAAGCGCGCGACCTGGGCCAGCGGCGCACAGGGCGCAGTCGACTACCTCGCGGCCTTGACGAGGCCGCCGCGCGTTCTGAAACCGTCCAGCCACCGCCGCAAGGCCGCAGCCATTCGCGCCTTTTACCGCTTCTGTTTTGCCGAGGGGCTGATCGAGAAGGACATCGCGTCGCTGCTGGACCTGCCGAGAGCGTCGCGACAGCTGCCCGACACGCTCGACGTGGCTCAGGTCGAGTCGCTCCTCGAGGCACCGTCGCCGGACACAGAGCTGGGACTGCGCGACCGCGCCCTGCTCGAGCTGCTCTACGCCTGTGGGCTGCGGGTGAGCGAGGCGCTCAACCTCGACCTCGAGGACGTGAGCCTGTCGGAGGGGAGCGTCCGCGTCATCGGCAAGGGCGACCGCGAGCGGCGGCTACCGATCGGCGACGTCGCGCTGGCGGCCCTGACGAAATACGTCGATGAGGTGCGCCCCGCCCTCCTCGGTGTTGCCAAGCCGAGCCCAGGTAAATCGACCCTCAGGCGCGGCGGCCCACTGTTCGTCAGCGCGCGCGGCCAGCGTCTCAGCCGCATGGCGGCGTGGCGCCTCATCCGGCATGCGGCGCTCGTCGGGGGCGTACGCGGCCGCGTAACGCCGCACACTCTGCGTCATAGTTTTGCCACGCATCTGCTCGAGGGCGGAGCGGACCTGCGCGTCGTGCAGGAATTGCTGGGACACGCGAGCATCACCACAACGCAGCTGTACACGCATTTGACTGGCGAGCGCATCAGACAGGTCTACGCGCGGGCCCACCCCCGCGCTTAGCTAAGAGGAGAGAGACGGACATGGCCCGATACGCGGACAGCCTCCTGACCGAGGGCGAGGTCATCGTCCTGCGCACCCGCCAGCACTGGCTGGCGCTGATCGGCCGTGCCCGCGCCGGGGTAGCCCTGTTCGTGGCCGGCCTCGTGCTGCTGTTCCTGATCGCCTACTTCAAGGTGGCCCCCGGCACGACGCGCGACATCCTCAGCGGCGTGGCGCTGATCATGCTCGTTCTGGGCATCATCGTCTTCATGTATCGATTTTGGATCTGGTGGGCGCAGGACTACATGATCACCAATCGCCGTCTGCTCAAGGTGACCGGCGTGCTCAGCAAGCGCTCGGCCGACAGCTCGCTCGAGAAGATCAATGACGCCGTCCTCTCGCAGACAGTCTTTGGCCGGATGTTCAACTACGGCGACCTCGAGATCCTGACCGCAGCCGAGCAGGCGGTGGATCGCTATCACATGCTGCAGAGCCCCAAGGAATTCAAGAAGACGATGCTCACCCAGAAGCACAACCTGGAGACCGAGTTCATCTATGGCCGCCCGCCGACGCCGCCTCTGCGTGCCGACTCGGACCGCGCCGCGGCGCCCGCCTCAGCCCCGTCCGCACCGTCACCTGCCTCCACACCCTCGGCCCCGGTTGCGCCCGCTGCGAGCGCCGACGATGAGTCGCGCGAAGTGACCGAGACCCTCGCCCGCCTGGCTGACCTGCGCGACAGCGGCGCGATCACCGCCGAGGAGTACGAGGCGAAGAAGGACGAGCTGCTCGGCCGCCTGTGAGCCCCGAACGCCTCATCGGCGGCGCGATCGTCGTCGCCATCTTCCTGCTGATCGCATTCCCGGTTCACGAGTTCAGCCACGCGTGGGCGGCTTATCGCCTTGGTGATTCGACCGCCCGATATCAAGGCCGGCTGACACTCAATCCGCTCGTCCATTTCGACCCGCTCGGCGGGACGTTGTTGGCGATCAGCGTCTTGCTCGCGGGGTTCGGCTTCGGCTGGGCCAAGCCGACACCAGTCAACCCGTACAACCTGCGCTACGGCAGGCGCGGTGAGGCGATCGTCGCGGTGGCCGGGCCCATCTCCAACCTCGTCATGGCCATCGCGGTGGCGATCCCGCTGCGGCTGATCAACGCAGATCCGGCGCTCAGCGCATCAGTCGCCAGCAGCGACATTGGGAGCTTCCTGTTCTTCGTGGGCGTGCTCTTCGTCGAGATCGACATCCTGCTGCTCGTCTTCAACCTGTTGCCGATTCCGCCGCTCGACGGTTGGCGCGCGTTGCTCGGCCTCGTTGACGCGCGCACGGCGATGAACCTGCGCCAGTTCGAGCAATACGGCTTCGTGATCCTGATCCTCGTGATCGTCGCTGCGCCGCGCTTTGTCGGTGGTCTGGCTTCCGGCCTCGCGGGCATCCTGCTCGGCTTCACGCCTTGAGCGGATGCCCACACCGATGAGCTGGTGGGCGGGCAAGATCCGCCGCTTCGGGCGCTATTTCACCGGGCGGATTGCGGCAGCGGAGCGGACAGATCTGATCGTTTGGCTGACGCCGCCGCAGCTGGTGCTCTTCGAGTCGATGCATCCGGCCGATCAGCGCCACGGGCTCGACGTCGTAACCGCGCTGCGCAATGACGGTCACGCACAGTCGGAGCTCCTGCTTGCCGGTTTGCTGCACGACTGCGCCAAGGGTCGCGCGCTGCATGTCTGGCATCGCGTTGGCTGGTCACTCGGCGAGCGCTATGGCACGCGGGTCGAGCGCGGCCTGGAACGGCTGCCCACCTTTCACGCGGCGTTTGCGACGATGCGCGACCACGCCGCTCGCTCAGCGGATCTGGCTGCCGCGGCCGGGTGCACCGCGGCAACGGTCGAGCTGATCCGCAACCAGGCGGAGCCGACCGATCCCGTGCTCGGCCGAGCGCTGCTGCTCGCCGACCAGGCCAACTGACGGTGACCGCGCCCGCAAGGACGACGGTGGCGCCCGCGGTCGCGGGAGCCAGCGGAGGACGCGCAGCAGCGGCCGTGAGGCCGACTGCGGAGGCGGCTATCCCCGTCGAGATCAGTTTCGGCAGCGGCCGCCGGCCGGAGGATTCGACGCACGTCCGAAGCGACTATTTCGATGGTCCGCTCGCCCTGCTGCTGGCGCTGATCGAGGGGCGCCAGCTTGACGTGCTGACCGTGCGCCTGGGCGATCTGGCAGGGGCATATCTCGACGCGCTGGCACGCATCGAGACCGGACGCCTGGGGCTGCTGAGCTCGTTCGTCACGGTGTGTTCGCAGCTCATATTGATCAAGTCGCGCGCGCTGCTGCCGCGCGCTCCGCAATTGGGCGCTGCGGATGCCGGTGAAGCGGAGGCCGATCCGGAGGAGGAGCTGCGCCGGCGGCTGATCGAGTACCGGATGTTCCGCGATGCCGGGCGCGTCCTGGGCGATCGCCGCTCTACCGGCGCGTGGCTGTACCACCGCGAAGCGGCCGCGGCGCTGGCGGCCGGGTTAAGTGGCGCGCGACCAGATCCCGGCCCGCCGCTCGACGCGCAGATCCTGGCCGACGCGCTGCTGGCGAGCATTCGGCTCGTTCCGCTACCGCCCGCTCCGCCGGAGGTCATGGCGCGCACCATCACGCTCGAGGAGCGAGCCGCCGTGATTCGGGCGGCGCTCAAGCGTGCGCCAGTGCTCGTGCTGCAGGAGCTGCTGCGCGACGTGACCGACCGCGTTGTCGTCGCCGTCACGTTCCTGGCGCTGCTGGAGCTCGCCAAGGGGCGCGAGGTGGCGATCGACCAGGCCGAGCCATGGGGCCCGATCACAATTACCCCGCTACCCGCCCAGAAACAGGCTGCCGATGGTTGACGAAACGACCGATCTGGCCGAAGGGGTCGAGGCGGCCGATCTGCCTCAGCAGCAGCTCGAGCCGCCGCCCGGCGAGCTCAGCGCGGCCCAGCTCGAGGCGCTGCTGTTCGTGGCCGAACGTCCGCTGGGGCGCAAGGAGATCGCGACGCTCGCCGGGGTCACCATCGAGGAAGTGGACACGCTGCTGGGCGACCTGGAGGTGACCCTGCGCGACCGCGGCCTACGTCTGCTCGCGTCGGGCGACCACGTCCAGCTCGTCACATCCCCTGACGCGGGTCGGCTGATCGCGCGCTACGTTGGCGCCGACGGGGGTCGCCTGTCGCCCGCCGCGCTCGAGACGCTGGCCATCGTTGCCTATCGCCAGCCCGTGACGCGCGCGATCATCGAGCGCATTCGCGGTGTCGACTCCGATTACGTGTTGCGCAGCCTGATGCATCGCCGGCTGGTGGTCGAGCAGGGCAGGGCCGATGCGGTCGGTCGGCCGTTCCTCTACGGCACGGGCTTTGATTTCCTCGAGCGGTTCGGGCTGACCTCACTCGATGAGCTGCCGACACTGGAACCCGAGGCCGCCCTGCGGCTCGATGAGTGAGCGCGTGCGCGTGCACAAGGCACTTGCCGATGCCGGCGTCGCGTCGCGCCGCGCGGCCGAGAAGCTGGTGATCGCCGGTCGGGTCGCGGTCAACGGCGTGACGGCGACCGTTGGGCTGCTCGTCGACCCGGCGGCCGACCAGATCACCGTCGACGGGAAGCAAATCTCGAGTACCGGCCAGTCGCGCGTCTACCTTCTGCTGGCCAAGCCGGCGGGGGTCACGAGCACGGTCAGCGACCGCCACGCCGAGCAGACAGTCGTCGACTTCGTGCCTGCGGCGCTGCGCCAGGGTGCCGCGCGGCTTTACCCGGTGGGTCGCCTCGACCGCGACTCGGAAGGCCTGCTGCTGCTCACCAATGACGGCGCATGGGCGCAGCGCATTCTGCACCCCCGCCACGGCATCGAGCGCGAATACGCGGTTGGCCTGGTGCAGCCGCTCACAGGCGAGCAGCGCGACCTGCTCTCGCGCGGACTCGCTCTCGAAGAAGGCACCGCGCGGCTGATCGCGCTCCGTCCCGCCACCTCCGCTGAGACGCGCCGTCTCGACACCATCATTGGGCAGGGCGCGCGTGGCCTGCACTGGTACCAGGTGACGCTCGGCCAGGGAATGAAACGCCAGGTGCGGCGGATGTTCGGCGCCGTCGACGCGCCGGTCCACCGGCTGCTCCGGGTGCGCATCGGGACCCTGCGCATCGGCGACATGGCGCTCGGTGCCACGCGCCGGCTGTCGTCTGCGGAACGCGGCCAGCTCGAGGGGCTCGTCGGCCGGCCAGAGGGACGCGGCCGACCCGACCCGGCCGCGGGCGACGGCGGTCTCGTCGTCAGCGTGGATGGCCCCGGTGGGAGCGGCAAGAGCACGGTCGGCATGCGCGCGGCAGAACGGGTCGGCTACCGCTTCTGCGATACCGGTGTCCTCTATCGCGGCCTCACCTGGCTGGCGATGACGCGCGGCGTGGATTTCGATTCCGCTGATGCGCTCGTTGGCCTGATCCCGCACATGCGCCTCGAGCACGACAAGCAACAGCGCTACGTGCGCCTCATCGCCGACGGGAAAGAGATCACCGACGAGCTGCACACAGCCGAGGTCGACCGCGAGGTCAGTCGCGTCTCCCAGCATGCGCAGGTTCGCGCCGCGCTGCTACCGCTTCAGCGCGGCCTGGCTGATGGTGGCCGGCTGATCATGGCCGGGCGCGACATCGGCACGGTCGTGCTGCCCGACGCCGACCTGAAGCTGTACCTCGAGGTTTCGGTCGCGGAGCGCGCGCGCCGGCGAGCCGCGGAGCGCGGTGTGGCCGACGATCCGCGCGCGCTCGCCCAGATCGAGGGCGAGCTGCGTCAGCGCGACGAGGTCGACAGCACGCGTGCCACGAGCCCGTTGCGCGTCCCCGAGGGCGCGACCGTCGTCGACACGTCCGATAACACGCTCGAGCAATCCGACGCGCAGGTGGTGGCGCTCAACCGCACGGCGGAGAGGGACGAGGCGCTCGATGACTGACGGCCCGACCAAGGGCGTGCCGCTGCTCCTTCGTATCGCCGGCGTTCTTTCGCGCACGATGTTGCGGCTCGGGGCCAGGGTGACGATCCAGGTCGACGGCGAGATCCCCAAGGAGGGCCCGCTGATCGTCGTCGCCAATCACATCTCCAACTCCGATCCGCCACTTGTAGCCGGCTGGCTCACGCCCATGCTCGGCAGGCAGATGCACATCCTCGCCAAACAGTCGCTGTTTGTCGGCCCTCTCGGGTGGATCCTGCGCAAGCTCGGCGCGACGCCCGTCAAGTCCGGCGGCAGCGACATCGAGGCGTACCGCGTCGCACGCGCCGTGCTCGACCGCGGTGACGTGCTGTGCATCTTTCCCGAGGGCACGCGCAGCGCAACCGGCCTGATGCAGGAGCCCAAACCTGGTGTGGCGATGCTCGCGACGCGAACGAGCGTCCCGATCCTGCCCGTCGGCGTATCCGGCAGCGACTACTTCCTTGGCCGCGGCAAGAAGCTGCCGCGACTCAGGGCGCCCATTCGGCTGCATGTCGGCAAGACATTCACCTTGAGGCTCGATCCCAATATGCCGCATCGCCAGGCGCTGGCTGCCGCTTCGGATGACCTCATGCGCCACATCGCCGCGCTGGTCGACGAGCGCCACCGCGGCCGCTTCGGCTAGATATGAAGAGGCGCCCGCCGAAGCGAGCGCCTCTCTTGGAGCGAGTTAGCCGGCAAGGGTTATTCCGCTACTAGTGCTCGATGTAGCCGAACAAGCCGTGCGCCTCGTCGTCCGGCCCGGCGGTGAAGTACAGCTCGTCGTGATCGCCGGCGGGGCCGTCATTGCCAAAGGCAATGGCCCACAGTCCGTCGATCGCCACAGGGTTGCCATTCGGCTTGCGCAGGACGCCGTCGAGGACCCAGCCCGTCGACGTCTGGCGATAGGCGTGGATCCTGCCGTTACCGAAGTTGCCGACGAGCAGGTCGCCACTGAACGGCCCGAAATCGTCAGGCGCCCAGGCCACGCCCCACGGAGCGTTGAGTGGACCGCGCGTAGCCACGCGGGCGATCAGGTCACCGCCCGCTGAGTAGGCATCGACATAGCCGAGATGGCGGCCGATCACTTCCTCGTCCGTGTTGCCCTCCTGCTCGGCATAGGTCACGAAGACGTAGCCGTCGATGGCCTGGATGCCGAAGGGTGAGAACTCGTCGGGGAGATCAGGATCGGTGAACTTGCCGGCCCAATTCTGGCGCGTGAACGAGCCGTTGAACACGTCAATCCGGCCGTTCAAGAAGTCGGCGGCGTAGATGTAGTTCTGTCCGCCGGTGTGGTTGATCGCCAGGCCGGTGTAGACCGCGCCGGCGCCATGTCGGTCGGCCACGACGTACGCATGGGTCGATGGCGTGGCGACGCCCACGTCCGGGTTCCAGCCACGGATGCGGCCGTCCATGCTGGCGAACATGAAGAGCGCTGGGCCGGATTCGCCATTGCCGTTCACGACAAAGTCGGCGGTGCCGTTGTAGACCTCGCCGGTCGGGCCGTGGTTCACGTCAACGACCAGCGGAATGGGGTCACCTTCGGCGCCGTAGACGAGGGCCTTGTCGGTGCCTTCGGCTGCGACCCACCAGGGCGTCGTCGGACCGGCCGCCAGGCCCCAACCGTTGATGAGGTTCGGGTCGGTGAAGTCGGCCTTGCCGGGCTGATCGGAGACCAACCGTTCGACCGAGTAAGAGTTGCCCGCAGCGGCGGCCGGCATGGCCAGCGCAAGGGCAAGGATGGGCCCGATTACGAGTGCGGGCATGAATTTCCGCATGGAAACCTCCCGGAAGCGGTCGGTCGGCGGGTCACGGCGGCACGCCTGGACCGAGCCTGTATGCGGTTGGATACGGGAACGCTCTGCGCGCTGGTTTCCGATGCAACGGGTCCGTAAGAGGTCTGTAAGGCAGCATTTGCTTCTACACGAACTTGGCCGCCGCGCGCCTCACGCTGGGGCGCGTGTCCGTATAGTTCGGCCAAGCACACAACGAGGGAGAGAACAAGGCATGAACGAGACGCCGGATCCCAACGCGATGCCGGGCACCAGCCCGACACCCGCCGGTCCGCCGCCAGCCCCCATGGGCTACCAGGCACCGCCGCCCCCGCCCCCCGGCCCCATGGGCTACACCCCGCCAGGCGCGCCGAAGCGCAGCAATCGCACCGGGCTGATCATCCTTGGCGTGATCGCGCTCGCCGTAGTTGGCATCGTCGCCTATGTCGCCTTCACGCGCGACTCGTCCGCAGGCGCCGTGGATGCCCTCCAGGTTGGCGATTGCATCGACGAGCCCGCGGAAGACAGCACGATCAGCGAGGTCCAACACCAGCCCTGCACCGGCCCGCATGACGGCGAGGTGTTTGCCGTGCTGACCAATCCGGCCGCGGCCGACGAGCCATATCCGGTCGTGTCTGGCTTCGACGATTACATCGAGACGAACTGCATCCCGCTGTGGGAGGTTTACACCGGGCGCACATGGGCAACCGACACCGAGCTCGACATCGGCTTCCTCCACCCGACGATAACGGGCTGGGGCGAGGGCGACCGCGGTTTCAGCTGCTACACGACCAAGTACGGCGGCGGCAAGCTCGTAGCGTCCGTGAAGAACATCGGCGCCTCGGCGCTGCCTCTCGCGACGCCCTAAGGGCTTGGGGCTCTACCTGCGCAGCGACGCCTGCGGGCTGCTGCTGCGCGTCCTCCACGAGCTGCCGCAGGGCGACAGCACGTGTCGTCCTTGCGGCTCCGCCATACTTGACGTGTCATGGGTAACGTCGAAGAGGTCCGGATCGCGCGCCGGACCGGCTTCTGCTATGGGGTGCGCGAAGCGATCGACTACGCCCGCCTCGCCGCCGCGCAGGGCAAGCAGACGCACACCCTGGGCCAGGTCGTGCACAACGAGGGCGTGATCGCCCAGCTCCAGGCGCAGGGCATCCAGACAGTCGACACACTCGATGACGTCGATCGCGGCGCCGCGGTCGTCATCCGCGCCCACGGTGTCACTCCCGAGGTCATGGGCCGCGCCCAGGAGCGCGGGCTCGAAGTCATCGACGGCACCTGCACCTGGGTGATCCAGGAGCAGAAAGAGCTCAAGTCCCTCGTCGACGAGGGCTACAAGATCGTGCTTCTCGGTACGCCGAACCATCCGGAAGTCGTCGGTCTGCTTGGCTTTGCGCCCGACGCCATCCTCGTGGACGAGGAAGAGGATTGGCAGACCATTCCGCGCACCAAGCGCATGGCGCTCATCAGCCAGAGCACCCAGCCGCCGTGGAAGTTCGAGAAGCTCGCCGCGTACCTCGTCAGCCGCTGCCACGAGCTCAAGATCGTCAACACAGTCTGCCCGGTGACGATCAGGCGCCAGGAGGACACCATGGCGCTCGCGGCCGACGTGGACATGATGGTCGTTGTCGGCGGCCGCAACAGCGCCAACACCAAGGAGCTGACGCGCCTGTGCCAGATCGCCGATAAGCCGGTGATCCAGATCGAGGGCGCGCCGGACCTGACCGATGCGACAGAGTTTGGCAACGCGCGGGTCGTCGGTGTCACCGGCGGCACGTCGACGCCCATCGAGGATCTCGAGGCCGTCGCCGAGCGCGTGTTCGCGCTGGCCGGCACGGACGAGCGGCGGTCGCGCGCAAAGGAGCTTGCCCACGCGGCGCTGACCGAGGTCGCCTCGCCCGCCTACCGCAGCACGTCGCTCGACGAGCACGGCCGCGAGACGAAGCGCACCACGATCGCCGGCGCAGCCTGACGTGACGACCCGCCGCGCGAGGCGGACGCCTCAAACAGTCAACAAGGACGCGCCCACCGAGGGTTTGCCGATCGTCGCCATCGTTGGCCGGCCAAACGTCGGCAAGAGCACGCTCTTCAACCGCGTCGTCGGCGACCGAGTGGCAATCGTCGAGGACCGCGCGCGGACGACGCGCGACAGGCTGTACGACGTTGCCGAGTGGAATGGCCGTCGCTTCGTGGTAATTGACACGGGCGGCCTCGAGACGCACCCCGGCGATCCCATCGAGGAGCGCGTGCAGGAACAGGCCCGCGTGGCCATCGCCGAGGCCGACACGATCGTCTTCGTGGTCGATGCCGAGACGGGCCTCACGGGCGCCGACGAAGAGGCAAGCAGCTTGCTGCGCACCGCCAAGGCGCCGGTCGTCGTCGCGGCGAACAAGTCCGACAACCCCAGCCGCGAGATTGAAGCAGCCGAGTTCCACGTCATGGGCTGGCCCGAGACGCACCCCATTTCAGCGATCCACGGTCGCGGCGTGGCCGATCTGCTTGATGTCATCGTGACCACACTGCCGCCTGAATCGGATAGCGAGATCGAGCGCAAGCGCGCCGAGGATGAGGCTGAACGCGAGGACGCCGTCACAGACGATGAACCGGAGGAGGCGGCATTCGCCATCGACGCCCGGCCTGTCCGGCTGGCCATCATCGGGCGGCCAAACGTGGGCAAGAGCTCGCTCTTGAACGCGCTGCTCGGCCAGCCGCGCGCAATCGTGAGCGAAATCCCGGGCACCACCCGCGACGCCATCGACACCAAGTTCGAATGGGCGGGCCGCACGCTGAGGCTCATCGACACGGCGGGCGTCCGGCGCCGCGGCAAGGTCGCGTCGGGACCCGCGGCCGAGCGTTTCGCGACGCTTCGCGCCCTCCGGGCAGTGACCCGCGCTGACGTCGCGGTCCTCGTGATCGACGCCCAGGACGGCATGACCTCTCAGGACGACCATGTCGCCGGTTACGCGCTCGACGAGGGCGCCGGTCTGGTCATCGCAATCAACAAGTGGGACCTCGTCGAAAAGGACGAGCACACGTTTGATGAATTCGTAGCGAAGCTGCGCCGTTTCGCGCCCTTCCTGGCGCAGACACCAATCCTGTCGATCAGCGCCATGACCGGCCAGCGCGTCGAACGCGTGCTCGAGGCGGCCGTCGAGATCGCTGCCGAGCGGCGCCGGCGCATTCCGACGCCCGCGCTGAACACGTGGCTGCGCGACGTCACCGCGCGCCGTCCGCCTGCGACGGTCAAGGGCCGCCAGCCGCGTTTCCTTTACGCCACCCAGGTGGGCAGCACACCGCCGACGTTCTTGATCTTTGCCAGTCAAGCCGCGGGCGTGCATTTCTCGTACAGGCGCTACCTCGACAACCAGCTCCGCGCGGCCTTCGGGTTCGCCGGCACGCCGATTCGCATCGTCATCCGCGAGCGTGAGCGCGACGAATCACGGCGGCCACGAACGCGCCCGGCTCGGCGCTCGGCGGCGCGAGCGCGAGGCTAGGCTTCACTCGATGGATCGCCACGCGACACGCGCCGTGATCGGCGCCGGCCAGTGGGGCACGACGCTCGCGCTGCATCTCGCCCGGCGCGGCCCGGTGACGCTTCTCGCACGCGACGAGGAGCAGGCGCGCCAGCTGATCGGGGAGCGGCGCAACAGCCGCTACCTCCCGGACATCGCGCTGCCCGTTGAAATCGAGATCAGCGCCGATCCGGCCGCAGTCGCGAGTGCGAGCGAGCTCGTGATTTTCGCCGTGCCGTCGCGGGCGATGCGGGCCTCGGCGGAGCGAACCCGCGGCCAAATTCACGGAGACGCCGTGCTGCTGTCCGTGGCCAAAGGCCTCGAGCAGGGCTCGCTCGACCGCATGACGCAGGTCATCGCCGATGTTCTGCCCGAGGCGCAAGGCCGGATCGGTGCGCTGTCGGGGCCCAACCTGGCGCAGGAGATCGCGCGCGGACTGCCAGCGAGCGCCGTCATCGCCGCCGAGGACGAGGAAGTCAGCCTGCGCGCGAGCGACATCGTCGGTACCCGTTCGTTCCGCGTGTATCGCAACCGCGACGTGACCGGCGTCGAGCTTTGTGGCGCGCTCAAGAATGTGATCGCGATCGCCGCCGGCGCAGCCGAGCAGCTGGGCTTCGGCGACAACGGCAAGGCGGGCCTGATCACGCGCGGCCTGGCCGAGATGACGCGCTTGGGCATGGCTGCGGGCGCTCACCCGCTGACCTTCGCGGGACTCGCCGGGCTGGGCGATGTGATCGCGACGTGCTACTCCGCTCTGTCGCGCAACCATGCGCTGGGCGTGGAGCTTGCCAAGGGCCGCAAGTGGGCCGAGATCGAAGGCACGCTCGCGGGCGTGGCCGAGGGTGCGTACACGGTCGAGGCTGCTCTCGCGCTGGCCAGGCAGCACGGCGTCGAGATGCCGATCGCCCAGGAAGTGCACAACGCCATCTACGAGGGCAAGAGCGTGCAGCGCTGCCTGATAGACCTGTTGTCGCGCGAGCAGAAGGACGAGCTCGCGGACGTCGAGCAATGGGCCCGCCGGGCATACGGCGAAAGGGCGCGCAGCGGCGCTTGAGCCATCAGGTTGTCCACAGCGTGTAACGGACCTGCAACACCCGACTCAGCACACCTGACCACACCGGAACGCCCCCTAGTGCACCGGCTGCAGGTACCCGAGTCCCGGTCCCTGGCATATGGTCCCGGTTGAGGCGCTGGGCAACCGGGCCTAACTTTTGGGCCGAACACCGCAGTTTGGGAAAGGCAATCGGATAGGCCACAGTGAGGACCGCAGAGACGGAGCCGTGAGCCCCGCGCCAGCGCGACTTGTCCGCCTCAGATGACTATCGGTCTCAGCTTCGCTCCGTTGGGTCATGTGCTCGCGGTCTGGACGACCAACACCGAGCCGCCGGCGTCGAAGCAAGGTCTACCGATTGCCCCCAAACCCTCCCAATCGGACGCTCCAACCTCTCCGCTAGACTTGCCCGCGTCGGGGCGTAGCGCAGTCTGGTAGCGCACTTGAATGGGGTTCAAGAGGTCGAAGGTTCGAATCCTTTCGCCCCGACCATTCCCCCTTGTGATCACGTGGTGGCGTCAGTCGCTGGGCGTGATTCGCACCGTCGCGGTCTGGCCCCGGCACGGGCCATAGGCTTCACGACGGCGTCTGAACGTACTGGGTCTCGAACTTCTGGGTCTTGGACCTCGTGATCGGCCTGTCCGACGGTGAGCTTCGCAGCCACTAGCTCCACATCCACCGGGAGGCCTGCCTCACTCGTGCCCATTTGCCGGTCACGCACCCGACCCGATGGACCTTAGCTCGGGTGCCCTGAATGCAACGGAACGTAGTCGCCCCTCCGCTTGGGGCCTTCAGGCGTCTGGCGACGCCCGGGGCGCCCCCTGCATCGACGGGCGAAGTTGGCCCCATGCTCATCAGACTCCTGCCCTGGTTGCAGCGGCTGACGTTCGTTTTCGGTGCGGGTGAGTTGCTGGCTGCGGTTGCCGTAGCTGAGCTTCCGCTGGCCATCGGGGGCCTGACGACGATGGGCTTCGCTGCCGTGCTTACCGTCGCTCGGGGGGTCGCAACTCGAGCATCCCCCGAAATTGCCACCGCCTTGATTGCCGCAGCGCTCAACGCTGCAGCACTGATCGGAGCGGTCACTGTGGCGGGAATAGAGGCCCCGATGGCACTGCTGCCAGTCCTCTCATTCGCAATCGGCCTGCCCTATCTGCGCGGGCGGTCGGCAATGGCCGCGATCGTCCTGACTGCGATCGCGAGCATTGTTGTCCTCGTCGCGGGCGAGCTTGCACAACCGATACCCATGCGTGAGCCGATCCAGGACATCTACGGGAAGCTAATCGTGGTTGCGATCGTCGGGCTCGTAATGGCCGGGCTCTTGGACTTTTCCACGAGCGCCGTCACGAGCCTCTCTTCGCTTCGCGCCGCGATTGAGGTCCAAAGGACCATGCGAGCCGATCGAGCCGATGTTGGCCGGATCCTGGCCTTGCTCGAGCGCCTCGGCGCCGACGCCAAACCCGAGGAGACGGCCGACGAAATCTCTCGGGCGCTGGTCACCCTACCCGGGATAACAGTCGCGGCGGTTCTCGAGCGGAACAAGAGTGGACTCCGCGTTCTCGGCATCAGCGCGCCGCCTGCCCTGCCATTACGCGCTGGCGACCAAGTTTCAGACGTACGGGCACAGCGGCTGATCGCTGCGAGTAGTGGCGGACCTTGGGCTGAATCGGTTGCCGCCATCGCGCCCGAGCAAAGACGGGGCTTCCAAGCGTTGGAATTGCGCGCGCTGGCATATGCGCCGATGCGTTGGGGGGATGACGTCTTCGGCATCATCGAGATCGGAACGAACGACACGACGACGGCGGCGCATCTACTCGAGGACCTCCCCGCAGTGGGTGAGGTTGCGGCTGCAGCGGGCGCGCTTCTCGGTCCAGCTGTCTCCGATCGGCGCGCTCTCGCCGACGCCCGCCGTGCTATCCGCGACGTTATCGCGGATAGGGCATTCACACCGGTCTTCCAACCGATCGTCTCAATCCCAGGGCGCGAAATCGTCGGGTATGAGGCTCTCAGTCGGTTCATGGACACTGCCCCTCCCGATCAGCACTTCCGGGAATCGGCGCGAGTCGGGCTGCAGAGAGAACTCGAGCTTGCGACGCTGGAGCGGGCCATCGAGACCGCGAACACGTTCGGCCCTGCGCAGCCATGGCTGTCCTTGAATGTGTCGGCGCTACTGCTTGATGAACCTTCTCAGCTGGGCCACCTCCTGCGCACAAGCCGACATTCCATTGTGCTCGAGCTCACCGAGCACGAGCCGGTCGCCGATTACGAACAGTTACGCCAGCAGTTTTTGGGGCTTGGAGTGCCCTTCCGGGTGGCAGTCGACGATGCCGGCGCCGGATACGCTTCCATGAAGCACGTGGTTGAGCTTCAGCCCAGCCTGGTGAAGCTCGACATATCGCTCGTGCGTGGGATCGACCAGGATCCCGCGAGACAGGCGATGGTCGCTGGAATGCGCTTCTTTGCCGATCGGGCCAAGTGCCAGCTCATCGCCGAGGGTGTCGAAACCGAGGCGGAGCTGTCTACGCTCGCAACTCTGGGCGTGGAGTACGCTCAGGGCTACTTGGTCGGTCGGCCAAGCCCTTTTCCAGGTCAGCCTTGACTCGCGTGGCGGTCATTCCCCAGCCCTGGAGCTCAATCGCTGGGCGTGATGCGCACCGTAGCGGTCATGTTCCAGCGCAGCTGCACGTTGTGCGTGTCGGGCCTGATGGCCACCGCGAAAACCACGTTGCCGGCGGCGCCAGTGCCGCGCACCTGGATGCGGTCGACATGACCCGCGAGCACGAGGTCGGGTAGCGCCTCGAAGGTCACTGTCGCGGCATCGCCGACGGCCACCTGCACCACCTCGAGCTCGCTCAGGTCGGTTGTCTCGATCAACCAGCCCGACAGATCGCCGATTTCCACAACCGCCTGGCCGGCATCGGCTTGCTCGCCGCGCTCGATGTTGATCTCCGCCACGGTGCCGCCGAACGGTGCACGTAGCTCGGTCTGGCGCAGCGCCACCTGGGCTTCGGTCACCGTCGACGCGGCGACGTCACGATCCGTCTGTGCCAGGCGCAAGGCGGCCTGTGCGCGTGCGATCTGGGCAGGGGTCGCATCCGGCGCCAGCTGATCGACTTCGACCTGCGCCGATGCGAGTGCAGCCTCCTTGGATTCAAGGTCCTGCTGGGCGTGATCCACTGCGGCCAGGTATGTCGATTGGTCGAGACGCAGGATGAGCTGTCCCAGAGTCACCTCGTCGAGCTCGTGGACGAAGATCTGGTCCACGATGCCGCTCAGCGAGAGTGAGAGTTCGGCGCTGCGCTGCGGCACAACCACGGCCGTGGCGCGGATGGACGTGTCGAGCGGCGTCGGCGACGGCCGGACAGAAGCTGTGGGCCGCGGGCTGGAGCTGGGTCGGGCCGACGGCGAAGGGCTGGGCCGCGGACCGACCAACGCCCCACCGAGCAGCAGGACGGCCACGGCCATCACGACGACGCCGATACCCATGCCGGACAGCAGTGAGCGATTCATCTGGAGCGCCCTAGACTAACCGCGCAGATACAGGAGGAAAGACATGGCAGCAGTTCGTTCGGCGCGCGCAAAGTGGCAGGGCAACCTGACCGAGGGCAGCGGATCGGTCAGCTCGCTCTCGAGCGCCCAGCTGAGCGACCTGCCCATCAGCTGGTCGGCGCGAACAGAGGATGCGGCAGGACTGTCAGGTCCGGAGGAGCTGCTAGCCGCAGCCCACGCAGCGTGCTTCTCGATGGCCTTCTCGAACACGCTGTTCAAGGCCGGCTTCACCGCCGAGAGCATCGAGACAACGGTCGAGATCACGGGCGACAAGCTCGAAGCCGGCTGGACGGTCATCTCATCGCACATCACGGTGCGCTGCCGCGTCCCGGGTGCTACTGACGCCGATGTCGCGGATGCCGCAGAGAAGGCCAAGGACGGCTGCCCCATCTCACGCGCCCTCAAGGGCAACGTCGAGCTGTCCGTCGACGCCACGCTCGAGCAGTAAGGCCGACTCACATGCCGCCGATCGACAACCTGCAGCGGGTGCCGATCTACCACCTCGAGGCACTCGAGCGCCAGGGCATATTCACCACGGGCTTGCTGCTCGAGGTTTCGGAGACGCCGACCCGGCGCCAGTACCTGGCCGACCAGATCAACGCCACGGTCAACGACGTGAACGACTGGCGCGATGAGGCGCTGCTGCTCAACCTGGCTAACTTCGGACCGGCCGAGCAACAGCTTTTCACCCAGGCCGGCATCCTGGGCCTATCCCACCTGGTGAGCCTGGACAAGGACGAGTACGAGTTGCGCCTTGCGCGCTCCGCGCGGGCGCTCGGTGTTGAGGTGCCGCCCACGCTGGTGGTCGAAGGATGGATGGAGCAGGCGCACACCCTGGCGGAGGAATAGCGCCCGCCGGCACGTCGCGCGACCTCCTGGGCTGGGTGCTGCCGTTCGCCACGGCGATCGTCATTCTGGTGGTCGCGGTGCTTAACCTGACCACGCCGGTCTGGATGCACTTCGCGCTCGACAACTCTGGGAGCTCGCTCGGTCCGACGCGCGAATGGAACTACCGAGTCTCGGACCAAACGGTTGATCAGCTTGTTTTCGGCCCGGGCGACTTTCAACACATCTACGCGTGCTTCTCCACGTGCGTCGGCAATCCGCCCGTGTACGAATACGCGGAACAAGCACATTTGCGGGACGCGCGGACCTTGCTGTGGCTGGGGATCGTGCTCGCGGTGATATCGGCCGTGTTGATCGCTGCCGCGCTCATCCATCATCCACGAGACGCCCGAAGGTGGAGGGCGGTTGCGCGGGGAGGGCTGGGGCTTGCAGTCGGAGCGGTGGTCGTCGGGGTAGTCGGGGCCTTCGCCTTCGAACCGCTGTTCGTGCTGTTCCACGAGGTGTTCTTCCCGGGCGGCAACTGGGAGTTCCCGGCCGACAGCAACATGATCCGGCTCTATCCGTACCCGTTCTGGCAGCTGACCGCGGCCGGGCTCGGGGTGCTCTGCGTGATCGGTGGTGGCGTCGTCTGGTGGCTCGCGCCGAGACGTGCGGCGAGACTCGCGCAGTGAGCCACGACCTGCCCGCACTCATGTCTCTCGAGGAAGCGCGGGCGCGGATGCTCGAGGGGCTCGAGGCGCTCCCCACAGAAGTTGTCGCGCTCGGCGACGCCGCGGCCCGGGTTCTCGCCGAAGCGTTGACAAGCCGCAACACCCTCCCGCCGTGGGACAACAGTGCGATGGATGGTTTCGCGGTTATTACTGCAGACACCTCTGCGGCGAGCCGTGAGTCTCCGATCGGACTCAAGGTGGTAGGGGAGGCCGCGGCCGGGCGCGTCAGCGACGCGGTGGTGACAGCTGGCAACGCGGTGCGCATCCTGACCGGGGCGCCGCTGCCTGAGGGCGCCGACGCCGTCGTGGCCGTCGAGACCACCGACGCGCGGCCGGGCGTCGCCGATCTGCCGCGCGAGGTGAGCATCT
>JAXDLE010000111.1:0-22919 GCA_034666725.1 Chloroflexota bacterium
CCACGCCGGCGGCATCGCCTCGACCTATCTCCTGTTCGGAGGCCAAGGCGTCGACGGTCTTCTGCGTGACCTCTGGCAGCTTCAGGGCTACTGGTTGCCGTAGACCCTCCTTCGTGAACCCGTAACCGCCGCTCCGGATACCGAGCGACCCGGCCAGTACCCGAATCAGTGAATGGGCGGATAGGCGACGGAACCGCTCCGGCATACCTTGCGTCCAGACGTTGCACGCGGAGATCCCTCTCCTCCGCGCAACGGTCAGGAGACACCCTCCTGAGGAGGCCGGGCTGGACGCGCTGGGGCGCTCGCCCGGCCTCTGCGATTCTCAGGCGCTCCCTGATGTAGCGGCGCGGTCGACCAAATGGCGCGCCAGCCGCTCCGCCGATCCCGGCGCCTGGCCCAGGAACAGTGACGGCTCCGTCAGCTCCAGCTCGATCACGACCGGCTCCCCCTTCGCGCCGGGAACAAGGTCCACGCGCGCGTAGGCCAGTTGCGCGGCCCCACCGGGCACCGCTACCAGCGCCTTCCGGGCGATGTCCAGCTCCAGGGTCGTCGCGACGCGCGGCGTGATCACCTCGGCCTTGTACAGGCCGTCCACCAGCTCGCGCTGGTCGGCCAGCATCGCGCCCTTGGTCACGGCATGGCTGAACTCACCGCCGAAAAAGATCAGCGCTGCCTCGCCGTGGCGCTCGATCAGCTCGAGGTAGGGCTGGACCATGATGGTTTGACGCGCGGCGAGGAGCCGCTCCGCATGGGCCCGCGCGAGGTCGGCCTCGTGCACCGCGGCTAGATCGAATAAAGCGGCGTCGACCGAACCAGCACCGACAGATGGCTTGAGCACATGCCGGCCCACCGCCGGAAGGACGATTGTTTGGCCCGGCTCGAGCCAGCTGGTCGGGACCACCGGCACGCCGGCGGCGGCGAGATCTCTGAGGTAGCGCTTGTCGGTGTTCCAGGCAACGATCGCGGCCGGATTGAGGATGGACGGCACGGACTGCGCCCACGCCAGAAATTCCTCACGCCGCGCGGTGTAGTCCCAGGTCGAGCGTATGACGACGAGATCGAACGCCGCCCAATCCACCGCCGCGTCATCCCAGACGGCGGGTCGCGCGTCGATACCGAGCATGTGCAGCGGCTCTAGCAGCAACTGCTCGTCGGGATCCAGGTCGGGCAACGCCGCGCACGTCGCAAGGGCGATACGGGTCATACGCGCCTCGCCAACAAGACGATCAGCGCGCTCAACCCAAGAATGGCTGCAGCCAAGATGAAGGGCCCAGGCACGCCGAGGACCGTGGCGGTCAAAGCGCCGGTCGCCGGTCCGACGATGCCCGCCGCGTAGAGCGGCAGGTAGACGAGATTTAGCGTCGCCGAACGGCGCTCATCGGGCACCTCGGTCGCGAGCAGGCTGAAGATCATCGGCCCAATTGTGCCGTTGAACGCGACGAACACGAGCACTGCCAGCCCGAGCAAAAGCAGGCTCGGCATCCACGGCTGAAGGGCGAGCGCGAGAGCGCCTCCGCCAAGGCCGACCACCAGCACGGACCTGAAGCCGAACCTGTCGCCCGACATACCGCCGATTGGGGACGACAGCGCCCCAATGAGCGCCGCTACCCCCGTGACGAGGCCGATCGAGCTGGCCAGCCCGGGCCCGGTGCCGACGATGCCTTCGATCAGCACCGGCACGAATGGCCGGCTCATCTGGTTGGCCAGGAACGCCACGAAATAGATAAGGAACAGGCGGCGCACGATGCGGTCGGTCAGCACTCCCCGGACAGCACCGTAGGCCAGCTTCACCACCCGGCCCTGCGGCACGACCGCCGGGCGCACCTCGCGCGTAAGGGAAATCAGGAGCGCCGTGCCGACGGAAGCCGCAGCCGAAACCGCGAAAACAGTCGAGAGCGAGAAACCGAGACCGTCGACGAGGAGCCCACCGACGATCGGCCCCAGGGCGAAGCCAAGCGCCGTGCTGGAGCCGAAGAAGCCGATCGCGGCGCCAATGCGCTGGCGCGGTGCCACGTCACGCAGCGCCGCGAGCATCACCCCGGTATTGCCGAGCTGCAGACCCACGAGCAGCAGGCTGAGTGCCAGCTGCCACGGCTCGCGGCTCAGGGCGACCGCGCAGAACACGACCGCCTCCACCAGGGCGCTGCGGATGATGATCGCCTTGCGGCTGTACTTGTCGGCCCACACGCCCCACAGCGGCACCAGCGGCGCGCCGACTACGAAGATGAGCGACGAGAACAGGCCCACGAAGGTGAGTCGGTCACTGCCGCTGACACCCATCTGGCCGACGTACGTTGGCAGGAAGGCGAAGACCTGGCCCATGCCCGCGGTCTCCACGAGCGAGGTGATCCAGAAGATCGCCAGCAGGAAGCGCCAATCGGATCGCGGCGGCCGCTCAGCTGGCGAGTCGGAAGGGGGCGTGGTGGTACCCGACTGTGACGCGTCGAAGGTGGAGACTGGAGCCGACACTCAGATTTGAACTGAGGACCTGCTGTTTACGAAACAGCTGCTCTACCGCTGAGCTATGTCGGCGCCGGCCGAGAGTTTAGCAAGGGGCCCGTGTACGGACCTCTATCGGCCGTATGGCTCGCAACCGAGGTGGTCGTGGTCGGCATCAAGTCGGTACGGATCTGATCCAGTCACCCTGTACGTGACGTTGGCGGCCGTGTAGCGCGGCCCATTGCCCGAGCCGCCCCAGCAATCGACGTCGCTTGCCTTGTTGGGAATGCACGGGGAGTAGCCGGGCGTACAGCTCTGCTTGGCGAGTACGACGGACGGCGCGCTACCGGCAACGGACATATCGGCTGCGAACACAGGTCCAGCCGAGGTGGCCAGGACGACCGCGATTAGGCAGGTCAAGACACCGATCGAGCGCATTGGCGGCGGGCCCCTCTCTCTTGTCACTCTCAAGGTGACTGGGGCAAGTTACCGGGGACGTACCGGCTTGGGAATACCGGCCAGATGTGTCACTTGACAATGCATCAGACATTGATATAGTGCGGGAGATGACGACAAGCCGCGCAGAATCCGTTCCGCCGCCCCAGATCAGCCGCACGGCGATGTTGATCATGCTCGCGATCGGACCGGAGGAGCGCCACGGCTACGCGATCATGCGCGAGGTCGCGCGCATCACCGAGGGCGCGACCAAACTTGGGCCGGGCGGTGTGTACACGACGATCCGGCGTCTGCTCGAGGACGGCCTCATCGAAGAATCCGAGGAGCGGCCGGACCCCGATCTCGACGACCAGCGCCGCCGCTACTACAAGCTGACGGGCACGGGGCGAGCTGTTGTCGCGTCCGAGGCGCGCCGTATGGAGAGCCTCATCGCGGCCGCGCGGCCCTGGGCGCTCGAGCTTCGACAACCGGCATGACCGCCCGGGCCGGGGGGCACGAACGCATCTACCGCGGCCTTCTGCGGCTCTATCCGGCCAATTACCGCGAGCGCTACTCCGAACAGATGGTGCAGCTGTTCGCCGACCAGCGGCGCGACACCGGGGCGGCGCGGGCTTGGCTGAAGACGCCCGTCGATCTCGTCACTTCCGCTGCTTCCGAGCACCTGAGGAGGAACCGACCCGTGGCTCACTCGCTGACTTTGCAGCCAACACCGGCCAGTCGCGTATCGGGTTTGCTTGGCTTGATTGCTGGAGCAATGCTGTTGGTCGGGTTCCTCGGTACCGAGGCCCTCACGCCCGACCTCTTCAACCTTCGTCTGGTGGTCTTCACGCTGGGTGCAATCGCCGTCGTCATCGCCGCGCACCAGCGTCAGGCTCGTGCCGGACGGCGGCTTGCGCTGAGCGGCGCTATCCCGGCGATCGTTGGCAATGCGCTCTACCTAGTGCTCGTGATTCGCGCTGTTTCGGCCCCGGGCCAGATTGGACCAGGCGATTACCAGCCGGTCTGGCTGTGGATTGTTGGCGGCGCGGCGCTTTGGCTGGGCGATGCCTGGTTCGGCCTGGTCACGCTGCGCTTGGGCGTCTTGAATCGGGCGTCGGCCTTCGCCCTGGTCGTGGGCTCGCTGCTGGCCTTGGCCGGCATGGGCAACTTCCTGCGCGGCTCCCCGGTCGAGACGATCATCTTGGGCGGAATCGCGGTCCATGGGCTGGCGTGGATCTTGCTTGGTCTCGAGATCGCGTTGCGCAGGCGGCCCGCGCCGCCCGTTGCGCCGGCCTAGCAGCGGCGCGAGGTGTTCTAGGGGCGAGGGATGACTGTCAGGACCCGCGCCACGTAGGTCCGGAACTGATCCATGTAGTCGGCGAGGAACGCCTTCGTGGACTCGTCTGCGACCTCGCCGTTGCCCGGGAAGGTCTCATCGGAGAATCGGATGTAGGCCTCCGGCGCGGTCATTTGGCGGGCGTTGCAGAACGAGAGCACGCCGCGCAGGCTCTGTTGAGCCATCGCTGTACCGATCTGCCCACGGGATGTACCGATCACGGCGGCCGCCATTTGGTCGAAAGAATTCTGGCCCCACGGCCGCGAAGCCCAGTCGACCGCATTTTTCAGCGCTCCGGGAATGGAGCGGTTGTACTCAGGGGTGATGATCAGGATGGCGTCAGACGCGGCGATCGCGTCCTTCAGCGCCCGGGCCTCTGGTGGGAAATCGGCATCGTAGTCCGGGCTGTACAGCGGCAGATTCCCGATCGGAATCTCGGTGAACTCCAGGTCCTCTGGGGCCAAGCGGATCAGGGCCTTCGCGAGTTCGCGATTGATCGATGTCGAAGACAGGCTCCCCACGAAGTAGCCGACTTTGTACTTGGGCATGTGAGCCCTTTCTGACGGGTTGCGCGGCTCAGCGACGCCAGCCTATGCAGGCGCAGTCCCAGATCGTGCGAACGCAGGAGGGCCGCACGCTGCACGGGCGTTTCAGTAGCCGTGCGGGGTGCCAGGATTCCGTATGGACCGCGTCGGCCTAGATAACGCCCCCGGAACGAAGCGCTTCGATCGCGCTCGCGGAGTAGCCAAGCTCGGCCAGGATCTGGTCGGAGTGCTCCCCGAGCAACGGTGGCGCGGAGCGGATGGACGCGGGAGTCACGGACAGCTTGTAGGGCACGCCGATCTGGGGCACGGTTCCGAGGCTAGGGTGCTCGACCTGTGCTCGCATCCCGCGCGCGACGGCCTGCGGCTGCTCGAACGCGCCGAGAACCGAGTTCACGCGCCCGCACGGGATGCCCGCCTCATCGAGCTTGCGCAGCCAGTGGCCCGAGTCGGCATCCTTGAATCGCTGCGCGAGGATGGGCCGCAACAGGTCGCGGTTGCGCACCCGCGCGCCGTTGTCGGCGAAGCGCTCGTCGGTCGCGAGGTCGCTCAGTTCGAGCTCATTGCACAGCCTGGGCCACTGCCGCTCGCTGCCGACCGCGACGACGATCTCACCGTCGGCCGTCGCGAACGTCTCGTACGGCACGATATTCGGGTGGGCGTTGCCGAGGCGTGGCGGCTGCTCCCCGGTTGCGAAGGCGTTGTGCGCCTGGTTGATGAGCATCGAGAGGGTCGCCTCGAGAAGCGAGATGTCGATGCGCTGGCCGATACCCGAGCGGATTGCGGCGAGCACGCCGACTGTTCCCAGCAACCCTGTGACGATGTCTGTGATCGCGACGCCCAGCTTGGTCGGGTGGCCGCCCTGCGCGTCGGGGAAACCGGTGACGCTCATCAGCCCGCCGACGGCCTGCGCCACGAAGTCGTAGCCGGGCTTTCCGGCATCGGGGCCGTCCGGTCCGTAGCCCGTGATCGAGAGCTGGACGAGCTTGGGGTTCAGCTCCTCGAGCACTGCCTTCCCCAGGCCGAGTCGGTCCATCACGCCCGGTCGGAAGTTTTCGATCAGCACGTCCGATTTGCCGATCAGCAGCCCGACAACCTCGCGACCCTTCTCCGATGACAGATCCAGGCGCAGGCTGCGCTTGTTGCGATTGACCGATAGGAAGTAGACCGCTGTCCGCGCATCGTCCGGCGCGTCGGGATTGATCCACGGCGGGCCATAGCCGCGCGTCGCGTCACCCTCGAGTGGTTCGACCTTGACGACGTCTGCGCCCAGGTCGGCCAGAACCATCGCGCAATACGGTCCCGCCAGGACCGACGCCAGCTCCAGGACACGCAGCCCCTTCAGCGGTCCTTCGCGGCCGCCGCTTTCCTCAGCCATCGACCGATCGTAGCGGCCCTAACATCGTCCGGAGTGATCCCGCTGGAGCTGCTCGCCCTGCTTGCCGCGCTTGGTGCTGGCGTGTTCGGCGCCGTGGTCGGGATCGGCGGCGGGATAATCGTCGTGCCGCTACTGGCAGTTGGGCTGGGCGTCCCGCTCCACAACGCGATCGCGGTCAGCCTCTTGGGCGTCATCGCGGTATCGACCGCGGCGTCCGCCAACTACCTCGAGGCCGGCCTCGTGTCGCGCCGGATAGGCCTGACGCTGCTCGTCTCGACGACCTTGGGCGGCATCATCGGCGGGTTCGTGGCGGGACTGATTGACGCGCGCGTGCTGGCCGCGCTCTTTGGGATCGTCTTGATCGCGGTGGCGCTGCGCATGTTCTTCGGGCGCGAACCGGTTGAGCCCGCCACGGTCGAAGAGCCGGGTCCGCTGGAGTTCGACGCGACCTACATCGAGCCGCGCAGCGGCGAAGAGGTCGCATACCGGGTGCGCAACTTTGGCGTCGGCTCGGTCGTGTCCGTGTTCGCCGGGGTGCTGAGCGGCCTCCTGGGAGTGGGCGGCGGGATCATCAATGTGCCGACGATGAACTCGCTGATGGGCGTGCCGATTCGCGTGGTGACCACGACGAGCACGTACATGCTGGGCGCGACCGCGGTCGCCAGCGCGGTCCTCTATTTCAGCCGCGGCGAGGTCGAGCCCGCCCTCGCGGGCGCGGTCGTCGTCGGCAGCGTCCTCGGCGGACGGATCGGTGCGCGTTTGCAGCATCGGCTGCCCCAACGCGCGCTTGTCCTGCTCTTCGTAGGCGTCGCGGCGTTCTTCGCGTTGCAGATGCTGCTGCGCGCCTTCGGATCCGCCGCATGACGAGCCAACGGCCACCCATCCTTCTTACCGCCCGGGTGTTGACGTACGGATCGATCGGCGCCGCGACACTGCTTGGGGTCGGTCTGTTGCTCGACGTTGCGGGTCAGGAATCGGTGGCTGAGATGGTGGGCAACATCGGGGTCGTTGTGCTCTTGGCAACGCCTGTGACAGGACTCGTCAGTACGTGGTCGGAGCTCAGGGCTTCGCGTCCAGTTCACGCGCGGCTGGCCGTAGCAGTTCTGCTGGTGTTAGGTCTGGCAACCCTCATAGCGCTGCTTGCCCGCCCTTGAGGCGGAGTCCAATAAAGAGCACGACCCGGGGAGGGGGCCCGGGTCGTGCATTCTCTTTGCGGCAACGCCCCGTCACCAGACGCTTCGCATTGAGTGGATTTGCGGTTGAAGTGCGTCCAGATTACGGACGCACCCCTCACGCGGCCCTCTGCCGAAGGCGCCAGGAGGTTGCAGGCGCGTAACGCTTAGGGCGCGACCGTGTTCATAACTGCGCGCTCCGCGAGGCCGATCGGCAGCCTGCCGCTGCCGCAGATCGCATCGTGGAAATCGCGCAAGATGTCCACAGGCACGTCCTTCGGCGCGATGCCCGCCTGCCCACGGGCGTCGAGATAGCGTCGCCGGATGCGCAGGATCTCGAGACAGCCCGTCAGGTAGGACGAAGCCTGGGTGGGCCAGGTGCAGTAGCGCCCGACCTCCGCCCTGGCGGTCGGCTCGGTCAGCGCCGTCTTCGTCGCCATGAACTCGACCGCCTCGCCGTAGGTCATCTCGCCCATATGCAGGCTCGTATCGACCACGATGCGTGCGGCGCGGAAGATCGTCGCCTCGAGGTGATTGAGCTCGTGCAGCGGATCCTCGAAGAAGCCGCGCTCGCGCATGACGCGCTCCGCATACAGGCCCCAGCCCTCGCTGAAGTACGGCGTCTGGAGCACACGGCGCAGCCGCGGGGCGTGGATCTTGCTCCAGGAGATGTGCCAGTGGTGGCCCGGATAGGCCTCGTGGACTGCCGTAGTCGGGATGCCGCTGTACGAGTTCGACGCGAGCCGCTTCTGGATGTCCTCCTCCGACGTTCCGTCGGGCGCGATCGGCACGAAGAAGTGGCCGGTCAGGCTGTCGCTGAACGCGGGCGGGCCGCTGTACGACGCGACGGCGATGAGCGGCCGCGTGAACACGGGTGCCGGCTCGACCTCGCAATGCTCGCCGTCGGGCAGTGTCACCAGCCCGGTCTTCGCCAGGAAGTCACGTGAGCGCTGGGTCCAATCCGCATACGAGAGGCGCATCGCTTCTTCGGTCGGCGGGTGGTCCTCGTTCGCTTCGTCGAGGACGGCCTTCCAGTCGTCGGTGCCGCGCACATCGCGGGCCAGGGCGCGCATCTCTGCGTCGAGCCGGTCGTACTCTGCCTGGCCCATCTCGCGCAGCCCGCGCGCGTCGAAGTTGAGGCGCTCGCGTTCGCGCAGCTGGCGGCTGTAGCGCTCCTCGCCGTAGACCCATGTCCCCGACGCCTGCTCGACTAGCTTCTCGAGCTTGGCGACAAACGCGTCGAAGGCGTCGCCTGCGGCGGCACCGGCGCGCTGCAGGCGCTCGTGCTGCTCAGCGGTGTCGCCCTCCTGGACGACGACGTCCCGCACATAGCCCGCGCCTGCCCTGGCCGACCCGAGGCCGCGCTCGAAGATGAGCCGCGCGCCGTGGGTCGGATCGAGATTGGCCGCGGCCTGCTCGAGCGCGCGGGGGATCTGCTCGAGCCGCGCGACGGCGGCATCGACGAGATCCGCGGTCGGGCGCAGTCGATTCAGGAAGAGGTAAAAGAGCCCGTTGAGAATCGGCCCCGTGTAGATCGTCGGGTCGCGCTTCCAGACCTGCCAGTCCGCGGCGATCGTTCGCCCGGTCAGCATGGCGATGGCCAGGTCGCGGTCGATCTGGTCGTCGAAATCGAGACTGGCCGCATCGACCGACTCGAAGCGCCTGGTCCACTCGAGCGCGTCCGTGTCGCGCTTGAGATAGGCGGTGGCCGACATATCGTCGAGCCGCTCGTCGTAATCGGTCAGGCCGAGCGCGCTCGCCGCGACCGGCGATGCCTCGTATTCGTTGGCCAGAAAGTCGTCGACGAGCCCCTTGAAATCGGTCACGCGCTGCTCCTCTGCTTCGTGTGGGCATTGTCGTAGGTGACCGGCTGGGGCGCTGCCGCGTGGCCCGAATGTCCTATCGGCGGAAGGGATCGCGCTGCCTAGGATCGAGTGGTGACAGCCAGCACCACCAGCTTCGGCCGTGCCGCCGCGCCCGCGATCGTGGGCGCGCGCTCTTCGCGCTGGGTCTTCGTCGCGGCGCTGTCGCTCTCGTCGTTCCTCATGTTCACGCTCGAGCTGCTCAGTGGGCGAGTGGTCCTGCCGGTGTTCGGGGGCGCGCCCGGAGTCTGGGCCACGGCCCTGTGCTTCTTCACCGCGATGCTGTTCGTCGGCTACGCGTACGCCCACGTCCTGGTGACACGGCTTGACGCTCGTCGCGCGGCCACGGTCCACTTGGTTGTTGCGGGCATTCTCGTGGTCGCGACCTTTCTGGGACCCACCAGCGCGACGAACCTGCGTGACGCGCACATGCCCGAGGCGCTCAACGTGCTGCTGGCCCTGCTTGTCATCGCCGGTCCGCCGTCATTCCTGCTGGCCTCGACGACCCCGCTCCTCTCGGCCTGGTTCGCCGGCCAGGCGCGCGATGCCTGGTGGCTCTACGCGGCATCCAACGCCGCATCGTTGCTCGCCCTCATCGCATATCCGTTTGCGGTCGAGCCGTTCATGCCGATCTCCCTGCAGTGGGTGGCGCTGCGCTTTGGCCTGCTCGCGTTCGTTGGCGTGCTGGCGGTAATCGCGCTTTCGCGACGCGTCGACTCAGCCCGGCAAACCACGCTCGCCCATGTGGCGAAGACCGCGCTTGGGTGGCGCCGCGTCGCGCGCTGGCTGTTCCTGGCGTTCGTGCCTGCCGGGCTGCTGACCGCAACCACGAGCTTTCTGACGACCGACCTCGTATCCGCGCCGCTGATCTGGATCGGCCCGCTGGCGATTTACCTGGCGAGCTTCGTGGTCGCGTTCTCGGAGCGTGGCCGGCGCGTCCTGCCGATCATCGACCGCCTCGTACCCGCCGCGGCGACGCTGCTCTGGCTGCCGTACGTGGCGCCGGTCGGCTGGCCGATCGTGCCGCTCGTCATCATCGTCCTGGGCTCATTCGCCGTCCTGGCGACTGCCGTCCACGGCAGGCTCGCGCAGTCGCGGCCGGAGTCGGAGCAGCTGACTCATTTTTATCTGCTCCTGTCTCTTGCGGGTGTCCTGGCCACGGCCATAGTCGGTGTCGCTGCACCGATGCTGCTGCCCGACATCTACGAGTACCCGGCGCTGCTCGTCCTCGCTCTGATCGCGCTTGCCCTGGCCGGCCGGCAGTCGGTCAGCGGCAGCCTGCGCAAGCCTCTGAGCGCGGCGCGGGATCTCGCTGCGCGGCTCATTCCCTATGCCGCCGTTGGCGCACTGCTCATGCTCTTCACCGGCACGGCGGACGGAGGCGTGATTGCGTTGCTGACGCTCGGCGCCATGGTCGTGGCTTTTGCCGTCACGCCGCGGATCCTCGTCCCGACCACGATTGCGGCAATGGCCGCGGCCCTCATCGTGCTGACTGCGAACCCGGGGGCAACCCAGCTGTTCGTCGGCCGCTCCTTCTTCGGGGTCAGCAAGGTCGTCAACGTCGCTGGCCAGCAGCGGCTGTATTCCGGGACGACGCTGCACGGCGTCCAGTACACGGACGCGCGGTCCGGGGATCCGACGAGCTACTACGCGCTGGGCAGCCCGCTGTCGGATGTCTTCGCTGACCTGCGCACGCGAACGTCCGGGGCCAGCGTCGGCGTCGTTGGGCTGGGCGCCGGGGTCGTTGCCGCATACGCCCAGAGCACCGACCGATTGACCTACTTCGAGATCGACCCGCTGGTGGTGAAGCTCGCGTCCGACCCGCACTACTTCAGCTATCTGACCGAAACACTCGCCCACGTCGACATCGTGCTGGGCGACGGACGGCTGACCCTGGCTGAGCAGCCGGCGAGCACGTTCGATGTGCTCGTGCTCGACGCTTTCTCGTCGGACAGCGTGCCGCCGCACCTCCTCACGGCCGAAGCCGTCGCGAGCTATATGCGCGTTCTGCGACCGGGCGGCGTCCTCGCGTTCAACCTCTCGAACCGCTACTACGACCTCGCGCCCGCGGTCGCGGCCACGGCACGCAGCCTCGGTCTCGAGGCGCAGATGCGGTCATTCGTTCCTGACGCAGAGCAGGTCGCAGACCACGCAGCGACCGCGTCGCTGTGGCTCGTCGTCGCGCCCGACGGCAGCCTCGCCGCATTCGATGATCTTGGCTGGTCAGAGGTGACGCGCCCCGGCCCGGTCCTGACCGACGACTACCCCGACATCACGCGGGTGCTGCGCCTGTCAGGCGTTTGATCAGGGCGCCGTCGGGTTGAAGTAGCGGCAGCGGTCGGCGATGGCGCAGCGCTCGTGCTCGGGCCGCTGGGAATGACAGATCTGACGACCGTGAGTGATCAGGTTGACGTGCGCCTCGTGCACGTTGTCGGCGGTGAGCTGCATCTGCAACATGTCGTGCATCTGCTCGGCTTTGGCGATCTTCTTGGGTATGAGACCGATGCGGATCGCGACGCGCTCGATGTGCCGATCGACCGGCATGAGCGGCATGCCGAACGAGAACAGCAGCAGCACTGACGCCGTCTTGCGGCCGATGCCGTTTACCTGCGTCAGCCAGGCGAGCGCGTCGGGTGGCGTCAACCCGCCGAGGAACTCGAGCGAGTAATCGCCACGCTGCTCACGGATGTGGCGCAATGCGGCCTGGATGCGCGGCGCTTTCTGGTTGGCCAGGCCGCCAATACGGATAACGTCGGTGAGTTCGGCTATGTCGGCGAACTCGATCGCGGCCCAGTCGGCGACGCCCTCGCTGATGCCGACGCCGCCCCAGCCCGTCCTGAATATGGGCGCGGCGCCGTCGCCGCGCGGCGTGCTGCCGGGCGCCGGCCAATGCCGGCACAGCTGGTTGAACGCCTTCTCGGCGCCGATGTCGGCGGAATTGGCCGAAAGCATCGTGAGGATCAGCTCGCTCGTCGGGTCGTAGATGCGCCCCCAGGTTGGGCGGCCGTACATCGTTCGCAGCGCATCCAGGGTGTCGGTCATAAGGTTCGGCCGCGTCTTGTCGAGGCGCTTGACCCAGGTCTTGACCGGATCGGGCTTGGCGCGGCGCTTCGACTTCGGCTTGGACTTGGCGGCAGTCTGCATCAAAAGGCCAGCGGCTCGACGATCTGACGGGGTTCGTCGGCCAGGACGACGCGCGTGGGGTCGATGTCCGGCAGTGGGTGGGCGCCATCGATCGGCCGGCCCAGGATGTGCAGGCTCCAGTCGCCTGATCGGTAACCCGCGGCGCTGAGTCGGTCGTCGTCGCCTTCAGCCAGGGCGTCCTCTGGAAGTCGGAGGCGGAACGTCCTGTCCCCCGCGATTTCGCGCACCCGCTCGCCCAGATCGATGATGCCGTCGATCTCGCCATCGACGTGAGCCAGGCGTAGTGACGAGTCCTCGCCCGCGAGCTGCTCGCGCAGCAGGATCGCGACGGCGCGCTCGCCCGACGTGATCACTTCACCGCGTTCGACATGGCGCCCGAACGCCTCCGCTGTCAGCTCGCCCAGGGCCCAGGGCCGTGGCTCGTACAGTCGTTGGGCGGCTTGGAAGCCGGCATATTCAGAAAGCCCTCGCCAGACTCGGGCCGCGTCCGCCGCGGTCGCCACTCTCCCATCGGCCGCAAGGGCATCGAGGACGCGACCGCGCAGCTTCGTCGCCTCCGCGCGAACGTCAGCGTCGAAGGCGCTCGGGTCATGGGGCTCTTCGCCCGGGTCGGGCGACCACCAGTAGTTCCTGTAGGCGAAGAGCAGCTCGATGCCGTGGCGCGCGCCCAAACGGTGCGAACCCTCGTTGCGCGCCGACGTCGCGTAGCGGATGACAGTCGCGCCCTGCGCCGCGGCCCAGTGCAGCTCAGCCACCTGCAGATCCGCGGCGATCTCCATGCCGCGTACCGCTGGGTCGACGCGAATGCCCTCGAGCCACGCCTCAGAGGGCGAGACCATGGCGACGCGCGTGATGGCCACGGGGAGGTCTTCGTCCGCGCGGCAGCCGACGAGCATCACGCCGTCAGTTGCGGCCAGCCAGACCGGCCACGCGTGGGGGATGTAGTCCCAGCCGTCCCACGTCTCCGTCGCGAAGCTCAGCACCGCGTCGCGATCCGACTCACGGGCGCGGCGCACGACCAGGGGCCAGTCGCGCTTCCTCTCTTCGGAACCGCCCACAGGGCTCAGGCGCGCGGCATCCGTTCGATGGTGGCCCAGGCTGGACTATCGCTGCCGGGCTGATAGCGGCTATTCGACGACTTGAGAATCAGGCCCCTCAAACCGGCACTGCGCCACGTGGCGAACCATTGGCGGAGCGGCGGCCGCACAACAGGCGACAGGCGCACGAGCTCGCTCTGGGCGATCGTGCCTTCGAGAATCCGCTTGCGCTCCAGCAGCGGCACGTCGAAAAGCGTCTGGCCGTCGACGCTCAACAGGTCCAGCGCTATGAATGCCGGGTCACCCTGGTGGCGATAGTCCTTGGGCGGCTCAAACGTGACGTCCGACGCGGGACCGCCGACGAACAGGCGCTGGAAGGGCTTGGTCCGGCCCGACAGAACCACCGCGAGTCCCTCGCCGCCGCCGGTTGCCTGGGTCGTGATGATGCCGTCGATCACCGCGTCCGTGGCCCGCACCGAGCGGCGCAGGAAGTCGAGCGCCATGGGCGCGTCGGCGGTCGCGTCGTCACCGAACTCGTCGAGGACTTCGATGTCGCCCCACTGGTCGTGCTGGTCGGACTCGTGGTAGTGGACGATGACGCGCGTGCCGCTCCACAGCGGTTCGACGAGCGGATCGACGATCTGGGGCACGAAGCGGCCGCGCTTGACCTTTTGCGGTCGCCATTCACGTGGATTGGCCGGGATGACGGCCTGTTTTTTAGCGGGCATGACGAGAATCTACTCGTAGCCGTTCGGATTGCGCTGGCGCCACCCCCAGGCCGAGCCGATCATCTGCGTCAGCTCGCCGCGCTTGGGCTCCCAGCCGAGCAGCTCACGTGCCCGCTTGTTGCTCGCGACGAGCACCGGCGGATCGCCCGCGCGCCGCTCGGCTATCTCGTGGGGCACCTCGCGTCCGACCACCGATCGGGCGGCTTCCAGCACGTCCAGCACGGAAAAGCCCGAGCCGGAGCCCAGGTTGCAAACGACGTGGTCGCCGGCAACATTCGCCGTGAGCTCGAGTGCCGCGGCGTGGGCGTCGGCCAGGTCGTCGACGTGGATGTAATCGCGGATGCAGGTGCCGTCCTTGGTCGGGTAGTTGGTGCCGAAGATCTTGAGCGACGGTCCGCCCGCGAAGGCGGCGAGGATGGTCGGGATGAGGTGCGTTTCTGGATGGTGGTCCTCGCCGCGCTCCTCGGTGGCCCCGGCAACGTTGAAGTAGCGCAGCGACACCGCGCCGATGCCATAGGCGCGGCTGTACCAGTCGAGCATGCCCTCGAAGGCACGCTTCGTCTCGCCGTACGGGTTGACCGGCCGCAATGGGTGGTCTTCCTCGATGGGCGTGGACTGCGGCACGCCATAGACGGCCGCGCTCGACGAGAAGCAGATGCGCGTCACGCCGGCGGTGCGCATCGCATCGAGCATCCTCGGTCCCGACACGACGTTGACGTCGAAGTACCGATCCGGTTGGGCGACCGACTCACCCACCAGGGCCAGCCCACCGCAGTGCAGGACGGCCTCGATGCGGTTGTCGCGCAGCGTCTTTTCGAAGAGAGCCGCGTCGCCTATGTCGCCGACGACCAGGGTTGCGCCCGCTGGGACTGCCGCTCGATGGCCGCGCACGAGCGAGTCGTACACGACGACCTCGTGACCGGCCTCGAGGAGCCGCTGCGTGGTGGTGCTGCCGATGTACCCGGCCCCCCCTGTTACGAGGACCTTCATGCAGCTCCCTCGTTGCCGGCTGCCACGACGCTATCCACCAATCCGACTAAGTATCCGCGCCCGTGACTAGTCACCTTGAATGGATAGTTAGTCGGATCTGAGGATGAGGTTGAGGTACGCGGTCATTCGCCAAGTATCCGTCGCCACAGGCTCGAGCGCGGCTCGGCGACCGGTGGCTCGTCGGTCTGGCCGCGCTGATCAGCGGGGCTGGCATGCGGTGTCTGCGCCTGGCGGCGCTCATCAGCCGCGGCGTGCTCGCCCATCGACGGGTTGCGCGTCAGGAAGGCGCGCTCAGATGGCTCGAATGGGTTGGGCAGCTCCGGCACGCTTGATTCGGGCGTGTTTGGCGCGGCGCGCTCGGCGAAGACCTCCGCGAGGCGCGTCTCGAGCCGTCGCGCGGCGTCGTTCTCCGGATCTATCGCGAGTGCCTCGCGCGCGCGCTCGTACGCCAGCCGCTCCTGGCCGCGCTCCAGAGCGACGCGCGCCAGTCCGACGACGGCGATGGAGTTGTGCGGATCCTGCTCGATCGCGCGTTCGTAGATCGCTTCGGCCTGGTCAACCATGCCATGGATGAGCAGCCGCTCGGCCTGGAGGAGTGCTTCGATCATCCGGCGCTCGACCTCTCCAGCTCCATGCGTGCCTCGGCGATCAATGCGGCGCGCTCGTTTCGCGCGGGATCGTCCAGCACCCATTGCAACAGGTGTTCGAGCAAGTCGCCCACGACCGGGCCGGGTGCAAGGTCGAGCGCCGCTGTCAGGTCATCGCCGCGCAGTGCGAGCTCAAGCAACGTCAGCGGCGCGCCCGCCGCGAGCTCGGACGCGACGCGCGTGCGCAACTCGTCGAGGTGGCCCGCCTTCGCCGGCAGGCCGCTGCCGATGTTGTCGGCGGCGCGCAGGTCGAGCAGCTCGTCCACCAGGTTGCGACCCACGCGGCGGATGAAGCGCCGCACGGCTGCGCCGCTCCAGCGCGGCTCGTAGCTGAACATGTGGTAGCGCACGAGATCGGCCACTGCCTCGACCTCGCGCCGCGGGAAGGCAAGCCGGCCAAGCAGCAGCTCGGCCAGCCGGGCGCCCTCAGTGTCGTGGCCGATGAAGTGGCCGTCGGCCAGCGTCCCGGGCTTGCCGATGTCGTGGACGAGCGCCGCGAGGCGCAGCCTGGGATTGGCCGGAGCCAGCTGCGCCGCGGCATCGGTCGCGGCTAGGCAGTGCGCCCACAGGTCCATGCCAGGAGCCTTGTCCTGGGCGATGCCGCGTTGCGCGTCGAGCTCGGGCAGTGCGAAGCGCAGCACCCCGGTATCGGCCAGGATCTGGAGCGCCCTTGATGGCGGGGAAGCGCGCAGGATCTTGCGCAACTCCTCACCGATTCGCTCGCTCGAGACGTGTTGCACGGTCGCGGCGGTGGTGCTCATCGCGGCCAGGGTCGACGGCTCGATCTCGAAGTCGAGCTGCGCCGCGAGCCGCGCGGCCCGTAACAGCCGCAGCGCATCCTCATCGAACCGGACCTGCGGTTCGCCCACCGCGCGGAGGACACCGGCGGAGAGATCGGCCAGCCCACCGGTCGGATCGGCCAGGCCGTCACGTGACCAGGCAATCGCGTTGACAGTGAAGTCGCGCCGCGCCAGGTCCTCATCCAGCGAGGTGGTGAAGGTCACCGAATCGGGTCGGCGGTGATCAGCGTATTGGTGATCGCGCCGGAAGGTCGTGACCTCGAGCTCCATGTCGGCCGAGGGAACCCTCACCGTTCCGAATCGGTTGTCGTAGCCGCCGCCGGGGAAGAGCTCGAGCAGGCGTTCGGGCAACGCGTCGGTGGCTACGTCCCAATCGGTCACAGTCTTGCCCAACAGGGCATCGCGGACACCGCCGCCGACGAGGTATGCGGCATGGCCCGCACCCCACAGCGACGTGAGGACATGCATCACCGGTCCTGGCGGATCGACCGGGGCGAGGCGCTCCACCGGCCTCGCCGACTCAGTTCTTGCCGAGGAAGAGATAGTCGCGCCAGGCCTCGTTGCGCGGGTCGGACAGGTACGGCGTGAACAGCGTGTAGACGTCGCAGCGCGGCTCGAACGGCGCCTTCTGCAGGCGCATCCGCGCCTCATCGACGAGCTTGCCGCCCTTGCGGTGGTTGCAGTGCTTGCACGCGGTGACCAGGTTGTCCCAGGTATGCAGGCCGCCACGGTGACGCGGGATCACGTGATCGAGCGTCAGATCGTGCGAGGTCGTGCCGCAGTACTGACAGGTGTGCTTGTCGCGGATGAAGACCTCGCGCCGGCTGAGTCGGACGCGGGGGCGCGGACGCTTGATCCGGTGGTGGAGGCGGATGACGCTCGGCGCGTGGAAAACCTGGGTCGAGGTGCGGACTTCAGTGTGGTCGTACTGGATTACTTCTGCCTTCTCGCCGAAGACGAGACGGAATGCGCGCCGCAGGTTGCAGACGTTGAGCGGCTCGTAGTCAGAGTTCAGCAGGAGTACGACGCTGTCCATTTCTCCCTGAAGCCAGCCGGGACTCGGCCGGGCGACTCTTGGAATATAGCAAAAGTGAGCGTGAGCACCGGTAGCGCACAATGGCCGGAATGGACCCCGAGGCACCCACGCCGACGCTTGACCGTGCGCGCTCCGGAGGAGGCTGGCGCCTGCCCCTCGCGGCCATCTTCGTAGCAGTCGTTGCTCTCGCGGGCCTGACCCGACTGGGCGGTTCCGACACACCGCCCAATGCCTTACCCACACTGGCACCAAGCCAGATCGATCTCTTCGCACACACGCCCGCTCCATCGCGGCCGCCCGTCGGCCTGCTGGCCGGGGTGATGCCGCGCTCGCCCGACGGCCTGACCTATGCCGATGGCATCCCGACGGGCATCAGCACCCAGCCGGTCTACAGGGTGCGCGACGCGCTGCTGGTCCCGGTGGGGCGGACGATGCTTGTGGGCGGGTGGTACCACCAGCCGCACTGTTTCAATACCGGCCGAGATCGGGCGTGCACCGCAGCGACGCTGTCCGACGTGCCGCTGGTCCAGGGCCAGGGTGACGTCCGCACCAGTTTCATCGCCCTTGACTCGCCGCTCGACGGCGTCCGCGCGCACGTCGTGCTGGTGATTGTCGTCGAGGACCCGGGTTGTTCGATCCACGATGCGGGCGCCTGCCAGCCGCGGCTGCGCGTCCTGCAGGACATCTGGTCAGGCGTCGGGTAGGAGCCTCTGCCCGGTAGCCGGGTCCCATCCGCCGGCCTGGCCGACCTTGCTCGCGAGCTCCTTACCGAGGGCGTTTGCGATGAAGCGCGCCGCCTCGATGACGCGTGTGAGGTCGACCTCGTGGGCTATTCCCAGGCCGTCGAGCAGGTAAACCAGGTCCTCCGTAGCGAGGTTGCCCGCGGCTCCGGGCGCGTACGGACAACCGCCGGTGCCGCCGGTCGAGGCGTCGAAGCAGCTGATGCCGTCCTCCAGCCCGGCCACGACATTGGCGAGCGCCGTGCCCCGCGTGTCGTGGAAGTGGTACGCGATTCGATCGAGTGAGATGCCGGCGTTGACGAGGGCGGCCGTTATGGCGTGTACCTGGCCGGGCACACCGACGCCGATGGTGTCGCCGATGCAGATCTCATCGACGCCCAGCTCGTCGAGGCGCTGGGCGACCTCGACAACCTTGGCCACTTCGACGCGGCCGGTGAATGGGCAGCCGAACGCGGTCGATACGTACGCCCGGCGCCACCAGCCTATGTCAGCCGCGCGGCTCAGGACGGGCGCGAACGCCGCAATCGATTCATCGATGCTCATGCCGATGTTGCGCTGCGTGAACTCATCGCTCGCCGCGGTGAACACGGCGAGGGCGTTCGCGCCAACGGCGATCGCTCGGTCGAGGCCGCGCTCGTTTGGCACGAGCACCGGGTAACGCGTGCCGTCCTCCTGCTCGCTGCCCAATGTTCGCATGAGCTCGTCCGCGTCGGCCAGTTGCGGGATCGCCTTGGGCGACACGAAGGACGTCGCCTCGATCTCCTTCAGGCCGGCGGCGCGCAGCAGCGCGATGTACCGCAGCTTGTCGGCAGTCGAGATCGGCTGGGCTTCGTTCTGCAGTCCGTCGCGCGGGCCGACTTCATAGATACGAACGTGCGCAGGGAGCATGCTCAGCATCCTATCCGTCGAGGTGCTCGACCCCATCCGCGTGCCTATTCATCCAACGTAAATATTTACGCTGCATGAATAAGGGGGCCGAACCTCTAGGCCAGCTCGACGAGAGTATCCGCGCGCTGCACCTGCTGGCCGGGCGCGACCAGCACGCGGGCGACGCGTCCAGCCGCGGGCGCCGAAACGTTGTTCTCCATCTTCATCGCCTCGAGCACGAGGAGCACCTGGCCCGCTTCGACCGCGTCGCCCTCTTTGACGCGAACCGCGAGGACGTTGCCCGGCATGGGCGCGGCGACGGACTGCGCCGTGCTGCCGGCGTGGGTGGCTTCACGCAACGCCGCCTCGACCGTCGGGGCCGGCGCGAGACGCGCGGCAATCGCCTGACCATCCACGTCGAGCATCACTGAGTCGGGACCGCTTGCTGACCACGCGACCTTTGAGGTGGCGGGAATCTCCACCGACCGAGATTCACGGTCTATCTGCACCCGCAGCCGCGGGCCCGAATTGAGACGAAAACCGACCGACGGACCGCCCAGCAGGTCGGCGAGAGCCCGTGCCGCAGCGGGCCACGCTTCGGCTGGCAGCTCGTCGCTGGGTCGCCACTCCTCGTCGATGAAAGGCGTGAACGTCTGGCCGCGCACGAGCGCCGGCTGATCGGCCAGCCAGCCCAGAAAGCCGCGGTTCGTCGTCAGCCCTATGACCGATGTGTCGTCGAGCGCCACTGACAGGTTGGCGACGGCCTCGCGTCGCGTGGCGGCGTGGACGATCAGCTTGGCCAATAGCGGGTCGTAGCGCGTCCCGATGACGTCACCCTCGCCGACTCCGGCGTCGACGCGGATGCCCTCGCCGTGCGGCCAGGCGAGCGCCAGCACTTCGCCTGTTGCAGGGAGGAATTCGTGCCACGGATCTTCGGCGTAGAGGCGTGCCTCAACGGCGTGGCCCAGCATGACGACGTCCGCCTGGCTCAAGCCGAGCGGTCGGCCGGCGGCGATTTCGAGCTGGATTTCTACAAGGTCGAGCCCGGTGACCATCTCGGTCACGGGGTGCTCGACCTGGAGGCGGGCGTTCAACTCGAGGAAGTAGAACTCGCCGCCAGGAGCGAGCAGGAACTCGGCCGTGCCGGCGCCTACATAGCCAGCCTCCCGCGCGAGGCGCAGCGCCGCATCCCCGAGCTGACGGCGCAGCCGAGGACCCACGGCCGGGGAGGGCGACTCCTCGAGGACCTTCTGATGACGGCGCTGGAGCGAGCATTCGCGCTCCCCCAGGTGGACCGCGTTGCCGCGCTCGTCGGCGAGAAGCTGCACCTCGACATGACGGGGCCTCTCCAGAAAGCGCTCCAGGATCAGCCGGTCGTCGCCGAACGACGCTTTCGCCTCGCGCCGCGCCCGGGCGAGTGTCTCGGTCATCTCGCGCACGCCCCGGACGATATGCATGCCCTTGCCGCCGCCGCCGGCGCTTGGCTTGACGAGGATGGGAAAGCCGATGCGCTTGGCCTCGCGCGCGAGCTTCGCGTCGGATTGGTCGTCGCCGTCGTAGCCGGGCAGCGTCGGCACGCCGAGCTTTGCAGCGAGCTGTCGCGCGGCAGCCTTGTCGCCCAGCGCGCGCATCGCTGCGGGGGGCGGTCCGACCCAGATCAGGCCCGCAGCGATCACGGCCTCGGCGAACTCGGCGTTCTCAGCAAGGAATCCGTAGCCGGGATGGATCGCGTCCGCACCGGCGGCGCGAGCGGCGGCGATGACCGCGTCGCCATCGAGGTACGAGCCGGCCAGCGGCACGAGCTCGTCGACCGCTCGCGTCCACCAGGCGCGCGCCTGGTCCTCCACGACAAGCCCGAGCGACCGAATCCCGAGTTGGCGACAGGTGCGCGCGATGCGCACGACCAGCTCGCCGCGATTGGCGATCATCAGCCGACCGATCCTGCGCGTCGTTTGCGATGGGGGTGGCGCACCCGCCTCATCAGATTCAGACGGCAGCGCGCTGGCGGCAACCTTGACGTGCGACCCGACCTTGACGTGCGGAAGCTTGCCTTCGCGCAGCCAGCGCTGGACCGTCCTGGTCGAGACTCCGAGCCTGCGCGCCGCTTCCCCTGGGCCGACCGCGTCCTTCACCGCGTCAGGATGTCACGTTTGTCGTGTTACGTCAGTCCGAATTGCCGCGCCAGCCCGGCTCGCGCTTCTCGAGGAAGGCCCTGAGGCCCTCCTGGCCTTCTGCGCTTGCCCGTTGTCCGGCTATTCGTCGGGCCGTGTGCCAGCGCGTCGACTCGTGCGGCAGGCCGCGCACCTCGCGGATGACCGCCTTGGCAGCGCGTGCCGCGGTCGGGCCTGCGGCCAGGAGGTCAGCAACGGCTAGATCCACGGCCGCGTCCAGCGCGCCCGCGCCCTCGACGACCTCATGGACGAGTCCTATGCGCAAAGCTCGCGTCGCGTCGAAGCGCCGACCGCTGGGGAACAGCGCCCGGGCATGCGTCTCGCCAATCTTGGCGATGACGAAAGGAGAGATGACCGCGGGCAGGATGCCCAGGCGGGTCTCGGTGAAGCCGAACTTCGCGCCGGCCTCGGCGATGACGAGATCGCTCACCGCGCACAGGCCCATTCCACCGCCGAGCGCCGCGCCGTGGACTCTTGCCACGAGCGGCGCCGGGCAGCGATCGATGGCGTCGAACATCTCGGCCATGACCATGGCGTCCTGCTCGTTCTGTTCCTTGCTCAAGCCCAGCGACGCGCGCATCCAGGTCACGTCGGCCCCGGCGCAGAACGACGGCCCGTCGCCTGCGAGGACGACGCCACGCAGCTGCTCGGGCGGCTCATCCGAGAGCCGGCGGAACGTCGCGCGCAGCTCGCCGATGAGATCGGCATTGAACGCGTTGTGAACTTGCGGCCGCGTCAGGGTGACGCGCGCGATGACGGCGCCCGGTCCGGTCCGCTCGAGGCGCAGCAGGTCGCTCACGCCGTCGGCTGAGGCTGGACGTACTTGTAGTTGTTCTCGACGCCCAGCTTGCGCAGGCCCATGCGCATCAGGTTGCGCGCCGACACCTCGCCCGGTTCGGCCTGCGCGCCGACCAAATCGCAGCCGGCGTCGATGGCCGCGCGAATGCGAGTCGCGATGAGCGCTTGCTGGATGCCGCGGCCGCGCGCCTCAGGGGAGACGAGTGCGCCGCGCAGCCAGCCCGCGCCGGCGCTCAGGTGGAGCGACGCATTTCCAACCGCGACGCCATCGATCTCCGCGACGAACAGCAATCGCGAATTGGTCCGCGCGAGGTGTTCGTAGACCTGTGGCCACGGGTTGGGCGCGCCATCACTGACGCCACCCGCCGTTGGGTTGCCCGACCGAACCGCGTTGTACGCCGCAGCATCACCGGGGGCGATGCGGCGGATCGTCACGCCCTCTGGTTGCCGAACTGAGGCAAGCGCGTCGACGACCGCTTGATCGGTCACTGCCGCACCCACGACGTCGCCCTCCATGAATGGCACCGCGTCGGGCCAGGGCGCCTCTTCCATCCAAAGATAGCCAATCAGGTCGTGCGCGTCGTAGAAGTCGGTTGCCATCGCGAGCATGTTCGGCAGGCGGACGAGGCCGTGGGCCGAGTTGAACGCCGGACCGGGCAGGTCGACCGACGAAGCCAGCGCGATCTCGCCGTCCTCGACGAAGTCGATCGCGAACCCGGATGCGGCAACCGCGCGCCATGCCGCGACCGTCGACTTCGTCTCCGCCCGATGCAACCTGCGCAGCATCTCCTCGTCGG
>JAXDLE010000112.1:0-17942 GCA_034666725.1 Chloroflexota bacterium
ACGCGATCCGTCGCGCGGCCGCGAACTTCCGCGGCGTCGAGCACCGCCTCGAGCCGGTCGCGTCGTTCGACGGCGTGATGTTCGTAAACGATTCCCAGGGCACACAGCCCGACGCGGTCATCGCCGCACTGCGCTCCTTCGAGCCGCCGATCGTGCTGATTGCCGGCGGCCGCGGCAAGAACCTCGATATGAGCGAGCTCGCGGCCGAGGTCGCGCGGCGCGCCGCCGCGGTGGTGCTGATCGGCGAGGCCGCAGACGAATTCGAGCGGCTGTTCAGCGCGGCGGGCGCCACCAGGATTGAACGCGCACCGACCCTGGAGGAAGCCGTGGAGCGCGGTCACGCCATTGCTCATGAGCTGGGCGGCGGAACCGTGCTGATGAGCCCGGCGGCGACCAGCTTCGACATGTTTGCCGACTACGCCGCGCGCGGCGCTGCCTTCAAGGTCGCGGTGCGCGACCTCGCCGCGCGCCGAGCCAAAGCTAAGGGCGCCAGCTGATGGCCGGCATGGTCCGCCTCCGCACGCGCTCAGCGCTGCGTCCGACGCAGTCGCAATCGCGCGTCGTCCGAGGCCCGCAACGCGAGCGCCACGAGCCCGACTACCTGCTGCTCCTTTCCGTCGTCGCCCTCGCGGCGATTGGATTGCTGATGGTGTATTCGAGCTCCGGCGTTGATGCGCTCATCGATAGCGGCGACGCGTTCACCCTTGTCGGCCCGCAGGCGATGTGGGGTGTGCTCGGCGTGATTGCCATGGTCGCCGTGATGCGTGTCGACTATCGCTACCTGCGCCTGATATCGGTCGCCGGCTTCTTCGTAGCCGTGGTTCTGCTCGTGGTCGTTCTGCTGCCGGCCATAGGTCCGCTGCGCCCGGTCGAAGTGGGTGGCTCGGCGCGCTGGCTCAAGATCGGCCCGCTGCCGCAGATGCACCCGGCCGAATTCGCCAAGCTCGCCCTAGTCGTCTACCTCGCCCATTGGCTGACGCGCAAAGGCGCGCGCATCGCGTCGTTCCGCGATGGCCTTGTGGCATTCCTGATGATCGTCGGCCCGCCGCTCGCGCTCGTGGTCGTCGAGCCGGATCTGGGCACGTCCGGCGTTCTGGCGATGTCTGCGCTGACGATGTTCGTCGTCGCCGGAGGAAGCCTCCTGCAGCTCGCCGCACTGGCGCCGCTCGGAATAGGTGCCCTTGCCTTCGTCGTCATGAGCAGCCAGTACCAGCTAGCTCGAGTCAAAGCATTCATCGATCCATGGGCCGACCCACAGGGCATCGGTTTTCATACCGTCCAGGGCCTGCTGGCCATGGGCATGGGCGGGCCGTTCGGCATTGGCCTGGGGGAGGGCCGCCAGCCTGGCGCGCTCCACTTGCCCGCCGCCCAGAACGACTTCGTATTCGCCCTCGTCGCCCAGGAGCTGGGCTTCATGGGCGGCATCGCCGTGATCCTGTGCTACCTGCTGCTGGCGTATCGCGGCATCCGCATCGCACTGTCCGCGCCCGACACATTCGGCGCCCTGCTGGCCGTCGGCATCACCGGCTGGCTGACGTTCCAGGCGTTCATCAACATAGGTGTGGTGGTCGTGCTGCTGCCGATCACCGGCATCACCCTGCCCTTCGTCAGCGCCGGTGGCTCATCCCTTCTCGTGAGCTTCGCCGCCGTCGGTATCCTGCTTTCAATCTCGCGCGAGACCCTGCCCCGAGGAACCTGGAACGATGCGGATCCTGATCGCCGCCGGTGGCACCGGCGGCCACGTCTATCCGGCGCTGGCCGTCGCGCGCAGCCTGCGCGAGCGGGTGCCTGAGGCCGATTTCCGCTGGCTCGGCGGGCGGCGCGGCCTCGAAGCAAGCATCGTTCCCGCGGAGGGCTACCCGCTCGAGTTGCTCGCGCTGCGTTCGCTGCGCACCGTTGACACGTCGGTCCACACCGTCCTCGATCCCGTGCGACTCGGCGCGTCGTACCCGCAGGCACTGGCCAAGCTCGCGCGGCGCCGTCCGGACGTCGTCTTCACGACCGGCGGCTATATCGCAATTCCCGTCGTCGCTGCCGCGGCCACGCTGCGCATCCCCGCGTTGATGTGGGAGGGCAATCTCGTCGCCGGGCGAAGTGTGCGCGCGTCGGCACGAATGGCCTCAGCGCTGGCCGTGTCCTTTGCCGAGACATGCGCCCAGTTGCCGGGTCCGTGCTTCGTCACCGGCACGCCGATCCGCTCGTTTGCCAACCGGACGGCTGCGGCCGCGCGGGCCGCGCTCGGGCTCGAGCCAGGGACGCCTGTCGTCTTCGTCTTCGGCGGCTCGCAACAGGTGCGCCGACTGAACCGCGCGGTCTGGGAGGCGTTGCGCACCCTCGTCCAGAGCGCAAGCGTCATTCACATGACCGGCGAGCCCGCGTATGCGGAGGCGCTGAAGGCGCGCGAGTCCTTGGCACAAGATGCGCGCGGGCGCTACAAGCCTTACCCGTTCCTGCGCGCCGAGATGACCGACGCCCTGCTCGCTGCGGACCTGCTTGTCGGCCGCGCCGGATCGTCGACCCTCGCCGAGGCCAGCGCGCTGGGCCTGCCCATGGTCGTCGTGCCCTACCCGCATGCGTCTGCCCACCAGGTGGCCAACGCGCGCGCGCTGGCCGACGCGGGCGCGGCGCGGATCATTCCCGACGAGGCATTCGATGCAGCAGCGCTCATCGACGCGTGTGGTCTGCTGGCGCGGCCGGCCGACCTCGACGCGATGCGCGAAGCTGCGCGCGGCTTCGGCCGGCCCGCCGCCGCCGCCGCCGTCGCGGAGCTGGTCATGGCGCTCGCCCGCCGCCGCGCGCTGCCGGCTCCGGACGTCATCGAGCGCCTATCGCGAGCGGCCGCGTGAGCGCTGCCATGGCGGTCGAGCTGACCGACGCCGACCTCACGCGAATCGGCACCGACATCCAACGCCGGATAGGTGTCAAGACGTCACGCCACGAGCCGCTCGCCCGTTTCACCACGATGCGCGTCGGCGGTCCGGCCGATCTGTTCGCCGAGGTGCACAACCTCTTCGAGCTGCGCGCCATCGCCCGGTTCGCGCGCACGCGCGAGCTGCCACTCTTCGTCCTGGGCCGCGGCTCTGACCTGGTGATCAGCGACAAGGGCATGCGCGGCCTGGTCGTCCAGAACCGCGCCGAAGGCCACTCGTTCGACGGCAACCGATTTAAAGCCGACTCGGGCCTGCCAATGGCCAAGGCCGCCACGCTGTGCAAGAACGCGGGCCTGTCGGGGCTCGAGTTCGGGCTGGCCATCCCGGGGTCGGTCGGTGGCGCCGTTTGGGCTAATGCCGGAGCGCATGAATCGGATGTGAGCGCCGTCGTCGTGGAGGCCGGCGTCTTGAGGGCCGATGGCGAGGTGGCACTCAGTCGCGATCACCTGGTGCTCCGGTACCGAGACAGTGTGCTCAAGGACGTACCCGATGGAGCGCCCGATGTCGTGACCTGGGCAACGTTCGAGCTCGAGCCGGCGGACTCCGCGGTCATCGCCGAGCGGCTTGACGAGATCCGCCGCTGGCGCCAGACACACCAGCCGCTCGGGCTGCCGTCCGCCGGCAGCGTCTTTCGCAACCCAGAGGGCGATTCGGCCGGGCGGATCATCGACGAGCTCGGGCTCAAGGGCCTGCGCATCGGCGGTGCGACGGTGAGTGACAAGCACGCGAACTTCATCGTCAACGACCAGAAGGGGAGCGCCGCGGACGTGCGCCGCGTGGCCGAGCAGGTTCAGGCGACCGTGCGTCGCGAACGCGGCATCGAGCTCGTCTTCGAGATCGTGTTTGCCGGCGACTGGTCTGGCTGGGAGAGCGCGCCATGAGCTCGTCGCCGCGTGTGCGCGTCGGCGTCCTCGCCGGCGGTGCCTCGAGCGAGCGCGAGATCTCGCTTGCCACGGGCATCGAGATCGCATCGCACCTGCCCGCGGAACGCTACGAGGTGACGCTCATCGACCCGCTGGCGCTCATGGCTGGTAACGCCGCTCTGACCGACGAGCAGCGCGCCCACGCGTTGGCGCTGGCCGCGCACTCGGGCGTCATCGAGGAGCTCCCTGAACGCGACCGGCGCGAGCTGCCGGCGGCGTTGCAGGAGCGGATCGTCAAAGGCTCGACCGGGCTGGTCGGGGCCAACACCGCCCTTGTGCCAGCAGGCAATGACCAGCGTCGGCTGGATGTGGTTTTTGTCGCCATCCACGGGCAGTGGGGCGAGGACGGCACGATCCAGGGCATGCTCGAGCTGCTCGGCATCCCCTACGTCGGGTCGGGCGTCCTCGCGTCGGCGCTGGCGATGGACAAGGTGATGGCCAAGACCGTCCTCGCGGCACACGCAATAGACGTGCCTGCGGGCATTGTGGTCAGCCGGACGGGTTGGCCTGAAGAACGAAAGTCAACTCTCGCGCGGGCCGGAGATCTCGGATTTCCGCTCGTCGTCAAGCCTGTAAGACAAGGCTCGAGCGTGGGTGTCGTGATGGTCGATGCATCGAATGGTCTGTCAGCCGCCATCGAGTCTGGGTTCACCTTCGATGATCGGGTCATGGTCGAGCAGCGACTGCATGGCACCGAGCTGACGGTCGGAGTGATTGGCAACGGGGCGAGCCTGCGCGCCCTGCCGGTCATCGAGATTGCGACCAAGGCCGAGTTCTTCGACTACCGCGCCAAGTACGACCCGGCGCTGACCGACGAGATCTGCCCGGCGCGGATCAGCGACGATCTCGCCGCGCGCGTCCAGAAGGTGGCGCTCGACGCCCACAACGCGCTGGGCTGCCGCGACCTTTCGCGGACCGACATGATCGCCACGGATGACGGCCGCGTTGTGGCGCTCGAGGTGAACACCATCCCGGGCATGACCGCAAACAGCCTCCTGCCCAAGGCCGCTCGCGTCGCGGGTATTGATTTCGGCGAGCTGTGCAGCATGCTCATCGAGACGGCGCTCGCGCGGGGCGCATGACCCGCCGCGCCGCGCGGCCAATCAAGAGATCGGGTGCCGTTGACCGCGCGCCTGGCTGGCCGGGCGTCATAAATCGCGCCCGCATCTCCGGTTTGCTGCTCGTCGTGTTGACTGCGGGAGCGGTCTTCTCGCTTGTCACCGACAGTCGCTTCGCCCTGGGCGCGGCGGGCGGATCCACAGATGTCGAGCTGAGCGGTCTGGGCTACACCGACTCTGGCGCGGTCATGGAGGCGCTGGGGCTGGCGGATGCCGGCGGCAACAACGTCTTTCTGTTGCACACGACTGATATCCGCCGCCGCCTGCTCGACCTGCCCAGCGTGGCCGACGCTGAGGTTCGTGTTGTCCTGCCGAACAGGCTGGTCGTCGCGATCACTGAACGCAGCCCGGTCCTGCGCGTGACGCGCGGCGGCGCCACGTACCTGCTCGATGGCGATGGTGTCGTCCTCGAGCTTCGCGCCGCGAACGCTCCGCCGCTACCGGAGCTGCCGCTCATCGACGACCGGCGGGTCGAGCTGGGCATCCCCTTCGAGATCGGCGTGAGGATCGATCCGATCGAGGCGGCAGCCATGCTCCAGATCGGTGCTTTGACGCCCGCATTGATTGGCTCTGCCGCCACCACCATCGCGTTCAGCGCCGACGACACAGATGGCTTCGTGGTCAGCGCGGAGCCGTACGGCTGGCGGGCGGTCTTCGGCTTCTACACCCCGACGCTGCGTCCACCGTCGCTCATCGCCCAGCAGGTCGAGTGCCTGCGCAACCTGCTGGCCAATGGCGAGGCAGGAATCGCCACGATCTATCTCGCACCGCAGGGCGATCGTTGCGGCACTTATCTGCCGCGGCCCAGTTAGGCGAGAATGGCGCCCGTGGAACGAGAGGCCGTACTGGTAGCGCTCGACGTGGGCACGAACAAGGTCGTGGCGCTCATCGGTGAGGTGGCGCGCGATGGTTCGGTGACCGTCATCGGCAAGGGCGCAGTGCCGTCAGCGGGCATCAAGAAGGGCGTCGTCGTCAACATCGACCAGACGGTTTCGTCCATAACAGCTGCCCGTGAGGCCGCCGAGCGGGTGTCCGGCTATCGCATCGAATCCACCATCGTGGGCATCGGCGGCAACCACGTCGAGTCGATGAACTCGCGCGGCGCCGTGGCCGTGAGTGGGCCGCGGCGCGAGGTCACGCGCGAGGACATCGAGCGTGCCACTGAGGTCGCTCGCGCGGTCACGATCCCGTCCAACCGCGAAGTGCTCCACGTGCTGCCGCGCGGCTTTGTCGTCGACGGCCAGGAGGGCGTGAAGGATCCGCTCGGCATGAGCGCGGTCCGGCTCGAGGTCGAGACACACATCGTCCACGGCAGCGGCACGGCAATCCAGAACCTGACCAAGTGCGTCGGCCGCGCCGAAATAAAGATCGACGAGCTCGTAGCGGCATCGCTCGCCTCTGCCGACGCCGTCTTGACCGACACCGAGCGTGAGCTGGGCGTCGCCGTCGGTGACTTCGGCGCGGGCACGCTCGACCTGGCGCTCTTCATGGAGGGTTCGCCCTTTCACAGCGCCGTGCTGCCGCTCGGGGGCAACAACGTCACCAATGACATCGCCATAGGCCTCAAGACGTCGCTCGCCGCAGCCGAGGAGCTGAAGATCCGCGTCGGCACGGCTGATCCGAGCGGCATCGACAAGGACGAGCAGGTCGACGTCGCGGGCATCGGTGAGGGCGATGCCTCGAGCGCGTCGCGTTACGAGTTGGCACTGATCATCGAGGCGCGCATGCGCGAGGTTTTCGAGAAGATCGGCGAGCAGATCGAGAAGGCAGGCGCGGGTGGCATGTTGCCCGCAGGCCTGGTGCTGACTGGTGGCGCCGCGCAGCTCACTGGTGCCGCGCGCCTTGGGCGGGAAGTGCTCCAGATGCCGGTCCGCGTCGCGGGCCCGTCGGGTGTTTCGGGCTTGACCGATCACCTCCTGACGCCCGCCTATTCGACGGCGCTCGGCCTGCTCATCTGGGGTGCCCAGACGGTCCACGGCGATGAGTCGCGCTCTTACGAGTCCACGCCCGGGCCAGGCATCCTGGGACGAGCCCGCGATTGGGCTCGAGGGCTTCTTCCATAGGCGGGATGAACCCGCGTCACGTGCGTAGATCAAGCCAAGGTTGGCGACCTGCGGACTGCTTGGGCTAGGCGCATGAAGAAGTCCGAAATGACGGTCCACACAGGCAATGGGCGAGGGCTGTTCGACATCACTGGCGAGTGCCGGGAGTTTGTTCGCGGCGCAGGTGACGGACTGCTCAACGTGTTCGTCCCCCACGCTACTGCCGGCGTGGTGATCATGGAGCTGGGGTCGGGGTCGGACATCGACCTGATCGAGGCGCTCGACCGGCTCCTGCCGCGCGACGATCGCTGGCGCCACGCGCATGGCTCGCGCGGACATGGCGCGGACCACGTTCTGCCGCTGCTCGTGCCGCCGAGCATCACCGTCCCGGTCGTCGGCGGCGAGCTGCAGCTGGGCACCTGGCAGTCGATCGCGTTGCTCGACCCCAATCCCGACAACCCGACCCGCACGGTGTCGCTGGCATTCGTCTCCGGCTGATGTCCGGCGTCGCAATCCAGCGGCCATTGGCCTGCGCGGCGACTATCCACAAACCGTCCACATTGGCCCGAAATTCCACCTCGCGAAGCCATTTCGGCGAGCCTCGCGCGAAAGTCTCGCGGCTATACTCGGCCAGCCGTTCTTCACCTTGGCGTCGGGGCCCGCGCCAGGTCGGCACTGTCGCTTTGAGTTGCTAGAAGGGGATTGGTCGACATGCCGTTGAGGTCCGACTCCGAGAACTTCGCTCTCATCCGAGTGATCGGTATCGGAGGCGGCGGATCTAACGCCGTGAACCGGATGATCCGGGCAGAGCTGATGGGCGTCGAGTTCATCTCCGTCAACACAGATGCCCAGGCATTGCTCCAGTCGGACGCCCCCCACAAGATCCGCATCGGTGACAAGATCACCCGCGGCCTGGGTGCCGGTGGCGATCCCGGCATCGGCCAGCGCTCTGCCGAGGAAGATGCCGAGAAGATCTACGAGGCGCTCAAGGATTCGGACATGGTCTTCATCACCGCCGGCATGGGTGGTGGGACCGGCTCCGGTGCCGCGCCGGTCATCGCCGAGATCGCGCGTGACCTGGGTGCGCTGACGATCGGTGTCGTCACCAAGCCGTTCGGCTTCGAGGGCGCACGGCGGCGGCTCAACGCAGAGAAGGGCACCGACGCGCTGCGCGACAAGGTCGACACGCTCATCACCATCCCGAACGACCGACTGCGCGACGTCGTCAGCAAGGAGACGTCCATCCTCGAGGCGTTCCGCGTCGTCGACGACGTGCTGCGCCAGGGCGTGCAGGGCATCAGCGATCTGATCACGGTGCCCGGACTGATCAACCTCGACTTTGCCGATGTGCGCACGGTCATGAAGGACGCCGGATCGGCGTTGATGGGCATAGGTCGTGCGAGCGGCGAGGGCCGTGCCGCGCAAGCTGCGCGTGACGCCATCAGCAGCCCGCTCCTCGAGGTCAACATCAGCGGTGCGCAGGGCGTGCTCTTCAATGTCACCGGCGGCTCGAGCCTCAGCCTCTTCGAGGTCGATGAGGCGGCCGAGATCGTCAGGGCGACGGCCGATCCTGAGGCGAACATCATCTTCGGCACAGTCATCGACGAGCGCATGGGCGACGAGATCGCGATCACCGTCATCGCCACGGGGTTCGACAACTCGCGCCGGCGCGAGCAGACCCATGCCCAAGTGACCGAGATGGCGAGCGTTCTGCGGTCGCGCGAGCGCGAGCAGCAGCTCGACCAGCGCATCGCGGCGGCCATCCCCATCTCGAGCGGCAACGGTGACTCGCTCCCCGTCGCGGCCACTGCCGCGCCGCGCTCGTCGGGCAACGACTTGCGCCGCGGGCCGCAGCAGGAGGTCGAGGACCTCGACATCCCGGCGTTCCTGCGCCGGCGCTCCTGAGCGACCAACCAGACCTAGCTCGCCGCATCCAGGAAGTCCGCGCGCGCGTCGCGCGAGCGTGCGAGCGCGCACAGCGTGACCCAGCAGGCGTCACGCTCCTGGCGGTCACGAAGTCAGTCCCCATCGAGCAGATTCGGGCTGCCTACGACCTGGGCCTGACCGACCTTGCCGAGAACCGCGTCCAGGAAGCCGAAGCAAAGGTCACCGATCTCCCGGGGGCGCACTGGCACCTGGTCGGTCACCTGCAGTCCAACAAAGCGGGCCGGGCGGTGGAACTCTTCGCGAGGATCCAGTCGATTGATTCAGTCGACCTCGCGCGGCGGGTTGACCGGCTCGCGACGGAAGCGGGCAAAGCGCCCTACCCCGTGTACCTCCAGGTCAATGTCGACCGCGATCCGGACAAGACGGGCCTGGACCCCCATGCGCTGGACGCGTCGCTGGTTGAGCTGGCAACGCTCCCCGGGCTCGAGCTGCGCGGCCTGATGACAGTCGGTCGTCTGGTTGCGACGCCAGAAGCGGCGAGGCCTACCTTCGTCGCGCTGCGCGAGCTGAGTGAGCGGCTGCGGCGCTCGGAGGAGCGACTGGGCGCGGGCCTGTCGATGGGCATGAGCGACGATTTCGAGGTCGCGATCGAGGAGGGGGCTACCGTCGTTCGCATAGGTCGGGCGCTATTCGGCGAGCGTAATCTCGGGCAACCGTGAGCGAGTTCCTGCGCGTCTTCTTCCAGCTGCTCGTGACCGTGCTGTGGTTCATCGTCGTCGCCCGAATCCTGCTGTCGTGGATCAATCCGAAATTCGAGGGCCCCGTGGCGCGCTTCCTTTTCGACACGACCGAGCCGCTCATCGCGCCCATCCGGCGCGTGATGCCGCAGTCAGGCACGTTCGACTGGGCGCCGCTGCTATTGCTGCTGGTCCTTGGCGTCCTGCTACAGATGGTGGTTTTGCACTGAGTGGCGCCGCTACGGTCCACCAAGGTCGTGGCGATTGACGGAGCGGCTGAAGCTGACCTGAGGACGCGCTGGCCGGGCCTGCTGACAAGGCCCGGCTGAGCGCCGATAATCGGCCAGCCGCGCGAGGCGGCGTCTCAGGGGCGATTGGCTCAGCGGTAGAGCACTCGGTTCACATCCGAGGGGTCACTGGTTCGAATCCAGTATCGCCCACCAAAGTCGCCTCAGTGGGACCACGCTTGGCTTCGCCGTCCCCCGAACATCGACCAACTGGGCCCCATCGTGCGTTCACGCCACCAGCCGAACGCGCTTGCGCGTGAGCTCGTGGATCGGGACCCACACGAGCACCAGGATGTTGTATCCCGTGTCCAGCGCGTCAACGCGCAGGGTCGCGACCTCTCCCGCATCGTCGACGAAGGTGCATTCGTCGCTTACCACGGTGCTCGCCGATACGGTCGCGGCTGCGGCCGCAAGAAACGGGTAACGTTCGACCCAGAGGGAGCCCGCCCACCTGCTCGCGCCAAAGCGACGGGCAAACGAAGGCGACATGTTCAGCTCGTGTCGTTTGTATCGAAGCGGGTTGATCGTCAACGGCGATCGGTCGAGCACAACACTCATAACCGCGGCCCGGTGTGCCTGCGGGAACCGCCACAGCGCGGCGCGAACCGACGAGCCGTAGCGCTCGTGTCCGGCGATGACCGCCGGAAGGCCGATCTCCAGTTCGGCGGCGTCACGCGCGAACCCCTGGCCTTGAAACAGCAGCTCGGCCGCGCCGTCGCTCGCTTCAAGTTCGAACATTTCGTCAGTCGCCGCTGAAAGCGATCGATCGTCATCGACGTACCCGAGCTCCTCCTGCCACGGGAGTACGTGGTGCATCACCTCGTGGAGCCGGATGAACCGCCGCCGTCCTTCGTGGGTGACGTCGGGGGCGAGGTGGACCTCGAGCGCCCGGCGATCAACGAGGCCTCGGATCCGATTGGCGAAGCCGAGGATCTTCTGGGCGATGTGCGCGGGCGCCTGCTTGATCATGCCCTCGGAGAGCAGCGACTCCTCGGGCTCTACCAGCTTCGCGGCGGCGACGATATCGTCGACGGGCGTGGGCAATCGGCCGAGGGCTCCAGCGCTTCGAAGGAGCCGCTCGGCGCGTACGGCGATGTCACCGTGGCTCTCGAGCTCGTTCATCTTGCCGCGACCGGTACCAGTTGAGGTAGGCAAGGAGCTCGCGTCGCTCGTCCTCGCTGAGGTCGGCAAACAGCGCCATCGACAACCGCGCCGGGTCCGGATCGGCGCCAGGGAGCAGGTAGCCGGCCGCATCCATCAGGTCGGCATACGGCGTCTCGAGCGCGGCCGCCAATCGATGGAGGATATGGGGCGACGGTTCTTGAACATCGTCGCTCTCGAGTTTGTACAGATAGGCCGGCGAGATCTTAGCCCGGCGTGCGACCGCAGCCAGTCCCTCGCGCCGTCGGTCCCGGCGCTCCCGGAGTACTTCACCAAGTCCCATGTCGTGCGGTCCTCCTTTGCCACACCACAGTAGGCGACGACACCCCCGTTGACAAGCCGTCCGCGTTGATGTCTACTATGGTGAATAGCCTCACTACAGGAAGGAGCGACAAGTTGAGCAAGGTCGTCGTCTCGTACGCCGGTGGCCGGCACGGCCCATACCAGCACGAGTACCCGGAGTCCGAACAACTCGCCACGGTGCGATCGGATGCCCTTACCCACTTCGGATTGGCCGACTCGACCGATGGCGGCAACCAGGTCGTCTTCCGGCTCTACCACGGCGGAGACTACGTCTCCGATCTCACGCGCACGGTAGGAGACGTCGAGCCCGGCAAGGGCGCCGTCGCGTTTCGTCTCGTTCGCGAGGTCATAGCGGGTTGAGCACGCTCCAAGCCGAGCTCGCGCTGAAAGCAGACCTCGTCGCGATCCGCAAACACGCGTGCGCTCGGCGCTGGACCGTTGGACGGCGCTCTGGTCTTGAGGTAGCCATCGCGATGATCTCGAAGGTCGACGGCGAGTCGTACACGCTGCGCTTCATCGCCGACGGTTATCCCGACGCGGCGCCCTCCGTCAAGCCGATCGACCCGGAAACCGGGTCACCGGACGTCCGGACCGCGTGGCCGGAATGCGATGGCTTTCGGGTGCCGACCGATCTCTGCATGCCACTCTCCGCCGAGGGGTACGCCGTCCATCCGGATTGGGCCAACGACCCGGCGCTGCGCTGGAGCTCGACGGGCAATGCGCTACTTCGAGTCCTCGAAGAGCTCCAGATCCAGATCGACAATCCCGCCAGGTATCGAGGTCGCGCGCGATGACGCAGCTGCTTAGGGTGTCCGAGGCAACGATCTGGAAGACGGTTCATGCGATCCGCGAAGCCGGCGCGGGGGATCGGGAAGCTGCCGCGTTCTGGCTGGGCCGCGTCGACCGCCTCGAGGTCGACATGATCGTAGTGCCGACGGGGCCGGAGGTTGAGCTATTCCCCCTCGCCCTGCGGATCAGCGAGCAGTGGATGGTCCGACTCGCGAACTTGTGCGAGAAGACGGGGCGCATCGTGCTCGGTGCTGCGCATTCGCACCCAGGCGAAGCGTTCTTCAGCTACGTCGACGCAGATGGGTTCTTCCACGCGGTCGACTGCGTCAGCGTCGTTCTTCCCGCGTATGGCGATACCACCTGGGCGAATGCGCGATCGGACTGGGCGCTCTTCGTCGGCCTGCGTGACAACGAGTGGCGCCCGGGGAGCTGGGACGACGACATCGCAATGGGCGAGACCACCGCCGACCTGGTGGAGCTCGCGTGAGCCAGCGCGCGCGCGACGCCCGGCACACAGGGCTCGCGTCCGCGCTCTCGGGACTGTCCCCCGCCCAAGCGACGGGCCGTCTCCTCGAGCAGGATCTGTTCCTTGATTGGGCTCCGGTGATCGAGTCGATGCCAGCCGGCCAAGCGATCGTCCGCACGACCGCGAACCTCATAGTTCGCTTCTGTCCATCGCTCCGGATCGTGCCCAACACGGAGCTTGCCGCTGTGGTGGCACAGGTCATGCGCGACATCGACTCGTCCGCCGAGCCGGATCGCACACCTCGGCCGAATGCGCTTCGCATTCACTTGGGCGGAGGTTCCCGCGGAGACGTCACCGGCAGCGCGTCGGGCTGGATCGCATCGGTGTCTGGATTCGGCGACGAGTTGCCACCGCTCGGGGAAGTTGCACCAGCGATCGGCGCCCATGCCGCTGCGGCACTGGTCGCGAGCCAGGTGTTTGCGAAGGCTCTGCCGCTCGACCCGCGCCTAGCCGGCCCGTCACCGCTCACCCAGTTCTCGACCTTCGACTACCTCGCTGATGGGACCAACCCAGTCCTGGCGGGACCACCGACGCTCGCACCGAGCTTGTTAGCTGGCGTTGGCGCCGTCGGCCAGGCCTTCATCGACACCCTCGTTGGGATCGACGCTCGCGGCAACGTCGCGGCCGTCGACTTTGGCCGGGTGGACGACCCCACAAACCTCAATCGTTCAGTCCTGGCACTCGAGCGCGACCTCGTCGGCGAGGCGCTCAAGGTTGAGCTCGCCGTTCGGCGCGCGAGCGCCTCCGGGGTAGACATCGAGCCCCTCGCAGCCCCGCTGGTCCATGTGATCGCCGAGATCGAGAACGGATCACGGACGCTGCCTGGGATCGTGCTCAGCGCTCTGGACAACCGGCCGGCGCGCTGGGAACTGCAAAGCTTATGGCCGGATCTAGTGCTCGAGAGCGCCACCGGGGACAGCATGGTCCAGATCTTTCGCCATGCTCACGGAGAGGCGACAGCCTGCCTGCGATGTCTCCATAGAGAAGATGCCGCCCAAGAGGGCCCGTCGTACCTCGTTCGCATGTCTGCGCTGACGGGCCTTTCGCCAGAGCGTCTTCGTGCCGGCCTCGAGGACGCGGATGACCGGCTCGCCGACGAAGACATCGGAGCGGTGGCCCCTGGCGTTCTCGAGATCGCCGAGAAGCACGTCGGCAGAGATGTCTGCGGGTTCCTGAGCGATGTCGAACGCCTCCTTCCGGCCGCGGCGGATCTACCCCTCGTATCCGTTGCGTTCACTTCGTACCTGGCCGGCGTCTTTCTCGCCGGTGAGCTGGTCAAGGCGTCAGTAGGACTCCGCTCGCCGCTGATTGGCCGGTACCAGATCGATCCCCTCGCAACGCTGCGACCAGGGAAGCCGTTCATCCAACGGCCGGATCGGCGCTGCTTCTGCCAGCAACGAGAGGCGATAGTGGCCGCAATCCGCGCCAAACGAAGCGCGGGACACTTCGCGTGAGGCTCACGCGACTCTCACTCGCAGCCCTCAATGCCACCTGGCGGCAAAAGCCGGGGTGACTCGCGAATGCTGCGCACGGCGTTGTCGCATCGATCTGCCAATCGCCAATACGAGTTCGATCACAGGCGTGGGTCCACCGGTTCGCTCTCGAGGGCAAGCACCGCAAAAGCGCACTCGTGGACGCGACGCAGCGGCTCCTGCCGGACGAATCGCTCCAGCCCCTCGATCCCCAGCGCGAACTCACGGATCGCGAGTGATCTCTTGCCGGCGAGTCCGCGCTGGCGTAGCCGCTCAAGGTGTTCCGGCAGGGTGTATTCGGGTCCGTAGATGATGCGGAGGTACTCACGGCCGCGCACCTTGATGGCGGGCTGAACCAGCCCCTTCGAGCCGCGAACGGTGAAGTCGAGCGGCTTGACCACCATGCCCTCGCCGCCGGAGCTGGTGAGCTCAAACCACCAGTTGGTCGCGTCGGCGATCGAGGCATCATCAGTTACGTCGACGACGCGGTGGGGTGTTGCCAGCAACAGCCGGGGGTCGCCGGCGCAGATTGCACCGAGCATCTCCATGTGCCATGCGTGATCACGGTTGGCATGGACGTGGCCCTCTGACGCCAGGAGGTGGAAGGGCGCCACCTTGAGATCGTCGACCGCTTCTACTGGCCAGCAGTAGCGGCGGTATGCATCGGCGTATGACTCGGTCACATCGGCCCGTGCGCGCACGCGATCGAGGAGCTCGGCGACCCCAACGCCTGCCTGGCTGGCTCGCTCAAGCACTTCGACGGCCGCTGGCAGGGCAACGCGCGCGGCTGCACCAACCGGGGCGTATTGCTGCCGAAGCAGCTCTTGGGCCTTGACCGACCACGGCATCAGCTCGGTGTCGAGCACGAGCCAATCGGTGCTCAAGGCTTCCCACGTGCCGGCAGCGTCTATCGCTACCCTCAGCCGGTCGAGCACCTCGGCCTCGAGTGCTGGCTCATCGAAGAAGCGCCGGCCCATCCGCGTGTAGATGATTCCGGCACTAGGGCCGCCGACTCCGAAGCGGCGCGTGAGCGCCTGCTCTTCGCGGCCGATGACAACCACCGCGCGCGAGCCCATGTGCTTCTGTTCGACGATGACCTGGCCCACGCCAGAACGACGGAAGTAAGCGAACGCCTCGGCGGGATGCTCCAGCAGGCCCGGTTCCTGGCTCGTCTCTGACGGTGACATGGTGGGCGGCAGGTAGATCAGCCAGCGCGGATCGATCGCGAAGCGACTCATGGCTTCGAGCGCAGCCGTTGCGTTTTCCTCTCGGATCGTCACCTTGCCCGCGAGGCGAGTCTCGACAATGCGCTTGCCGGTGACGTCCTCGAGATCGAGCAGCCGGTTGGCATCGATGCCATCGGTCGCGTCAGGGGAAGGTGCACGTGCCTCGGGCGGCAGGAACGGCCGGGCCGGCTCGTAGTACGTCTGTCGCGCCGCAACCGAAACAAGCTCGCGCTCGGGATAGCGCAGCGCGGTCAAACGCCCACCGAACACGCAACCGGTGTCGACGTTCATCGTGTTGTTCGTCCACTCGGGCTCCGGGACCGGCGTGTGGCCATACACGACCATTGCCTTGCCGCGGTACTCGGCCGCCCAGTCAAGGCGGACCGGCAGGCCGAACTCGTCGGTCTCGCCGGTCGTGTCGCCATAGAGGCAGAACTCACGGACCGCGCGAGATCCGCGACCCTGCATGGATTCCTTCACGCCTGCATGGGCGACGACGAGCGCACCGCCATCGAGCACGTAGTGACTGATCAGACCATCGAGGAAAGGCTTGAGCTCCGCAACGAGGGCCGTTCGCTGGTCACCGGTTATTGCCTCGATCTCGGCCAGGCTCTGGCCCAAGCCATGGGTGACTTGGACGTTCCTTCCGTTGAGCGCGCGCAGCAGCTTGGACTCGTGATTTCCGGCAACAGCCAGGGCACTGCCGGCGACGACCATGTTGTTGGCGATACGCAGGCAGTCAAGCACACGTGGCCCACGGTCGACCAGGTCGCCCAGGAATACGGCCTTTCGGCCTTCGGGGTGGACGTAGACACGGCCAGCTGAGAGCGCAGAGCCGGGTTGGACGGTCTGGACGATGTACCCGAGCTGGACGAGCAGTTGCTCGAGCTCATCGCCGCAGCCATGGACGTCGCCGATGATGTCGAATGGGCCGGTTTCCTGACGCTTGTTGTTCCACAGCGGCTGGCGCTCCACCACGGCCGCTTCGATCTCGTCAGCACCTTTAAGTTCGTAGACGTAGCGGAAGCCCTCCTTCGCCAGTCCGCGCATGGAGCGTCGCAGCGAGCGGTGTTGATTGCGAATGACGTGCGGACCGAACTGGCGGTCGGGCCGATCGCGGTTGCGCTCCTCCGCGACTGCTTCGGGCACATCAAGCACGATCGCGACCGCGAACGCGTGGTACTTGCGGGCAATCTCGACGAAACGTCGCCGGCTTTCGGGTTGGACGTTGGTGGCATCGATGACTGTCAGTCGCGCGGCGGCGAGGCGCTTCTCGGCGACGTACTGGAGGACCTCGAAGGCGTCACGGGTGGCCGCCTGGTCGGTCTCATCGTCGGCCACGACACCGCGATAGAAGTCGGACGAGAGCACCTCCGTAACCCGGAAGTGCTTGCGCGCGAAGCTCGACTTGCCCGATCCTGTGATGCCGACAAGCAGGACGAGCGAGAGTTCAGGGACGACGACCGGCTTCATCGGCTGAACACGGCCATTTGGGTCGGTGAGCCGACTTCGGCATCCTCAGGGCCAATCGGGACGTAGCGGACTGTGTAGCCTCGCCGGTCCGCGACCGCGGCCGCCCAGCCGCGGAACTGGTCGCGCGTCCACTCGAAACGGTGATCCCGGTGACGGAAGCGCCCCGCGGGAAGCGTCTCGAAGCGCGCGTTGTACTCGAGGTTCGGGGTGGTCACCAGCACGGTGCCGGGCAGGGCCGTGCCGAACACATGCGCCTCGAGCGCGGCCAGGCGTTCGGGCTCGAGGTGCTCAATGACTTCGACCAGCGCCGCGGCGTCGAAGCCCGCCAGCCGCCGGTCGCGGTATGTGAGCGAGCCGTGAATCAGTTCAATCCGCGCGCGCTTGCGTTCAGGCATGCGGTCAAGTCGCAACCTGCGTGAGGCGATCTCGAGTGCCCGGTGCGAGACGTCCATGCCAACGATGCGCTCGAAGTCCGCGTCGTCGATGAGCCGCTGGAGCAGCCGACCCTCACCGCAGCCGAGGTCAACAACCGAGCGAGCGCCTGACGCTTTGAGCGCCGCAACGACTGTTCCGAGACGCTGCTCGTTGAGGCTCATGGGTGCCTCGATCGCAGCTTCTTGTTGGTCGCGGGCCTCTTCAGTCGCCTCGGGATCCGGATCGTCTTCGGCCAATTGGGCAAGGGCGACCCGCGTCAGCGGTCGCTGGCGCACCAGGTATCGGTCGACAATGAGCTCGCGCTCCGGATGGTGCGAAAGCCAGCCTTCGCCGCGACGCAGCAGTTTCTCGATCTCGGCCTCGCCGACCCAGTAGTGCTTGTCGTCGTCGAGCACGGGCAGGAGCACATACAAATGCGCGAGAAGGTCGCGCAGCCGAACCTGACCGTCGATGGTCAGCGATAGATAACGGCTCTCGCCCCATTCCGGAAATGCCGGGTCGAGCGCAAGCGACTGGGCGAGGACCGTGTAGCCGAGCGGCTCGAATAGCCGTCGCACGAGTCCTTCGCCGCCGCGTGATGGGACGACGGGCAAATGGGCTGAGAACGACAGAGCCTCGTCCGCGAGCTCCTGG
>JAXDLE010000113.1:0-4045 GCA_034666725.1 Chloroflexota bacterium
CGTCGTCGTCCCGGCCGATGCGGCCGCACACATGCCCGAGGGTATGGAATTCGACGTCGCGGCGTCCGTGCCGCAGACCGGCCTGACGGCGCTCGGCGCCATGGATGTGCTCGACCCCGCGCCGGGCCAGGTCATCGTCGTCACCGGCGCCACCGGTGGGGTCGGCAGCTGGTTCACACAGCTTGCGACTCTCGCCGGCGCGAGCGTCGTCGCGCTGGTACGGCCGGAGAACGCCGACTACGCGCGCGAGCTGGGCGCGGCCGAGGTGGTCGACCACACGGCGCCCGACATGGTCGAGCGGCTGCGCGCTGCCTACCCCGCTGGCGTCGACTCCGTCGCCGACTTTTCAGGCAGCCCGGAGCTTGTCGCGGCGCTCGCGGCGATCGTGCGTGACGGCGGTCGCATCACGTCATCAATAGGCAAGGCACGCGAGGCGGTACCTGCCGAACGCGGTTTGACCCCGCACGCTGCGAATGCGGTTGAGCGCAGCCGTCTGCCCGAGGTGCTCGAGCCGCTCGCCGCAGGCAAACTCAAGCCGCCGCAGCTGACGATCGTGCCGCTCGACAAGGCAGGCGAGGCGCTTGCCGAATCGCGCGCCAAACACGGCGTCGGCAAGACGATCATCCGCATCGCCTGACGCGGCGGCTGCGGCGGGACGTTCTAGCGCGGCTTTCCTGCGTGGAGCGTCGCGATCGATTTCTCAATGCGGCGCTGGCGCGTCTCGGGATTCTTGGTACCGGTGACCTGGGACACGTGGTAGCCCTTGAGGCTGTTCGACAGCTTCTCGAACGTGGCTTTGGCTTTGGCGTCCGCACTGAGGGCCCGCTCGAAGTCGTCCGGTAGCTCGACCGTTCGCGGCTCCGTGTCGAGCTCGATCTCGACCTCGACTGCATCACCACCGTTGAGACCGCTTGCGGCCCGATGGTCGGCGCTGAAACCGACCATGTACTTGCCGCTCACCGTTGCGACAGTGCTGCGGTACGCGTAGCCGTTGACGGTGACCTTGACCGGCGGTTTCTTGCCAGCGCTGAGCGCGGTGAGCACCTCGTCGGGGATCTCGATCCCGGTCGCGGTGCTGCCCTCAGCCTGTTTGATCGTGGTCTTGAACTTCATCGGGCCGCTCCCCGGTGGCGGGCTACTCGAGGTAGTCCTTGAGCTTGCGCGACCGCGACGGGTGGCGCAGCTTGCGCAGCGCCTTGGCCTCGATCTGGCGGATGCGCTCGCGGGTCACGTTGAACTCCTTGCCAACTTCCTCGAGCGTCCGGGCGCGGCCGTCCTCGAGACCGAAGCGGAGCTGGAGGACGCGCCGCTCGCGGCCACTCAGCGAGTCGAGCACCGCCTCGACCTGCTCCTTGAGCAACTGGTGCGAGGCCGCCTCGGCCGGCGCCAACGCGGCGCGGTCCTCGATGAAGTCGCCCAGGTGCGAGTCCTCTTCCTCACCGATCGGTGTCTCGAGCGACACCGGCTCCTGGCTGACCTTGATGATCTCGCGCACCTTGTCAGGCGTGACCACGACCTCCTGGCCGCGCGACATCGCCTCGGCGATCTCCTCGACCGTCGGCTCGCGGCCGAGCTCCTGGAGCAGGCCGCGTGATACGCGGATCAGGCGGTTGATGGTCTCGACCATGTGGACCGGGATGCGGATCGTCCGCGCCTGGTCGGCGATGGCGCGCGTGATTGCCTGGCGGATCCACCACGTCGCGTAGGTCGAGAACTTGAAGCCCTTCTCGTAGTCGAACTTCTCGACCGCGCGGATCAGGCCGATGTTGCCCTCCTGGATGAGGTCGAGGAAGGACATGCCACGGCCGATGTACTTCTTGGCGATCGATACCACGAGGCGAAGGTTTGCCGACGTGAGCTGCTCGCGACCTTCCTTGCCGTAGCGCACGAGCACGCCGCGCCGGTCGCGCGGCTTGAGTGTCATGTCCTGCTCGGGCGTCCAACCCATCTCGGCGATGAGCTCGGCGTCCTTGCCGTTGTAGATCCAGCGCCGCAGCGCCTCCCAGGCGACCCCACGCGACCACTCGTACACCGCGCGAATGGCGGCGTTGTCATGAGTTTCCGCGTCGGGCAAGTGGGCCGAGCGGTAGCTGAAATCGACGAGGTTCAGGAACGCTTCGCGATTGGGCTTCTCGTTGTACGCCTTGACGACGTGGCTCGTCTCCTTGAGCTTCGCCTTGACAACGTCACCCTCGACCGACTTGCCGGCCTTGACGAAATGGAAGTCGGGCGTGTTCTGGAGCAGGCCGTCCTTCTCGGCGGCCTTGAACGCGCCGACGACGATCTTCTCGGTCTCTTCGCCATATGGCAGCCGGTGCTGCGGGTGCTTGTCGCGCGACTTGGTCTCGGTCTTGTTGCGCGTCCACTCCCACAGTGAGAGCACCGCCTTGTGCGGCTCGTCGATGATCTGCTCGCCGAGCTCGATCGCCTTGGCGAGGACGACCTCCTCCTCGGCGTTGAGCAGCGGCACCTAGCCGATCTCCTTGAGATACATCCGGACCGGGTCGTCGATGCCGATCATGTCGGCCGCAATCGCGTCCAGCTCCTCCGCCGTCGGCTCGTCGGCTGCCGCGGCATCCAGCTTGGCCGGGGGCTCTTCCCACGGTGTCTGGGTACCGTCGGCGTCGATCTGCACTTCGACGCCCAGCTCCGCCGCCGCGGTTATGCCGTCCTGGGGCTCGTCGAGCTCGTCCTTCTGATCGTTGAGGTCGTCGTCGCGGCGGCGCTTGCCGCGTTCGAGGACGCTCGCCACCAGCTGCTTGTCGCTATCCATTGGTTATCCGTTACCTCCGCTGGCGGCCGCAGAGGCGGCCGTGGCTCTTTCTCGTCTTTGGGTAAGCACTGTTGTCGTATCTCTTTTGCGATCGAGCTCGAGACGGCGCATCTTGAGCTCCATAACTTGGCGCAGCAGGCCCTCGGCAGTAGGCCGATCGCTCGCTGCCTCTGCTTCGCGGATGTCGAACTCCTTGGCACCGATCTCCTCGTCGAGCCGGTTGCGCTGAAGGGTCAGCAGGCTCTGCTCGAGCGCCTGGTGAAGCGCCATCTCGTCTTCGGGGAGCGGCTCGGGATCGGCGTACATGGTGCGCACGACGCCGGCCAGGGTTGGGTCGAGCGACTCGGCAAACGCCGCGCGGTCAAAGCCGGCCGCGGGCAATTCCAGTAGACGCGTCCAGATCTCACGTGCCGGAGTCGACGCGAACTCGATCGAGCCCGCATCCTCGATCTGGTCGCGCAGGTAGGGCCGCAGGAGCACGAGCCGCAGCAGGCTGAACTCGGCGCGCTTCAGCAGTCGCGCCACGGCCTGCGGGTCGAGCGCGTCGGGGCTCGAGAGAACGGCCTCGAGATTGATCTTGGAGCCAACATGCGCCTCTTGCGGCCGACCGACCACCTTGGCGGCCTCCTCGGGCCGGCGCAGCTCTTCGAGCAGCACCCGCTCCTCGACCCCGCTGCGTCGCGCCAGGAGCTGCAGGTAGCCGTCTCGCTGCGTGGGGTTGGTGACGCGCCGAATCGTCGGCATGACCGCCGCCACCAGCTTGTCGCGGCCACTCAGCGTGCGCGGGTCGTGGCGCTTTGCGAAATGGTCGATCAGGTACTCGACGATGGGCAGCGGTTCCTCGGTCGCCTTGCGCCATGCGGCCGGATCGTCGCGCATGACCTCGTCGGGGTCGCGCTTGTCGGGCAGGCGGATCACGCCGACATCGGTCAGGCGGCCCTTATGCGCGCTGCGCTCGATTTCGCCGACCAGCGCGCTCAGTTCGGTTGCGCCGAACGTGGCCGCACCTTGGCCCGCGGCATCGACGTCGTACGCCAGCGCGATGCGCGGCGCGTAACGCGTCACGAGCTCGATCTGGGCCGGGGTCAGCGCCGTGCCGAGTGTCCCGACGACGTTCTCGAAGCCCTGCTGGTGGGCCATGAGCGCGTCTGTGTTGCCCTCGACGAGCACTGCCAGACCTGTTTTGCGGATGGCCGACTTGGCGCGGTCGATCAGGTACAACGTGCGGCTCTTGTCGAAGAGCGGCGTCGCCGGTGAGTTGAGGTATTTGGG
>JAXDLE010000114.1:0-6040 GCA_034666725.1 Chloroflexota bacterium
AAGTAGTTGCGCAGCGTGATCACGACATCGGCCTGCTCAGCGTCGCGCACGACGGTCACCGGCAGCCCGAGTTCGCGCACCGCTTGCTCGAGCCGCTTGTGGCTGACGCCGTAGGCCAGGACGCTCAATGTCGGCAGGGTCGAGTCGCCCGGAGCGGGCAATGGAGTCGGCCGGCGGTCGCCGGTCATCTCCTCTTCGTCGAACTGCGCCTCCTGTTCAAGCGCGTCGAGTTCGAGGTCCTCATCGCCGTCGTCCCCGGGCAGTGCGGCGGGACCGCGGCCCTCATCTGCGCGCAGCTGGGTGATCGCCCTAGAGGCCGAGTCGCGCCACGCCTGCTGGCGCTCGAACTCGCGCATGTCGCGCGCCCGGTGGTCGGTGAGCGGCGTGCCGCGCTCAAGAGGTCCGCGGTCGGCTACCTCGCCTTGCCGAAAAGGGTCGCCGCCACTGGCGCCTCCATTTGGTCCGCGCCGCCAGCCGCCACTCGCCCCGGGCCGGTAACCCGGCCGGGAGCCGCGCTCCTGTTCAAACGGTCGCGCGTCCGGTCGCCAACCGGGCTCGGAACGGAAGCCGCTACCACCGATCCCGACCAGGCCGCCAAACCGTTCGCCCGGGATCTGGCTCTGCGGGCCAGGCCGCGGCCGCGCCTGCGATCGGTGCACGCCACCCTCGTCGCGCCAGCGCAGCTCGGGCGCGACGGGATCGCCGCGGAGCATCGAGTCGACCGTGTCAGCCACATCTGGATGGACCATGACCCGGTCGCGCGACTGGATCTCGACGACCACATCGAAGGTCGGCGGCGCCTTGCGCTCGAGCACGCTCTTCTGTGTTCGCCGGCGGCGCGCCTCCTCGTCGCCCAGGGTGACGCTCTGGATACCGCCGATCAGGTCGGACAGCGTCGGGTTCAACATCAGGTTGTCGAGGTTGTTGCCGTGCGCCGTGCCGATGAGCTGGACACCGCGCTCGGCGATGGTCCGCGCTGCGGACGCCTCGAGCTCGGTCCCAATCTCGTCGATCACGATCACCTGGGGCATGTGGTTCTCGACCGCCTCGATCATCACCGCGTGCTGCTGCTGCGGCGTGCGTACCTGCATGCGCCGCGCGCGGCCGATGCCGGGGTGCGGGATGTCACCGTCGCCCGCGATCTCGTTGGAGGTGTCGACCACCACGACGCGCTTATCGAGGTCGTCGGCGAGCACGCGTGCGGCCTCGCGCAGCATCGTCGTCTTGCCGATGCCCGGGCGGCCCATGATCAACACGCTCTTACCTGATTCGACGAGGTCCTTGACGATCTCGATCGTGCCGAACACGGCGCGACCTATGCGCGCCGTCAGGCCGACAATCTTGCCGCTTCGATTGCGAATGGCGCTGATGCGATGCAGCGTCCGCTCGATGCCGGCGCGGTTGTCCTCGCCGAACGAGCCGATGTGGTCGACGACGTACTGGATGTCCTCTTCGGCCACCTCGCGCTCGAGCAGCATCTCCTCGCCGCCGCCGCCGAAGCGCGCCTCGGGCGGCCGGCCCAGGTCCATGATGACCTCGATCAGGTCGCGCTCGGCCGGCAGCGCCCGTACGCGAGTGGCGATCTCGGGCGGCAGTGCGATGAGCAGTGCTTCAAGGTCTGGTCGTTCGTTCATCTGATGCCCACTGGGACGAGTGCTGGTTCCTTCACGCGTTGAGTCACCTCCCGCATCAAGAGCGATACCACGGCGAGGCTGCCGAAGCCATTCTCTGCCAGACGGCGATCTAACGGGGACTCGTAAGTGCGCACGGCGCTTACGACGCCCCGACCGGACCTATGCAGCTTGATCTGTGTCAAGCCAAAAGCGATCAGATCGCTTGGATCATGTTCGGGCCTGCTGATGATGCGCAGGTAATCGGGCTGTTCGGCTTTGGCCCGGCCAACCTGGCAGAACGCGAGCAGCGTCTGGTCCTTGGCTGATCCCTGGACGAACGCCTCGACGTCAGCGAAGCGCAGCAACGGGGTGAGCGCCGAGCGGGGCACGCGCCAGTGATTGCCCTGCCGCTCCCAGTCGGGCAGGCGGTAATCCTCGAGGCGCACGACCGGTGCCGGAGTTGCGGCGCGATACAGCCGGTCGAGCTCCAGCGCGTCGACCGCCTGCGCGGCGCGGATGCCGCGCTGCGCAGCATCACTTGCGCTCATCTGCGAGGAGATGGATTCATCGGGGGGTCGGTAGAACAGGCGTTCCTCGCCGTAGCGCGCAAAGCCGGCCTGCATGAAGAGCTCCACGTTGCCCGCCTCGTCGGCGCAGGCGACGTGGAAGCGCAGACCCACGCGCTTGGATGCGTCGCGCAGGATGTGCTGCACGAGGCGGAAGCGGATGTCGCCGGCCGCGCCGTCGTCGACCGCGTCGAGCTCGACAATCGTGAACTCGTCGCGCATGCCCTCGTGCTCGACGCGCGCCAGCCCGTCGACGTGGCCGCGATCCTCATAGACGTACAACAGGTCACCCGGCAGGAAGGCGCCCAGCGGAAGCCGGAACAGCGAGAAGACGCTGATCTGCCCGCTGCTCACCGGCAGTCCCAGTGTGCGCATCCGCCCGGTGCCGGCGACCTCAGCGTGGGAGAGGCGCGATAGCTCGCTGACCGCGGCGAGATCGGTCAGCCGTGCGGCGCGCACCCGTCCGGCGCGGCTCGATGCTGCTCGGCGCGGCTCGATCAATTGGCGCGCGCCCGCCGGATGGGATGTGGCCGTCGCGCGCTACCCTCGCCCGGCTCGGCGTACTCGGCAGCCATGGTCGCGATGAGTCGGTGGAAGCGCGTCTCGCCGGCCAGCTCGGGGTGGAATGCGGTGGCGATGATGTTGCCCCGGCGCACCGCCACGACGCGGCCGTCCTCGAGCTGGGCGAGCACGTCGACGTCCGCGCCGACGCGCTCGACGATGGGCGCACGAATAAAGATCGCGTGGACCGGCCGATCGCCCAGCACGGGCACATTGATGTCCGCCTCGAACGAGTCGAGCTGCCGCCCGAAGGCGTTGCGCTTCACGCCGATGTCGAGCAACGGAAAGACGGGCGCGTCGCCATCGGTGATCTCGTTGCTCAGCAGGATCATGCCCGCGCACGTGCCGAACAGCGGCGCACCGCGCTCGGCGAGATCGAGGATCGGCTGGCGCAGCCCCCAGGTGTCGATCAGCTTGCGTATGGCGGTGCTCTCGCCGCCGGGCAGGATCAGCCCTGACAAACCTTCCAGGTCGGCCGGGAGCCTGACCGGCACGGCCTCGACGCCGATCTCGCGCAGCACGGCAATGTGCTCCGCGAAGGCCCCTTGGACCGCGAGCACGCCAATCCGCACGGGTCGTGTGGCGTTCACCGGACTACCAGCCGCGGACGGCCAGACGCTCGGACTCCGCGAGGGTGCTCATTTCAATGCCGGGCATCGCCTTGCCCAGGCCCTTCGAGACCTCGGCGATGATCTGCGGGTTGTCGAAGTGCGTCGTCGCCTGGACGACCGCGCGCGCGACGCGAGCCGGATCCTCGCTCTTGAAGATGCCACTGCCGACGAAGACGCCCTCCGCGCCCAGCTGCATTGCCAGCGCGGCATCGGCCGGGGTCGCAATGCCACCTGCGACAAAGTTGACCACGGGCAGCCTGCCATTGGCAGCCACGTCTTTGACCAGCTCGAACGGTGCCTGTAGCTCCTTGGCGGCGACAAAGAGCTCGTCCTCGCGCATGCCCTGGAGCCTGCGAATGCCCGCCCACAGCGCCCGAATGTGGCGCACGGCCTCGACGATGTTGCCTGTGCCCGCCTCGCCCTTGGTGCGAATCATTGCCGCGCCCTCATTGATGCGCCGTAGCGCCTCACCCAGGTCGCGGCAGCCGCACACGAAGGGCACCTTGAACGCGTGCTTATCGATGTGGTTGAGCTCGTCGGCTGGTGTCAGCACCTCGGACTCATCGATGTAGTCGACGCCGAGCGCCTCGAGCACCTGCGCCTCGACGAAATGGCCGATGCGCGCCTTGGCCATCACCGGGATGCTCACGGCTTCCATGATCTGGGTGATCAGCAACGGGTCGCTCATGCGCGCCACGCCGCCCGCCGCGCGGATATCCGACGGGACGCGCTCGAGCGCCATCACGGCGACGGCGCCGGCATCCTCGGCAATCTTTGCGTGCTCAGCCGTGACGACGTCCATGATCACGCCGCCCTTGAGCATCTGGGCGAGACCCTTCTTGGTCGTCCAGGTCGACTTTTCTTCGGCCACAGTCGTGTCGAAACCTCAGGCTTGAGCGGGGTGGGACCGCTGGAACCACGATTATCTCACCGGAACGGGCCACTTCCCTCGCGCGGCCCGTCGTGGCAAGATTGACTACTCGCCGCGTGGCGCGTCGTGGGTCCACGTTCGGCCAGGGGGGCACCAGGTGATTCCGGTCATGACACCGCAACGGCGCGGCATCCTCGTCACACTTGCCGCGTTTGGACTGACATTCCTTGTCGGCCTGGGCTTCGTGCTGGCTGCCGGCATGTCGGCGAGTCCAACAAGCGGGCCGCGCGACGACGGAAATGGCAACCCCACGCTCGTCAGCGTCAGCGGCGACCTGGACGACGGACCCACCGGAGCGTGGAATGCTGCGAAGGCCTATTGGGATCTGCCCGGCGACCACCTAACGCCGTTCCCGATCTATGAGATCGCGACGCAGGGATCGACCGCCGTAACGACGGATGGCGTCTTCAACTTCAAGGTCGAGGTGCCCTGGTACGACAACGAAGCCAACCCAGTCCGGCCCGGAAAACACTTCATCTCTGTTTGCGCCACGCGCCCCAGTTCAACATCGGGCACTGCCTCGTGCGTAGTCCACGTTTTTGCAGTCGTCAAGGGCACCGCGAACCTGAGCAAGGCCAGCGGCCGCCAAGGTTCCCCGCTCTCGATCAGCGGCAAAGGCTGGGTACCCGAACCTGTAGACGAAGCAATTCGGATCACATGGGCTCCTGCCGGGGCAAACATCGACATGATCGGCGACGTTTTCGGGCCGTCGACATGGACGCGAACCTTCAACGTGCCGAATCTGCCCGCGGGGAACTACCCGATCCGGATCTGCAACGTCTCCAACTTCGATGGCAGCTGCAGCGAGTCGGTCGTCAAGCAGTTCACCATCACGAGTCCGATCTTCACGCTCAGCAAGGCGTCCGGACCAACTGGGTCGCCATTCGATTACTCGGGTGACACCTTCTTCCCCGGTCGGCCGGTAAAGATTTGGTTTGGGCCCGCCGGCGAGGTGCCGGGCGACCCGCTCGTCCACGAGATCGGCCCAGGTGGCGCCTCCACGAACGCCGACGGCCATTTCGGGAAGTTCACATATGCACCCACAGAGGGACCCGGCGACTACACCGTCACGGTATGCACCCTCTCTGCACGCGGCCCCTGCAACAGTTTCGACATCGCCCAGAAGCCTTACACGGTCACCGCGCCCGCGACACCCAGCCCCACACCAAAGCCGACGGCGTCACCGACGAACAGCCCGAGCCCGACACCCAAGCCGACCGCCTCGCCGACCCCTGCCCCGACGGCCTCGCCAGCTCCAACGGCCACTCCGTCATCTGCGCCAACCATCTCGCCAAGTCCGATGCCGACGGCAAGCCCCACCGCAACGGCCAGCCCCACTCTTACGCCTACCCCGACCCCGTCGCTTGCACCCACAGTGGCCCCGGTGAGCGCACCGCCGACGGCCGCCCCGACCGCGACCCCGGACGAGACGCCTGAGCCGACTGTGGCACCGACTGCGGAGGCAACCGCCCCACCGCCTTCGCCCACACCGGCCGCGGTAATCAGCTGGCCCGAGCACCTGCATTCACCCGGCCAGACAAGCGGCGGCGGTGGACTCGACCTGGGCACGCTGGGTGGCATGAGCCTGCTCGCGCTGCTCATCGCTTTCCTCGTGCCGTTCCCAGGGACGCTCTTCAACAAGACGGTCGAGGCGAACTACGCCGAGATCATGGGCTGGGTCGGCGGCGCGCGGCAGCGCTGGAACTCATTCCTCGACAAGCTCGCGATAGGTCCGCTGCGACCGGTCAGGCGCTGGAT